>DATAUL010000214.1:0-2416 GCA_036268255.1 Solirubrobacteraceae bacterium | reverse complement strand
CCTTGGCGATGAAGTGTGCCGAAAGCTGGGCTGGGTCTCGCGGTCGCCGGTGTCATGGGGTAGCCGGGTCGCTGCAACTTTGGCTGGTTCGTAGATCCCTTTGCATGGGATCTGGCGATCGGTGATGGCTCGCCGCATGGCGCATGCGAACTCGGGCGGCAGCGGCTGCTGGATCATCGAGCCGGTCGCGTTGAAGTCAAAGGGTCTGGCGGATGCTGGGGCGGCGATGGTGCTGAGCACGATGGTGAGCGTCAGGATTCCGCCTGCGCAGTGATGTATGCGGTGTGTCACTTGACTGCCTCCTTGTGGTGTGATGCCTGAGCGGTCGGTCGACCGCCGAACGCGTGGGAGAAGGCTCCGGCTGGCATATGCGTGAAAGTTGTTGTTGGGCCGGCCGTCGGTGGCCGGCTTGCCCGTTTGTTCGGGACCTGACCGAGAGATGAAGTGGCGATCGATCGGGTGCTTAGCCGGCGATCGTCGCCCGCTGTGACCTGTCCTCGCGCGAGCGGCGGCGACTGGTCGCGGCCGCGCCGACTCCGATAAGCACGAGCGCGGCGGCGCTTGAGGCGATTGCGATGTAGCCCCATGCGATGCTCGTGCCGCTGGTCGCGGGATTGGCCATTGGAGAGGCGCTCGGGGCTGGCTCTTGAACGCGCGAGCCATTCGAGTTGAGAACGAGCGAGCCGTTGGAGTTGAAGTCAAAGGTCCTGGCCGAGGCTGGGCCGGCGGCCGTGGCTAGTGCGAGCGCCACCGCCACGACGGCGACGATCCGGCGTAAGAGGATGGTGCGAGTCATGGAGAGGCCTCCTGTTGGGTGGATCGCCTGGTGCGATCCGGTCGGCAGGGAGCGTTCCGCGGCGATGTGACGTGCTCGTGACATTCGCCTAACAGGTCTTGTCACATCCGGTTGCGTGACGGCCTGAGCGCGCGGATAATCGCCTGCCATGGGGGACGAACCCTGGGGGTTGCTGCAGTTCCGGATGCTCGGTCCCCTAGAGGCGTGGCGCGGCGCGATGCCGCTGCGGCTCGGGGGGGAGCGCCAGCGGGCGCTGTTGGCGTTGTTGCTGGTGCATGCCAACCAGCTGGTCCGGACCGAGCAGCTGGTCGACCAGCTACTCGGCGAGGAGTTGTCCGATAGCGCGCTCAACACGGCGCGGGTCGCGGTGTCTCGCCTGCGACGAGTGCTGGAGACCGGCGACGCCGGCGGGGTGCTCTTGACGCAGCCCGGTGGTTACCTGCTTAGGGCCGGGCCCGAGCAGCTCGACGCCGTCTGCTTTGAGCGCCTGCTGTCTGACGCGCGAGGGCTGCTCGGCGCGGGCGATGCCGCGTGCGCGGCTGCGCGGCTGCGAGAGGCGCTGGCGTTGTGGCGCGGCCCGCCGCTGGCCGATCTCGCGCTGCTCGAGTGTGTGCAGCCCGAGATTCGGCGCTTGGAGGAGTTGCGGCTGCTGGCGTTGATGGAGCGCATCGATGCCGATCTCGCGCTGGGCGCGAATGCGGCGCTGATCGGGGAGCTCGACGGGCTGGTCGCGGCCAATTCGCTGCAGGAGCGGCTGCGCGCGCAGTTGATGCTGGCGCTGTATCGGGCGGGACGTCAGGCCGACGCGCTCGAGGTCTACCGGCAGGTGAGTGAGCTCCTGCGCGAGGAGCTCGGTCTTGAGCCGAGCCGCGGGCTCCAGGAGCTCGAGCGTCGGGTGCTGCGTCAGGATCCGGCGCTCGAGCTGGCGGCGCGGTCGGTCACGACGTCGGCAGGCGTGACGGAACAGGGGGCGGTCTGTCCGTTTAAGGGGCTGGCGGCGTTTGATCGCTCCGACGCCGAGTATTTCTGCGGTCGCGAGCGGGTGGTGTCCGATCTGGTCGCTCGGCTGGCGGAATCGACGCTGGTCGGGATCGTCGGTCCCTCGGGGATTGGGAAGTCCTCACTGCTGCGTGCGGGACTTCTGTCGGCGTTGAGCCTGGGCGCGCTGCCTGCGAGTGCGAGCTGGCGGCAGGTTCTGCTGCGGCCTGGCGAGCGGCCCTGCTCGGAGCTGGCGCGAGCGCTTGGAGGGGAGGAGCTGGACGTCGTGCTGTCGGGGTTGAAGCCGGGCGACCGGCTCGTCGTGGCCGTGGATCAGCTCGAGGAGCTGTTCACGCTATGCGGGGATGAGGGCGAGCGCGCGGCGTTCTTGGATCGGCTCGCGGCGGCGGCGGGTGACACCCAGCGACGGGCGCTGATCTTGGTGGCCTTGCGCGCGGACTTCTACGGCCGGTGTGCCCCGCACACTCGTTTTGCGGAGTTGCTCAGCTCGAGCCACGTGCTCGTCGGACCGATGCGACGTGAGGAGCTGGCGCAGGCGATCGAGTTGCCGGCTACCCGCGCGGGATTGGTCGTCGAGCGAGCGCTGGTCGAGAATCTGGTTGACGATGTGTCCGGTGAGCC
>DATAUL010000213.1:0-1740 GCA_036268255.1 Solirubrobacteraceae bacterium | reverse complement strand
ACGGACGAGATCTCGCTGCCGGGCGCGCACAACCGCGCCAACGCGATGGCCGCCGCCGCCGTCTGCCTGGCGCGCGGCCTCGAGTCCGGCGCCGTGGCCGACGGCCTGCGCACGTTCGCGGGCGTCGCTCACCGGCTGGAGCCAATCGGAACGGCCCCCGCCCGCCCGGTCGCGTACGTCAACGACTCCAAGGCGACTAACGTCGCGAGCACGCTGGTCGCACTGGCCAGCTACGCCGGCGGCGTGCACCTGATCGCCGGCGGGCGGGGCAAGCGCCAGGACTTCTCGCCCCTGGCCGGCCCGGTGGCCGAGCGCTGCCGGGCGGTGTACCTGATCGGCGAGGCGACCGAGGAGCTGGCCAACGCCCTCGCGCCCGCCGCCGCCGACGGCGTGCCGCTGCACCGTTGTCAGGAGCTCGCGCGAGCCGTTCACGGCGCCGCCGCGGCCGCGCGGCCGGGCGACACCGTGCTGCTCTCTCCAGCCTGCGCGAGCTATGACCAGTACCCCAACTTCGAGGCTCGCGGGCAGCATTTCCGCGAGCTGGTAGAGGAGTTGTAGGTGGCCACCGCGGCCTCGGACGCACGGCGGACGCCGGCGGGGAAGACCGCCGCGCGCCGGCGCACCCCCGGCAAGCGCGTCGCCCCGCCGCTCGAGCACCGAATCTTGATGACGGCGGCCCTGTGCCTGCTGGCCTTCGGGGCGGTGATGGTCTATAGCGCCTCCTCGCCACTCGGAGCGCTCAGCCGCGCGGGTGGAAGTGGCGCGGGGACATTCATCCGCTACCTCGCGTTCGGGTCGATCGGCCTGGGCGCGATGCACGTGCTCGAGCGTCGCGGACTGGCGCTGCTCGACGCGCGGGTCGTACGCGTGTTGCTGTTCGGCGCGTTCGTGCTGCTGCTGCTCGTTCTCGTCCCGCACATCGGCCGCCAGGTCAACGGCGCTCGGCGATGGTTCGCGGCTGGGCCGATCCAGTTCCAGCCCTCGGAGCTGATGAAGCTCGCGCTCGTGCTCTACGTCGCCCGGTACCTCGCCGACCATCCCAAGCGACCACGCGGCTTTCGCCAGGCGATGGCTCCGATCGCCGTCGTCGGCGGCCCGGCGATCCTGCTGATCGTCGTCGAGCCGGACCTCGGCACGGCGCTCGTCGTGGCGTTCACGATCACCGCGCTGCTGGTTGCCGCCGGGACGCCGCGCCGCCATCTGCTGCTGCTGGCCGCACTGGCCGTCGGGTTCGTGGTGCTGCTGGCGATCGCGCAGCCATATCAGCGCGCGCGTCTGACATCGTTTCTGCACCCGTGGGCGGCCGAGACGAAGTCCGGCTCCGGCTACCAGGCCGTGCAGGGGCAGATCGCGCTCGGCTCCGGTGGACTGGTCGGCGTCGGCCTGGGCAAGTCGGTCCAGAAGATCTTCTATCTGCCGGAGGCCCAGACGGACTTCATCCTCGCCGTGATCGGCGAGGAGCTGGGCGTGCTCGGCATCCTGGGGGTGGTCGCCCTCTACGGGATGATCGCCTACGCGGGCCTGCGAACCGCCCGCCGAGCGGCGACGCGGTATGCGAAGCTGCTGGCGACGGGCCTGACCTCCTTGATTCTGTGCCAAGGCATCCTCAACATCTTCGTCGTGCTCGGGTTGGCGCCGCTGACCGGTGTTCCGCTGCCCTTCATCTCCTATGCGCCGACGAACCTGTGCGTGATGCTGGCCTCGGTGGGAGTGCTGTTGAACATCTCCCGTCCGGCGGTG
>DATAUL010000212.1:0-5011 GCA_036268255.1 Solirubrobacteraceae bacterium | reverse complement strand
CCTCGGGCTGCTGACGATCAACGCGCTGACGGCCTCCGACAAGGTGATCGTCCCCGTGCAGTGCGAGTATCTGTCCATGCGCGGCTTGATCCAGCTGCAGAACACGCTGGCCATGATCAAGGAGAACCTCAATCCCGACGTGGAGATCGAGGGCATCCTGCCGACATTGGTGGATCTGCGCACGCTGCACGCCAAGGAGGCGATCGAGCTGCTGGAGGAGAACTTCGGCGATCGTGTGTTCGCCTCGCGCATTCGCAAGACGGTCAGATTTGCGGAGGCGCCGGTCAAGGGCATGTCAGTATTGAAGTACGAGCCGGACGGTCTGGCCGCACACGCCTACAGGCAGCTCGCCAAGGAGGTCTTGTCACATGGCAACCGGTAAGCGCGCGAGCATGCGCGAGGGGCCCCTGGCCGACCTGTTTCGCAAGACCTCGACGGATGAGCCGGCCGAGTCGGCAAAGCCCGAGCCTGTCGCGAAGCCGCCCGCGGCCAATGCGCCGCCCGCTGAACCCCCCGCCGCTGCCGAGCCGCCCGCGGCCGCTGAGACGCCCGCCGCCGCCGAGCCCGGGCAGCCACTCGAGCCCGCCGAGCCCCGCCGGCGCTCGCTGCCGCATCCGTCGCTCGATGCCGACCTGCCGCAGCCCGTGCCGGAGCCCGAGCCCGTGGCGCGCTCGGCCCAGGAGCGGCTCAACCGCGCGTTCTCCGCCGATATCCCGGAGGACGTGCTCGCGCCCGTGACGCCCTCCGCGCACGAGCCTGACGTCTACGCCCGCTCCGAGCGCGAACTTGAGGCATGGGCGCCGCCGCCGCCGCCGGCCGCCGCCGGTGGCCCGGTGCTGCGCGTCGTCGGCGTGGGTGGCGCGGGCGTGAACGCCGTCAACCGGATGGTCGAGGCCGACATCTCCGGCGTCGAGTTCTTGGCGATCAACACCGACCTGCAGTCGCTGCAGCTGTCGGCGGCCCACGAGACCCTGCACATCGGCGACGGCGTCACCCGCGGCCTCGGGTCCGGCTCGGATCCCGACCTCGGTCGCAAGGCCGCGCGCGAGGAGTATGACCGCATCAAGGCGATCCTCCGCGGCTCGGACATGGTCTTCATCGCCGCCGGTGCCGGCGGCGGTACGGGAACCGGTGCCGCTCCCGTGGTCGCCCAGATCGCGCGCGAGCTGGGCGCCCTGACGGTCGGGATCGTCACGCGCCCGTTCCAGTTCGAGGGCTCGCGCCGGCGCGAGCAGGCCGAGGCCGGGATTGCAGCCCTGGGCGCCGAGGTCGACACGCTGATCGTCGTCCCCAACAACCGGCTGCTGTCGGTGCTGGACCGCGGAGTCTCGATGGTCGAGGCGTTCCGCGTGGCCGACGACGTACTGCGCCAGGGCGTGCAGGGGATCTCCGACCTCGTCACGCTGCCCGGGCTGATCAACCTGGACTTCGCCGACGTGCGGACGATCATGGCCGACGCCGGCAACGCGCTGCTCGGCATCGGCATGGGCTCCGGCGACCGCCGCTCGATCGATGCCGCCGAGCAGGCCGTCGCCTCGCCGCTGCTCGAGACGAGCATGGAGGGCGCGCGGTCGATTCTGCTCTCGATCACCGGGGGCCGGGACATCTCGCTGTGGGAGGTCAACGAGGCCGCCAAGGCGGTCGCCGAGGCAGCCCACCCCGACGCGAACATCATCTTCGGCGCGATGGTCGACGAGAAGCTGGAGGACCAGGTGTGGGTGACGGTCGTCGCCACCGGCTTCGGCGACCAGCCCCGCCGCCGGCGCGACGAGGATCCGTTCGCGGCCCATCCGCGCGTCGATGAACGGCCGACGCAGCGGCCTGCCGATCCCGAGCCTCGCCGGGCGCTGCGCGAGCCCGCGGGTGAGCCTCGGGTGAGCCGCGTCCGGCGCCCGGCGCTGGATCTCGACGTTCCAGAATTCATTCCTCGGCGTTAGTGCCGCAGCAGCTCGGCGTCGTTGCTGCCGGGCATCCGGTCAGCGCTCGCGCCGGGGCCGACGTGCTGCGCGACGGCGGCAACGCCGTCGATGCTGCGCTCGGCGCGATGCTCGCGTCGTTCGCCTGTGAGCCACTGCTCACCGGGTTGGGGGCGGGCGGCTACATGCTCGTCGTGGTCCCTGGGGAGGCGGTGGCCCTGCTCGACTTCTTCGTCGAGGCGCCCGGACGCGATGCCGATCTGAGCGCTCGCGGTCCGCTCAAGCCGGTCAGCATCTCGTTCGGAGACGCGCTGCAGGAGTTCCACGTCGGCGAGTCATCGGTCGGCACCTACGGTGTCCCAGCGGGGGTGTGCGAGGCGGCCCGGCGGTTTGGGACGGTGCCGCTGGACCAGCTCGTCGCGCCGGCGGCCGCACTCGCGCGCGACGGCGTCGAGCTCAACCCGATGCAGGCCTACATCATCGAGCTGCTCACGCCGATCGTCACGAGCACGCCCGAGGCCGCGGCGCTCTTCGCCCCTGGCGGACGGTTGGTGCGCGCCGGCGACAGGATTCGTCAGCCCGAGCTCGCCGACGCTCTGGAGCTGCTCGGCACCGAGGGCTCGCGACCGTTCTACGACGGCGACATCGCCAGCGCGATCGCCGTGTGGCTCGCTGACCGCGGCGGACTCGTCACCCGGACTGACCTCGCCGCCTACGCGGTCGTCGACCGCCCGCCGGTCTATGTCACGTATCGCGGCCACGAGGTGCTGACCAACCCGCCGCCGTCAGCCGGCGGGATCCTCATCGCCCAGGCGCTGTCCCTGCTCGACGAGATCGCCGGCCAGCCGAGCATCGCCCAGATCGTCGCCGTCATGGAGAGAACCCAGCGTGAGCGCACGCCGGAATTTCTCACCGGTCTCGACGATCCCGCGTTCGTGAAGTCGTTTCTCGGAGGTGCAGGCGGCCGCCTGGGGTCGACAACCCACATCGCCGTGCTCGACCGCGACGGCTGGGCATGCTCGGTGACCTGCTCGGCCGGCTCGGCCTCCGGCGTCATCGTCCCCGGCACGGGTGTACACCTCAACAACATGCTCGGCGAGCAGGACCTCAATCCGCTCGGCTTCCACCGCTACCCCCCGGGGCGGCGGATGCCGAGCATGATGTCGCCCACGGTCGTGCTGCGCGACGACGTCCCGGTGCTGGCGGTTGGCAGCGCAGGCAGCAATCGGATCCGCTCCGCGATCCTGCAGACGATCATTCACTCGATCGACGACGGGATGTCCGCCCAGGCGGCGATCGACGCCCCCCGGGTCCACTTCGAGGATGGCGTCGTCTACACCGAGCCGGGCGTCGACGCCGACGTCCTTCAGGCCGCGGGCTACACGCTCGCCCCGTTTCGCGATCGCAACCTGTTCTTCGGCGGCGCTCAGGCGGTGGCCCGGGAGGCTGACGGCTCGTTCGAAGGCGGGGGAGACCCGCGGCGCGGCGGTGCGGCCACCGTCGTCGACGGGTCGTGACCGAACGCCGGGCGATCCGCGCGGCGGCAGCTACCGGGCTGGCCGTCGCCGCGCTGGCCGTGGCCCTCGCCGGCTGCGGCCTCGACGTGCAACAGGCCGATCTGTTCCTGCTGACACGGACCGGCCAGGGCCCGAAGCTGACCCTGCTGCCCAACGACAGCGGCACGATCAGCTGCGACGGCGGTAAGGCCCGCACCCTGCCGGACGCGCTGTTGATCGAGGCCCGGGACCTGGCCCAGGACCTCGACAACGATGCCCGCCGCGGGCTGACGATCAAACCCACGCCCGGCACCGTCTTCGACTACCGGATCAAGCTTCAGCACGGGACGATCTCGTTCCCCGATAGCGCGGCGCGCACCCGCAAGGAGCTGTCGCAGGCGACGTTGTTCGCCGCCCAGGCGGCGCAGCGCGCCTGCGGCCTGTCGGGATGAGCGGCAGATGAGAGCCGGCGCGGGGCGCTTAGCCCCAAAACGGTCGGACGGCTACTGTTGCCCGCGCCATGCTCGCCCTCGCCGCCACCCACCTGATCACCAGTGCCCAGGCGATCATTCTCGGACTCCTCCAGGGAGTGACCGAGCTGTTCCCGATCTCCAGCCTGGGGCACACCGTCCTGTTCCCGACGCTGTTTCGCTGGCACAACATCGTCAGCTGGCAGTCGCAGGCCGAGTCGCCGTGGCTGGCCTTCGTGGTCATGCTGCATGTCGGGTCCGCGATCGGCCTACTCGTCTACTTCTGGCGCGACTGGATCAGGATCATCAGGGCCTTCTTCGTCACCCTGGGCAAGCGACGTGTCGAGACACCCAGCGAGCGGCTGGCGTGGTTGATCATCATCGCGACGATCCCGGTGGGGATCCTCGGGCTGCTCCTCGAGCATCCGCTGCGCGACCTGTTCGCCAAGCCCCTCGCCGCCGCCATCTTCCTGATCGTCAACGGTTTCATCCTGCTCGCCGGCGAGCGCTACCGGCGCAACGCCGAGGTACGGGAGCTGGCCCAGCGGGAGGGCCTGAACGCCGAGGGCGCCCGGCGCCTGGACACCTTGGAGTACCGGGAGGCGGCGATCATCGGGACCGCCCAGAGCGCCGCGCTGATCGCCGGCATCAGCCGCGACGGCGTGGTCATGACCGGCGGACTGATGCGCGGCCTGAACAACTCCGACGCCGCCAAGTTCGGCTTCTACCTGGCCACCCCGCCGATCCTCGCCGCGGGCCTGCTGAAGATCGGCGACCTCACCGGGCCGCTGGGCGACCACGGGATCCGCGGCGCCGCCCTCCTCGCCGCGGCGTTCTCGGCGGTCGCCGCGGTGATCACCGTGCACTTCCTCAGCAAGTACTTCGAGCGCGGCAACCTGCGGCCGTTCGCGATCTACTGCCTGGTGTTCGGCCTCTTCATGGTCGTGTTCACGCTGGTCGCCGGCGCGCCCTGACGGGGGCGGCGGGCTCAGCCGAAGCGGACCTTGCCGTTGGAGCGCGCCCGCGCCTGCGCGCGGTCGACGAAGTCCAGGCGTTTGGTGGCGGCGCGAAACAGCCGCGTGACCAGCTTCAGGCGGGCGTTCTCGGAGCGCAGGTCGAGCAGCCCCTG
>DATAUL010000211.1:0-7801 GCA_036268255.1 Solirubrobacteraceae bacterium | reverse complement strand
CTGGTGCCTTGACGAAAGCTCTCCGTCTTGGACGGATGTGACCGGCGCGGCCCAGACCGGCTCGAGCGCGATCGGCTTCACATAGGATCGGCGCCGATGGTCACTCGGGCGATGGTGCGATGTACGACGGCCGTGGCAGCTCTCGTCGTCGCCCTCACGCTGCCCGAGGGCGTGGCCTCGGCGGCGACCTGCGTGCCGCTGCCGCCGCTGATCACCTGCCCGCCTGCGACCCCACCGCCCGGGAGCACCCCGTCGGCGCCGGTGGTCACCGTGGGACAGCCGGTCGCCACCGGTTTCACGACGGCGAAGCTGGGCGCGACGATCAACCCCGGCGGCGTCATCACGACCTACGACTGGATCCTGTCCGACACCTCCGGACACAGCCCCGTGGTCCAAAGCGCGCCGGTCGCCCTCGCCGCGTACGACACCCCGCAACCGGTGCAGACCTCGGTTGGCGGCCTGGAGCCCGGGACCACGTATTCAGTGACGCTCGAGGCGACCAGTAGCGCCGGTGTGGTCGACGCCCGCGCGGGGACCGCGCTGCGCACGCCCCAGCATGCGACGGTGTCGCTGGGCGCGCCGCATCCCTCCTCGATCCCGCTCGGACGCCTCTCGGTGAGGGTGCCGGCCGGCGTGGGCGGCATCTTCAACCGCTACGCGCCATTGCAACTCCAGGTGGCCACGGCGCCGTATCGCCAGTGGAATGCGGTGGAGGGTCGGCCGGCACCGGCGACCGGGGCAACGGTCGTGCTGCCCGCCTGCCCGGACCGCAACGTCGAGAACGCCTGCCCGTGGATGGAGCAGAACTTCAAGCTGCGCGCCGCCGACGGGGACGACCACTCGGCACCGCGTCTGGTGACTGTCGATCCGCTCGTCGATCTCGCCGTCACCCGCGAGCGCAACGGCGCCTCGCCATGGCTCGATGCGGCACTTCAGGCCAGCGTCCACCCCCTGCACGGTCGCTTTCGCTCTCCGCCGGTCTACTTCTACGAAGCGGTGACCAGCCGGGGCCCGTTCACCCTGGTCGGGGTCAGCCGCTTCCGGGTCCGGGACGACACGACGCTGGTCGCCCGGGCGCGTATCCATCATCCCGGAGCGGGCGACACGATCGCCTGCTATCGCCGCCCGATCCTGCCCGACATGGGACTGCCTCCCGTCAGGCGTGGGTGCGGGCGGCGCGCGCTGCCCTGAGCGCCCGCGGGCGGTACCCTTCAGTACCGCGCCACCGCACCGCGTTTCTGAAACCGAGGAGGAGTGTCAATGGCCAAGGCCCCGAAATCGCTCACCGGCACCGTCGTCGCCATCACGGGCGGAGCCCGGGGAATCGGACGCGCCACCGCCCGCGCGCTGATTGCACAGGGCGCTCGGATCGCGATCGGCGACATCGACCAGGCTCTGGCCGCCCAGACCGCCGACGAGCTCGGCCAGGGGACGATCGGTTTGGCGCTCGACGTGACCGACCGCGTCAGCTTCGACGGCTTCCTCACCGAAGTCGAGAGTCAGCTCGGTCCGCTCGAGGTGCTGATCAACAACGCGGGGATCATGCCGATCGGCCCGTTCGTCGCCGAGACCGACGCGACGACCGCGCGAATCATCGACATCAATCTCAACGGCGTCATCCTCGGATCCAAGCTCGCGTTGAAGCGCTTCCTGCCGCGCAACCGCGGCCACCTCGTCAACATCGCCTCGGTGGCCGGTAAGGGCGGTTTTCCGGGCGGGGCCACGTATTGCGCCACCAAGCACGCCGTTGTTGGGCTCAGCGAGGCGATCCGAGCCGAGGTGCGCAGCACCGATATCGACGTGTCGATCGTGATGCCGGTTGTCGTCAACACCGAGCTGGGATCGGGCCTGCAGCGGACCCGCGGGATCAAGGTGGTCGAGCCCGAGGACGTCGCCGAGGCGATCGTCGAGGCCGTCCAGACCGGCCGGGTCGACGTGTGGGTCCCGCGTGCCATGCAAGCCCTGTTTCGCGGCATGAACCTTGTCCCTCGCGGCGTTGCCGATTTCGTCACGAAAATCCTCAAGGGCGATCAGGTGCTGGTCAACCCTGACCACTTGGCGCGCGGCGCCTACGAGCAGCGCACGGCCGACCCCAGCCCATCACTGCCGCCCGGGCCGGGGCCGGTTCTGGAGGGCTCCACCGAGCGCGCCAAGGAGACCGTCTGACCCGGCGGCGCTCGTCGTAACTCGCCGCCGCTGGCCGCGAGTTACGATTCCACGGCGATGGGGTGCGCATCGAGGCTTGCCGCGCTCGCGGTCTTTTCCGTGCTCGCCGCCGCGCCGGCCGGCGCCTCGGCGGCCACCGGTTACCCGGGCGTGCTGGAGAACGACGTGTCACCGGCGATCTCCGGCGACGTCGCCCTCGGCGGGACGGCGGTCGCCTCCCCGGGCGAGTGGTCGGGCCAGGGCCCGATCGCCTACGCGTACCAATGGCAGGCGTGCAGCCCGGCCTGCGCGAGCATCCCCGGCGCGACCACGAGCACATACGCGCCGGCTGCCGCTGACCTCGGCGCGCGGCTGGTGGTGATCGTGACCGCCAGCAACGCGAACACGAGCTACGCGGTCGCCTCGACCCAGTCGGCCGCTATCGCGCCGGCTCCCGAGCAGGTCCAGGCGTCGCTGAGCGGTCAGCTGATTCCCCACGACCGAACGCTGGCGGTCGCGATCGGACTGCAGACCAGGCGGGGCTACCGGCTGGCCTTCGACCCGCCGGTCACCGGGGTGGTGACGGTCGACTGGTATCTCGGCGCCCACGCCCAGCTGTCGGCCGACCGCCACGGGCTCGTCCTCGTCGCCAGCGGCAGCACCCGGATCGGCCGGCTGGGCCCGAGCGCCGTTCAGATCCGCACGACCGCGCGCGGGCGCAAGCTGGTCAAGCGCTCGCGCTCGCTCCGGCTGACCGCGCTGGCGACGCTCGTTCCCACCCAGAGCCCCGCCGTCGCGGCGCTCGGGCCATTCCAGCTGACATGAGGCGCTTGCTGATCCTCGCGGCGGTGTCCGCGGCGCTCCCGGCGTCGGCGGCCCACGCCCAGCCCGTCCGCGACGGCAAGAAGCTGCTCAGCTGCCCGGATCCGACGATCGTCGACGCCCGGGTCGCGGGCTACCGGTACCACATGGCCTGCACGAGCGACAGGGCCCCCGATGTGTTTCCGCTGCGTGAATCCAACGACCTCGTGCACTGGAAGCAGATCGGTTCCGTGTTCACCAAGCGCAACCAGCCGTGGTGGGCGCTACACGCGCCGCGCGACGGCCACTACTGGGCGCCGGCGCTGTATCGGATGGGGAACCGGTGGGTGCTGTACTTCGCCGCTGAGCACAATCCGCGGCGGCTCTCTCTGCACTACCCGGGCGGTGGAACCGTAGCCGGTTCCAACATGCTGATCGCGGTCGCCACATCCCGGTCACTGCACGGCCCGTGGATGAGCCGCGTCCTGCATTTCCGCGGCCAGTTCAATGCGGTCACGCGCGAGCACGAGAACTACGGCGGGGTGATCGACCCCAGCGTCGTGCGCGACGGCACAACGGGCCAGCTGTACCTGTTCTGGGCCGAGCAGCACAGCTCGATCTGGGTGTCACGGCTCTCGCCGGACGGGCTCACGATCAGCCCGACCATCCACCAGGCGTTGTGGACCCAGCCCGGGTGGGAGTGCCGCACTCCGCGCCGAACCTGCACCGTCGAGGGACCCGAGGAGTACTACCGCGACGGCTGGTTCTACCTGTTCTACAGCGGCGCCTCGACGTGGACAGGCAGCTACGCGATCGGGGTGGGCGCCTCCCAGGATCCGCTCGTCTCCCAATTTCAGCGGCTCGACAGCAGGCCCGCGCTGCGCTCGGGCAATGGCTACGTCGGCCCGGGCGGCTCCTCGGCCCCCGTGCTCGGGCCCGACGGCCGGACCTACATCTTCTACCACGCGTTGACCCGCCCGGACCCCGATCACGACTCTGCTGCGCGCTACCTGTTTTTCAGCCCGATCCGCTGGGAGGGGCTTGGCGATTACGACCCGGTGATCGGCTCGGGCCAGGTCGATCTGCGCACCGCTGCGGCAGCGCAGGAGCCGTAAGCAGGGCCAATCCGACGGGGTCGATTCCTCGCCATCGGGCCAAAGACAGCCGCCGGGCCGGAAAACAGACTCCGCGACGCAGCTGATCCGTTCCACCGAGAGCCGACGGCGGTGCCGCCGTCCGTCGCAGGAGGCCGACCATGGCATCGATTGCCGCCCCGCCGGAGACCGCCTCGCCCACCCGCAGACCACCGGGACGGCTGGCCGGAAATGCCGTCGGCCTGCCGCAGGTGCTGTTCATGATCGTCACCGGCGCGGCGCCGATCGCGGCGATGCTCTTCAACGTGCCGGTGGCCGTCTCGGGCGGTGGCTCAGCGGCGCCGGCCGGGTTCATCATCGCGACCGTCGCGCTGACCATCTTCTCGGTCGGCTACGTCGCGATGGCGAAGCGGGTGACCGCGGCGGGGGGCTTCTACAGCTTCATCTCCCATGGCCTCGGCCAGACCGTGGCCACCGGGGCCGGGCTGCTGATCTGGCTCTGCTACATCGCGTTCGCCGCGTCGGTGCTCGGCGTCTGCGGCTACTTCGCCCATACGACGCTGCAGGACTTCCTCTCCATCAACGTCCCGGCGTGGGTCGTCGAGATCGTGGCGCTGGCGCTCATGTCGGCGCTGTCGTGGTTTGACATCGAGCTGACCGCCAAGGTGCTCGGCGTGTTCCTGACCCTCGAGGTGCTGGCGCTCGTGGTGCTCGGCGTCGCCATCCTCGTCCAGGGCGGCGCCCACGGCCTCAGCGGCGCCCACGGCCTCAGCGGCGCCCCGCTCAATCCCGGCGCGCTGTTCAACAACTCCGCGGCGATCAAGGTGTTCGGCGCCGCCGCCGGCGGCGTGGCGCTGTTCGGCGCGTTCTGGTCTTGGGTCGGCTTCGAGATGGCGCCCAACTACGCCGAGGAATCGCGCGAGCCCAGGAAGCTGATGGGCCCGGCCACCTACATCTCGGTGATCGGCCTGGGCATCCTCTACACCTTCGTCGCCTACATGTTCGTCACCGGATGGGGCCAGACGGGTGCGGCCCAGGCGGTTGCCGACCAGTTCGCCGGCAAGACCGAGTCGGCCTTTTACCCGCTGACCGCCCACTTCTTCGGAGCGTCGCTCACCGACGCGTTCAAGGTCCTGATTGTGACCAGCGGCTTTGCCTGCGCGACCGCCTTCTACAACACATCCGCGCGGTACACCTTCTCGATGGCCCGCGAGCGCCTGCTGCCCGCGCACTTCGCCGACACCCACAACGAGCACCACTCACCACACAAGGCGAGCATGCTCGTGACCGTGCTCGTGCTCCTCTGGCTCGTCGGCTTCACCGCGTCGGACTCCAGCGACTCGGCCGCGCTGCTCAAGCTCGGCACCTACGTTCCGCTGTTCGGCGTGCTCGGGATCCTGTTCGTACAGGCGCTCTGCTCGGTGGCGATCGTCCGCTACTTCCTCACCGAGGCCCGCGACGGCTTCCACTGGTGGCGCACGCTCGTGGCCCCCGTCGTCGGGGGCGTGGCGATGATCGCCGCCTGTTACCTGCTGATCGCCAACCGCGCCGCGCTCTCGGGTGCCGGCGGCGTGCTTTTCATCCAGATCATCCCGTGGGCGGTACTGGCGATCTTCGTCGTTGGGATCGTCGTCGGCTTGTACCTGCGGCGGGTGGACGCCGAGCGCCACAGCTCGATCGGGCGTCTCGTGTATGAAGCTCCGCAGGCCGACGAGCTGGCCGGCGCACCCCTCCCCGCCTGAGACCCTGTCCGTGAGGCAACGAGAGCAAGGAGCCGAGAATCGATGACCAGCACCCATCTGCCGCCCGTCACCCCCGCGGACCGACGGGACGCCGCGCCGCATCCGCTCGAGCCCCTCACCGCCGAGGAAATCACATCCGCGGTCGCGATCCTCCGCCGCGAGAAGGAACTGGCCGACACCGTGCGCTTCTCGACCGTGGAGTTGCACGAGCCCAGCAAAGACGAGGTCCTCGGCTGGCCCGCGATCGGGATGGTGCCCCGCCAGGCGTTCATCATCCTGTGGGACCGCGCCGACGGCGCCGTGCACGAGGCCGTCGTCTCCCTCGACGAGGGTGAGGTCCTGGAGTGGCGTCCGGTCCCCGGCGTGCAGCCACGGATCACGCGCGAGGAGTTCGTCGAGTGCGAGGAGATGCTCAAGCGCCATCCGGACTACATCGCGGCGATGACCAAGCGCGGGATCACCGACATGGACCTGGTCATGGTCGACCCGTGGTCGGCCGGCGGGGAGCTCGGCAATGAGATACGGCTGTCGCGCGCGCTGAGCTGGGTCCGCCGCGAGCGGGGAGACAACGGCTACGCCCGGCCCATCGAGGGCCTGATTGCGTTCGTCGACCTCAACCGGATGGAGCTTGTCCGGATCGAGGACCACGGGATCGCGCCGCTGCCGCCGCAGGACGGCAACTACACACCCGCCTATGTGGGCGAGATGCGCGACGATCTGCGGCCGATCGAGATCACCCAGCCCGAGGGGACGAGCTTCACGGTCGAGGGGCACGAGATCCGCTGGCAGAAATGGCGGATCCGGATCGGCTTCACGGCGCGTGAGGGACTCGTGCTGCACACCGTCGGCTACGAGGACGGCGATCGGCTGCGGCCGATCCTCTACCGGGCCTCGTTCTCGGAGATGGTCGTGCCCTACGCCGAGGTGGCACCGACCCACGTGTGGAAGAACGCCTTCGACATCGGCGAGTACGGGATCGGTGCGCTGGCCAACTCGCTTGAGCTGGGGTGCGACTGCCTCGGCGAGATCCAGTACTTCGACGGTGTCCTGTGCGATGCCGCCGGCGAGCCCCTGCTGATCAAGAACGCCATCTGCCTGCATGAGGAGGACGCTTCACTGCTGTGGAAGCACATCGACTGGCGTACGGGGGAGACCGAGGTGCGGCGCAGCCGCCGCCTGGTGCTCTCGTTCGTGGCGACCGTCGGCAACTACGAGTACGGCTACTACTGGTACTTCCAGCAGGACGGCGCGATCGAGGTCGAGGTCAAGCTCACCGGGATCGTCTCGACGGGAGCGGTGGCCGACGGCGAGCCCACGCCGTACGCCACGCTCGTCGCTCCGGGACTCACCGCCCCATATCACCAGCACTACTTCAACGTGCGCCTGGACATGATGGTCGACGGCCAGAGCAACTCGCTCGTCGAGGTCAACACCGAGGCCGAGCCGGAGGGGCCCGGGAACCCGTGGGGCAACGCCTTCCGTCCGCACCAGACGGTGCTCGCCTCCGAGGGCCAGAGCGGCCGGTTGGTCGATCCCGCCAGCGCCCGGTACTGGAAGATCGTCAACCCGTCGGTGCGAAACGGGCTCGGCTCACCGGTGGGCTACAAGCTCGAGCCGGGCGGCAACGCCGCCTGCTTCGTGCACCCCGACTCCTCGGTGGCCAAGCGGGCCGGCTTCATCACCGGGCACGTCTGGGTGACGCCGCACGATCCGGAGCAGCGGTTCGCCGCCGGGGAGTACCCCAACCAGTACCCGGGTGGTGACGGGCTGCCGAAATGGATCGAGGCCGATCGGCCGACCGAGGACACGGACATCGTCGTCTGGTACTCAATGGGCCACCATCACATCCCGCGTCCCGAGGACTGGCCGGTGATGCCCGTCGGCAAGATCGGCTTCATGCTCAAGCCCAACGGCTTCTTCGACCGCAACCCGGCGCTCGACGTGCCGGCGCCGGGCGGACATCACTGCGGGCCGCATGCCTCGAACGGAGATGCCCTGCCAGACTCGGGGCATCTCTGA
>DATAUL010000210.1:0-17484 GCA_036268255.1 Solirubrobacteraceae bacterium | reverse complement strand
AGCATCGTCTCGAGCAGGAGCACCACCTCGAACGGGCCGGCCGGGATCGGCGGGATTCGCGCGACCTCGAAGCGGCAGGGAAGGTTGCCGGCCCTCTCACGGGCGATGTCCAGCGCGCTGGAGCTGTAGTCGACCCCCAGGTAGGTGCAGCCCAACTCCTGCGTGATGAACCGTCCCGGCCCGGCAACTCCGCAGCACAGGTCCAGCACGGAGACGCCCGGTGTGATGCCGGCCTGACCCGCCAGAGCGCGAATCTCTCCGGCGCGCATGAAGCTCTCCTGCTCAACGAACTCGCCGGAGGCGTACGCCGACACGCGCGCTCGCTGGAGGGCGTAGGCGAACGGAGCGCGGTCGTCCTGCTGCACGCTTCAGCAGGATGTCAGCCCGCGGCCGGGAAGGCTTGGCGTCGCTCCGGCGTCATAGCGAGCATGACGCTCTACCGCCTGTTGCCCGAGACGAGGTCCCACGGACGCCCGATGCGAACGGTCCAGACCGGGCCGGTGACCGCGCTGATCGCCCAAGTGGCGCTGGTCGCCGCACTCGCGGAGACCACCGGGCTCGGCGGCGCCGGCCTCGGCCCCGTCGGTTGGGTCGCCGGAGTCACCTGCGGAGTGATCATGAACGCGGCGTTGGCGGGCGGCCTCTCCCGCTACCGCGTCGATCGGCTGGGGCCGGCCGATTGGGTGACCCTGGCTCGGGCCACGCTCGCCGTCGGCGTCGCGGCGCTGATCGCGGGCTCATTCGAACAACCCGCGCCGCTCACACTGCTGGTGTCACTCACCGCGCTCGCGCTGGCGCTGGACGCGGTCGACGGATGGGTCGCGCGACGCACGACGACGACGGGGGCGTTGGGCGCGCGTTTCGACGCCGAGGTCGACGCGTTCCTGATCCTCGTCCTCAGCGTGTTTGTCGCCCGCTCGGCCGGCGCCTGGGTGCTCGCGATCGGCGCGGCACGCTACGTGTTCCTCGCCGCCGGGTGGCCGCTGCCGTGGCTGCGTGAGCCGCTGCCTGCGCGCTACTGGCGCAAGGTCGTCGCGGCCACACAGGGGATTGTCCTGGCGATCGCGGCGGCAGGCGTCCTGCCGCCGGCGCTCACCGGGGCCGCCCTTGTCGTGGCCCTCGCTCTGCTCGCCGAGTCGTTCGGCCGCGACGTGTGGTGGCTGTGGAGCCGCCAGTACGCCACGCACCCTCGAATCGCAGCGGTTGCGGATCCATCGTCCGATCTCGTCGTCACCACTCCGCCCGGCCCCGGAGGCCAAAGCGGACGCGCGCGAAGAAACACCGCCGTCGTGCTCACGGTTCTCGCCGCGCTGCTCGTGTGGGTCATCCTCGTGGCTCCAGACCAGCCGAAGTACCTCACGCTCAGCGGGTTTCTGAGGATCCCGCTCGAGGGCGTCGTCCTGATCGCGGTGGCCCTCTGCCTGCCCGCCGTTCCTCGACGGATCGTGGCCGTGATCGCTGGACTGGCGCTCGCGCTGGTGGTCTTCCTCAAGGTCCTCGACTTCGGGTTCTTCACGACGTTCAACCGTCCGTTCGACCCGATCGGGGACACGAGCTCGGTCGGAATCGGGCTCACGACCCTGCGCGAGTTGGTCGGCCGGACGGAGGCCGACCTGATCCTCGTCGGGATCGGGGTGGGCGTCGTCGTCCTGGTCGCGGCCCTGATTCTGTCGATGCTTCGGCTGACCAAGGTTGTCGCCGATAACCGCCGTCCGGCCCTCCGGGTGATCGGGGGAGTCGGCGCTGTCTGGGCGCTCTGCTGGGTGTTCGGCGCGCAACTCATCTCCCACACGCCGATCGCGTCCGCGCTGGCCGCGGGCGTCGTCGTCGACGGCGTGAAGGCGGTCCAGGCCGACATCCACGACCAGAGCGTGTTCGCCGGCGAGATCAAGCACGACAGCCTCCGCGATACTCCCACCAATCAGCTGCTGACCGGTCTGCGCGGTAAGGACGTCCTGCTCGTGTTCGTCGAGGCCTACGGCCAGCAGGCGGTGCAGGGTCGTTCGTTCTCGCCGGAGGTCGATGCCGCCCTGAGCCAGGGCGACAGGCAGCTGGCGTCCGCCGGCTTCGCGGCCCGGAGCGGCTTCCTCACCTCATCAACGTACGGCGGTATCAGCTGGCTGGCGCACTCCACCCTGCAGTCCGGGGTCTGGGTCAACAGCCAGCGCCGTTATGACCAGTTGGTGGGAACAAATCGGTTCACGCTCAGCGACGCGTTCAGGCGGGCCGGGTGGCGGACGATCGACGATGTGCCGTCCAACGATTACGACTGGGCTCAGGGGACGTCGTACTACCACTACGACAAGCTTTATGACCGGCGCAACGTCGGCTACCGGGGACCCACTTTCACCTACGCGTCGATGCCCGACCAGTACACCTACGCGGCGCTGCAGCGCCTCGAGCTCTCGAAGGCCAAGCGCCCACCCCTGTTCGCGGAGGTCGACACCGTCTCGAGCCACATGCCGTGGAACCGCATCCCTGAGCAGATTCCGTGGAACGAGGTCGGCAACGGCTCGGTCTTCAACCGCGTCCCGTCAGACCACGAGACGGGGGCGTTCTGGAGCAACCCGCCACGCGTCCAGGCGGCGTACGGCCGGTCGATCGTGTACTCGCTCAACAGCCTCATCTCCTTCGTGAAGCACCTCAACGACAAGAAGCTCGTGATGATCATGGTCGGCGACCACCAGCCGTTGCCGATCGTCAGCGGCCATAACTCCAATCACGACGTGCCGATCTCGGTCATCGCCCACGACCCGAACGTGCTCAAGCAGATCGGGAGCTGGGGCTGGGGAACCGGCCTGCGGCCCAAGTCCGACGCGCCGGTCTGGCCGATGAGCGCCTTCCGCAACCGCTTCCTCGGTGCGTTTGACTCGAAGCCGGCGTCCCGGTAGCTCGTCGATGAATACGGCCGACCCTCGGCGACCGCGGCTCGCCGGCCTGGATGGGCTTCGGGGCCTCGCCGCGCTGTACGTCGTAATGAACCACGTCTTCCTGCGCGCATTCCCCGGCTACCCGGTCGATCACGCGCCGTTCTGGGCCGGTTGGTTGATCTACGGCCGCTTTGCCGTCGTCGTGTTCATCGTGCTGTCGGGTTTCTCCCTGGCCCTGTCACCGGCCCGCAACGGCTGGCGGCTCGACGGGATCTCCCGGTTCGCGCGCCGGCGAGCCCGGCGCATCCTCCCGGCTTACTGGGCCGCGCTCGCCTTCAGCCTCGCGGTGGCGTGGCTGGTCGTCTCGCAGCCCGGGCACGGAGCGCCCGACGCCAAATCGGTCGTCGTCAACGGCCTGCTGGTGCAGAACGTCGTCGGTGCGCCAAGCCCCAACGCGGCGTTCTGGTCGATGGCCGTCGAGGCCCAGCTGTACGTCCTGTTCCCGCTGCTGCTGCTGATCGTGCGCCGGTGGGGCGCCGTCGCCATGGTCACCACGGTCACGCTCGTCGTGGCGACGGTGGGGATCGTCGGCCCTCACATCTCGCGGCTTGACACGTTCGTGATCCAGTCTCCGCCTGACCTCGCCGCGCTGTTCGCAGTCGGCATCCTGAGCGCCGGCATCGTGGGCGCGAGCGCGGCTCGCCGGTCGTGGCCGTGGGCGGGGCTCGCGTTCGCCGCCGCGGCACCCGTGCTGGCGACGATCTGGTGGCAGGGTTCGGTGTGGACGCTTCACCACCTGTTCTGGGTCGACCTTGCGCTGGGCCCAGCGATCGCGTGCCTTCTGGCCGGTCTGGCCACCGGCCACCCGGCGCCTCTCCTGCGCATGCTCGACGCGCGGCCGATACGCAGCCTCGGCGCGTGCTCGTACAGCCTGTACCTGACACACGCCCCGATCGTCGTCATCGTCTACGAGAAGATCGTGGCCGGCCGGGTGCGCCAGGGTGCTCCGGCCTTCGTCGTTTCGCTCGCCTTGGTGCTCCCGCTGACGATCGTGTTCGCGCGGGGCTTCGCGTCGGTCTTCGAGCCCCCGTTCCGGCGGCATCGCCGCGGGTCCCTGGGCGCGCGATGGCGCCACCCCTCAGCAGATCGGGCGACAGCATGAGCCGGAAGCTGTGGGTGTGGGGCCGCCCGGTGGGCTGCGCCGTGACGCTCGGCGTCCTGGTCTGGCGCCTGGGCGCCGGCCCGTTTCTCGACGGGGTGCGCGCGGTCGATGGCCGGGCGCTTGCGGCGGCGGCAGGCCTCGCGCTGCTGACCACGGTGTGCTGTGCCTGGCGGTGGACGATCGTGGCCCGTGGTCTCGGCATCGAACTGCCTCTGCCCGTGGCGGTGGCTGCGTACTACCGGTCGCTGTTTCTCAACCTCACGCTGCCCGGCGGGATCGTGGGTGACGTCCACCGTGGCGTCAGCCACGGTCGCGACGTGAGTGATGTCGGTCGCGCGCTGCGCGCCGTCGTATGGGAGCGCTCCGCCGGGCAGGTCGTGCAGGCCGTCCTGACCGTCGTCGTTCTGCTCGCGCTGCCGTCGCCCGTGCAGTCGTCGATGCCCCTGGTGGCGATCGGGGTTGTCGGGGTGGTGGTCGGCGTCGGGCTGCTGGCGCGGGCGCGCCCGGGCAGCGCGCGGTCTGCGTGGGCGCGCGCCCGGAGCGCAGCGGCCGGGGACATCCGCGATGGGCTGCTCGCCCGGAGAGCGTGGCCGGGCGTCGCGCTCGCGTCTGCGCTGGTCGTGGCCGGGCACGCGGTCACCTTCCTGATCGCCGCGCGGACCGCCGGCACCACCGCGCCACCAGCCCGAATGCTGCCGCTGGCGCTGCTCGTGATGCTGGCCATCGTGCTGCCCAGCGTCGGTGGCTGGGGCCCACGCGAGGGCGTGACCGCATGGGTGTTCGGCGCGGCCGGCCTGGGTGCGCAGCACGGGGTGGCCACCGCCGTCGTCTACGGCGTCATGGTGCTCGTCGCCAGCCTGCCGGGCGCCGTCGTCCTCGTCGTGGCATGGTTCAGTCGTACCCGGCCTCCGGGGCGGATCGAAGCACCGCTCGCGGAGGGCGCTGCACATGCCTGACCGCCCCTACACCCTGTTGAGCTGTGGCATGTCGATCGACGGCTATCTCGGCAGCTCGGCGCCGCGGCGCCTCGAGCTGTCCAACGACGCCGACTTCGACCGGGTCGACGCCGTGCGCGCCTCCTGCGACGCGATCCTGGTGGGGGCGGCCACCGTGCGGAATGACAACCCACGGCTGCTGGTGCGCTCGCAGGCCCGCCGGGATGAGCGGGCGGCTCGTGGGCTCACGCCGTCGCCGATCAAGGTCACCGTGACGGAGCGCGTGGATTTGGACGCATGCGCTGACTTCTTCACCTGCGGCGACAACGAGAAGCTCGTCTACTGCGCGAGCCCGCGGGTGGTCGATGCCCGCTCGCGACTCGGACCGATGGCGACCGTGGTCGACGGTGGCCAGCCGGTGGAGATGCGCAGGCTCAGCGAGGACCTCGGCGAGCGCGGCGTGCAGCGGCTGATGGTGGAGGGCGGCGGCAAGGTGCACACCCAGTTCTTGACCGAGAATCTCGCCGACGAGCTGCAGCTGGTCGTCGCTCCCTTCTTCGTCGGCGACTCGCGGGCCCCCCGGTTTGTGAGCGACGGGCGTTTCCCCTGGAACCCGGGCCGGCGCGCGACGCTCGCCGGGGTCCGTCAGATCGGCGACGTCGTGCTGCTGCGCTACGCGCTCTCGCCGCGCTTTGAGAGCGACTGACCGAGGGGCACGACCAGCAGGTCGGCGTGGTCCACGGTGACGGCGAGCTGTCCGGCGGTTGCCTGCGCCAGACGCCGGCGCGTGTAGACGCCGGTCTCGGCGGCCAGGTCGAGCTGCTGCTCGCACGCGGCGCCCACCCACCCGGTGAACCACTCCGCCGCCAGGTCGGCCTGCAAGGCGCCGAGTCGCCAGGGACTGGGCCGGACGACGACCTCGGCGCCCAGTCGGCCCAACTCCTTGACGGTGAGCGCGACGGCGTCGGGGCCGAGCAGGCGACCCCTCTCCGTCGTACGGCGCTGGTGGTCATCGAATGCGGCGGCCACCCGGCGGTCCAGTGGATCGACCGGGGTCAGGCCGACGCGACCAACGACCGACAGAGTCAGCAGCGTCGGACACCGCGCGCCGGCACAGACGGTGATCAGTCTGGCCAGCTCGTCCTCGGTCAGCATGTCCAGCAGCGCCGAGGCGGTGATCAGAGTGGCGTGGGCAAGATCGCCTGGGTGCAGCCGGGTGATGTCGGACTGCCTGCACTCGACGGTGACCGCGGCCCCGTCGGCGGCCCGACCGGGGAGGTCGCCGGCGGCGATCGCCAACAGGTCCGGGTCGCGGTCGTGGCCGATCCACTGCTGTGGCCCGCGCAGCAGTGGCGCCAGCCAGCGGCCCATCGCGCCCGTGCCGCAGCCGAGGTCGTGGATCACCTGGCCGCCGGTTGCCGGGAGCAGTCGGTTCAGGTGTCCGACGAGGTCGGGTGCACGGGCCGCGGCGTCGGCGGGTTCGCGGAGGGCAAGCCATCCCCTGCTGACCCGGATGCCCTCGACGGTCATCAAGACGCCCCGGCCAGGACATCTGCGAGGACGCGCGCGGTGGTCGACCACCCGGGGAGCGACTCGCGCCGCTCGCGCGCGGCCCGGCGCAACCGCGCCCGCAGCTCGCCGTCGCCGAGCCAGGCCCGGAGCGCGGCGCCGAGTGCCGCCGGGTCGTCGGGTGCCACCAGCAGCCCCGGTCGGGTCCCGTCGGCGCCGTGACCGAGGGCCTCCGGCAGTCCGCCGACCTCGGCGGCGAGGACCGGCACGCCTCGGGCGAGAGCCTCGGTCACGACCATCCCATACGTCTCGGCGCGCGACGCCAGCACCATCAGGTCCGCCGCGCCGTAGCTGCGGTCGAGATCGGGTCCGGTCCGTGGTCCCGAGAAGCACACGCGGTCGCCCAGCCCGCCGTCCAGTGAGCGGCGGCGGAGACTCTGCACGAACGCCGGGTCGCGGTCCAGGCTGCCCACGCACACGCACCGCCACGGCAGGTCGATCGTCGCCGCCAGCGCATCGAGCAGGACGTCGTGGCCCTTGTCGAAGGTCACCGCCGCGACGCAGAGCAGCGCCCCGCCGGCCGCGGTTCCGGTTGCGAGGTCGGCGGCGTCGACGGCGGGCTCCGCGACGTGCACCCGGTCGGCGGCCAACGGATACAGCTCCAGCAACCGGCGCCGGGCCCATGCGCTGGTCGTCACGACGCCGGCGGCGACCGAGAGGACCGCGCGTTCCCGCATCCGGGGGACCCCGCCCCCGTCATCTGCCGGGCGGTGACCCAGGGGCATGTGCACGAGCACGATCAAGCGCAGCCGACGCGCCTGCGGCACCAGCACGTCGGGGGCCGTCGAGGCCACCAGTCCGTCAAGCAGCACGAGCGCGTCGTCGGGGATCTGCCGGACCACATCGGCGAGGGCGGTGAACGACGCCGCGTCAGGTCGCGGCCAGCCGCCGGGTACGGCGTGTTCGTGCACCGACCAGCCGAGCGACGTGAGCTCAGGGCGGAGATGGCGGTCATAGGTGTTGCCTCCGCTCGGCCGAGCCGGGTCGTCGATGCCGTCGGGCACGACGACATGCACAGCTGTCACAGCGGCCGTTCGTAGCTCGCCCAGGCGATGTGGGACTCATGCAGAGTCACGACCAGCCCGTCCAGCTGCCGAGCGGTGTCGCCCAGGGCCCCGGCGTGGACCCTGTCGGCAAGTCGATCAGCCACCACCCGGGCGAGCGCCTCGGTGGACGTGTTGATCCCCGCGAAAGCGGCCTCGTCATCGAGGTTGCGGTAGCTGAGCTCGCCCACCACAGCGTGGAGCTGCTCGGCCGCTGCACCGATGTCAACCACGATGTTGTCGGCGTCGAGGGCCGCGCGGCGGAAGGTGGCGTCGACGACGTACGTCGCGCCGTGCAGGCGCTGCGCGGGCCCGAACACGTCACCGCGGAAGCTGTGGGCGATCATCATGTGATCGCGGACGGTCACGCTGAACACGATTTACCCCCCGTCGTAGGTGATGGTGTGGCAGAGCGCCGGCAGACTCCCCGCGGCCAGCCGGGCCATCACGTCGGGCAGCTCGCCGAAGGGGGACTGCCCGGTGACGAGCGCGTCGAAGGCAGGGTCGCGGAGGAGTTCGAGTGCGAGTGCCAGCCGGTCGGCCGTCGTGCGGCGTCCGCTGCGGGCGGGGGAGACGGTGCCGACCTGACTGGCGCGGATACCGAGCCGGCGTGAGTGAAACGCGCCGCCCAGCGAAAGCCGGACCTCGGCGTCGCCGTACCAGCTGAGTTCGATGACCGTGCCCTCGGGCGCGAGCAGGTCGAGCGACCGCTGGAGGCCGGCGGACGTCGCGCTGGCGTGCACGACCAGGTCGCGACCGTCGTCGGCGCCGGCTGGCAGCGCGAACTCGACGCCGAGTGCGGCCGCGATGTCGGCCCGGCCCGGATCGACGTCCACGAGCGTGACCTGGACCGCCGGGAAGCGACTCAGCAGGCGTGCGACGCAGCAGCCGACCATCCCGGCGCCGACGACCGTGACCCGGTCGCCGACGAGCGGTGCGGCGTCCCACAGGGCGTTGACGGCGGTCTCGACGGTGCCTGCCAGCACGGCACGATCGGGTGGCACGCCCTCGGGCACGACGGTCACCGCGCCGGCCGGCACGACGTAGGCGGTCTGATGCGGATACAGGCAGAAGACAGTGCGGCCACGCAGCTCCGCCGGTCCCTGCTCCACGGCGCCGACGTTGAGGTAGCCGTACTTGACCGGCCCGGGGAAGTCCCCCTCCTGAAATGGTGCCCGCATGGCGGCGTACTGCGTCGGCGGCACACCGCCCCGGAACACCAACGTCTCGGTGCCGCGGCTGACGCCGGATCGCAACGTGCGCACCATCACGTCGTCGCGCCCCGGCTCGGGCAGCTCGACCGGCCGGATCTCCCCGCAGCCGGGCGCGCGCAGCCAGAACGCGTGCGCGTCGGCCCGCGCGGGCGTCACCGTGACAGACCTCGCAGTGAACGGACCTGGCGACGTGAAGCCTGGTTTCGGCCGCGCACGCCGAGACATGGTATTTGGAAGGGACCGTCTGAGGAACTGCGGCGCGTGGCTAGCATCAACGCTCGTGCCCGACGAAGGCTTCGAGAAAGGATCCGAACCCGAATCGGGGCACGTCGGCCACGATTCCCTTCGCTGCTCGTTCTGCGGGAAGGTCTACGCCGACGTCAAGACCATGGTCTGCGGTCCTACACCGTCGGTCGCAATCTGCAACGAATGCGTCGCGCACGTCACCGAGATCATGCGCGAGGAGCGCGACGGGCCGACTTGAGCCGCCCCGGCGGACTAGCTCTGGGCCCTTAAGGTGTGCACGCGTGGGCGGTGGAGCTGTCCTTCCGGTGCAGCCTGGACCGTCTCGCGGGTTGGCTGACCGAGGACATTTTTTGCAAACGTCAGGGTGGTCCCCTGATGCGAACGCCCAGCGCGTGCGGGTACGGTCCCTCTGGTGGGTGGAGCTCTCTGGCTTATTGGGTTGGCGCGGTGGCGGCTTGGTGTGGTCGTCGTGCTGGTTGGCGCGCTTGCGCTTCCGGCGGGTGCGGTCGCTCGTAAGAAGCCTCGCCAGACTCCGGCTCAGCAGATCGCTACGGCGCAGCGGCAGGTGCTCAAGCTCGGGAAGCGGAATTTCGCTCCGCGGCAGCGATCGCGCGTGCTGGGCGCGTTGCGCAACAGCCGGGCGGCGTTGCGCCGGCATCGGACCTGCGTCGCGATTGCCGCGATTGATAACGGACACAGCCTGTTGCTCTTAGGCGCGACCTGGCGCAAGGGGCGGATCCCGCGGACCGTCCCGCGCGCGATTGGTCCCGGCCTGGCCAAGGCCGAGGGCAGGCTGGTGGCCGGTGCGCATCGGTGTGCGGTGCCCGCTCGCAAGGTCTCGACGCCCGGCCCGATCGGGCGAGGCGGCGTGAATCTCGTTCCGGTCCCGTCCGCCACCGCCACCAATAATCAGGGTGACGACGAGGATGAGGCCGAGGAGGCGGAGGACGGCCCTTACCGAGCGCGCGTGAACCCTGGGCCGGCGACCGCTCCGGAGCCCGATCCTCAGCTTGGCGGCAGCGTGTCACCCGGACCGTCCGCGCGAGCGGCGGACGTTGGGCCGCTGACGCTGTTTCGCTCGAGCAACCTCGGCATCGCCCCTCGCAGCGGCGGCGAGCCCAAGGAGATGACCACGGCCATCGGCCACAACGTCGCGTGGTACACCGGCAACACGTCTGCCGGCTACTCGCTTGACGGCGGCAAGAACTGGACGACCGTTGATCCCTCGACGATCGTGCCCGACCCGACCAGCCGCCCGCTGTGCTGCGACCAGCAGGTGATCTACGCGCCATCGGTGAATCTCTTCATCTGGGTGTTGCAGTACTGGTGTCCGGTGGCGACCCCGGCGGCGACGGCGGCCAACCCGACGCCGTCGCCGACGAACGACTGCAGCCAGATCAACGGCAGCAACATCATCCGCTTCGCGTTTGCGACGCCCGAGGACATCCGCACGCAGGCCACCGCGGGGCACGTCGGGTTTGCGTGGCGAACGTATGACCTCACGCCACAACAGGCCGGGGAGTCCAGTTCGAACGCGTGGTTTGACTACAGCACGCTGGCGGTCAACGACCGGTTCGCCAACTGGACGGCGGACATTTTCGAGGGTCGCGACAGCGCCGTGGCGATGCGCATCAACCTCAACAGCCTGACGCAGAACAAGTTCCAGGCTGAGGGCATCTACCCCAGCTTCCACACCGCCGCCGCCCAGCAGCCGCCGGGGGAGGCCACGTCATATTTCGCGACGAACAACACCTACAGCCAGACACGCGTCTACGAATGGCGGACGAACTCCAGCAACGCGATCATCCACGACATCGACCACGCGTCGATTCCCACCAACAACGGGTCGGTGCTCGGTTCTGATGGCATCGACTGGAACGCCCGCGCTGGTGGCGGGCTGCTCGGCCAGACCCTGTCGGCCGCCCAATCGAAGAACACCGTCGTGGTCGCGAACATGGGCTGGCGTGACCAGTGCACCGCCAAGTGCAACACCGGCAGCCCCACGTTCACGCACGTTCATGACCACACGTCGATCGACATCTCGAGGTTCGACACGAACACCTGGAAGTCCGACGACTCCGACATCTGGTCCAACACGCTGAACTATTCCTGGCCGTCGCTCGGGGTCGCGCGGAGCGGACGCTTCGGGATCTCGTTCCTCGCATCGGCCGACAACGCCAATCCACAGCCGATCGCGGGCTTCCTCGACGACAACCAGTACGTGTATGCGTTCGGCGCCGGCGGCCCCCAACCGGGCGTCAAGCTTGCCGCGCCGGCCACCGGCTACAGCGGGGGGACGGGTGACTACTACTCGCTGCAGCCCGGGTCGACGTTCGAATCGTTCGTCATGCCGATCCGGTCGATCGATACCGATGCCCTGGGCGCGACCTCGGACAATTGGCGTTTCATCGAATACGGGCATGGCTCGCCGCCGTCGTCCTCACCGCCGTTTGTGAGCATCATCGCGCCGTTCGACGGGCAGGCCTTCACGCAGGGCACGCCGATCACCTTCCGAGCCGACGTCAGCGATAACGAGGACGGCGAGATCCCCGACTACGCGATCAAGTGGGCGGCAGACGGCGCCGACATCGGCGGTGGGCGCCTGATCACCTACTCGCTGCTGACGGTCGGAACCCATCACGTCGCCGTCGGCGCCACGGACAGCAACGGCGCGACCACCGTGAAGCTGATCACCGTCAACATCGTCGCCGCGGCCCCGACCGCACCGACCGCGCGGATCACGCAACCGACCGCCGGGAGCGCCTACACCGCCACCGGCAACGACGCCCAGGGCGACTACGTCGACGTCCCGCTGACCGGCGAGGCGTCTGATCCGCAGGGCAAGCCACTCACGATCAACTGGACCGACACCCACATCGAGGGCGGGGTGACCGAGGCGCCGGTCGCGTTTGCGAGCAACACCCTCACGCCGACGGCGCGGATCCATGTGCGCCAAACGAACTGCGGCGCGGCGCAGCACGACATCACGCTGACCGTCACCAACGGCAGCACGAGCGCGTCGTCGACGATTCGCCTGACGGTGATCTCGGCGCTCTGCGTCAAGTAGGCCTCAGGCTGCCCCGGTGAAACGGCGGCCCTGAGCGACCGTTCGAACAGAGATCAACTTGAGCCGGCACCTGACGGCGGCAGCCGTTCGCCGGCAAGCACGCGCCGTACGCTCGTGACCACCTGTCCGGCGTGCGTCAACTTGTCGAGCACGGCGGCAGCCCCGTCCTCGATTGCTCGCGTGAGCACAGCGGGATCACGGCTGGCGGTGAGCACCAGTATCTGCACTTGAGAGTTCACGCCCCGGAGCTCGGGTATGAGGTCGATGCCGAGGCCGTCGGGCAGGCAGACGTCGAGGATCGCCACGTCGGCGCGCTCGAGCATTCCGCGTGCCTCGGCGAGTGACCCCGCTTGTCCGGCAACCTCGAAGCCCGGATCAGGTTCGAACTGGGCGACGATCGCCGCCCGGATCCTCGGCTCGTCCTCCACCACCAACACTCGAAGCACGCGAGACTCGGAGTCCGCCGGCATGGCTAGCGGGATGTCTGGCTCTTCGCGATGCCCCGAAGGCGGCGAAGCGATTCGACCGTGTTGATCGCCGGCGGAGGAAGTTCGGTCTGCAGCTTGTCGATACGAGAAATCACGGACACGCTCCTAAATAGGACGTGATCCGATCTACCTATCCGCTCGTCAGCGCGCCAATCACTTCCGCCATCAGAGAGCGGCTCCTCGGCTGACCTGCGAACCCGCGAGCGCCGTATCGCCGTGCTCAGTACCTCACGACAAGTGTAACCGAGGGTCACACTATGGGTTACACTGGCCAGATGGATTCAAGCGCCCCTTCCCGTTCCTCGGTGGCCGCGGCCCGCAAAGCGCGCCGCGCGTCCCGCGAACAGGCGATCATCGCGGCGACGCGGACGCTGTTTGACCGGCGCGGAATCCGGGATGCTCGGGTCGAGGACATCGCGCGTGCCGCGGGACTGAACAAGGCGCTGATCTATCGGGCGTTTCCGTCGAAGGACGAGATCTTCGCGCTCACGGCAACGAGCTATCTCGACGAGCTGCGCGCGCGGACTGACGAGCTCGCAACCGACCCGGAGCCCGCAGAGCAGCTGCGCCAGGTTCTGACCGTGTTCGCGGATTTCTGCGCCACGTATCCCGCGTTTCTCGATTGCGGGCTCTCGTTGTTGCGTCGTCCGGCGGTTGAACTTCGCGAGACCCTGTCCGACGCGGCGTGGTTCCGTGTCTCGCGAGCGGTCGGTCGGTGTGTCGGCGCGGTGCAAAGGATCCTTGAGGCCGGCGTGGCGCAGGAGATCCTTGAGGTGGATGATGCGGGATTCACCGCCGGCCGTCTGCTGACTCAGATGATGGGTTCGATGCATCTTTCCCGGACCGGCGTGTCCCTCCGCGAAGCCACGCCCGGAGCGGTCACCGCCGTTCCCCTCGGCTCTCAGCAGGTGAGGGACGCGTCCATCCGGGATGCGCTCGCAGTCGTAGGCGTTCGAAACGCAGTCGCATCGTGAGCGTCGCCAAGAACCAGACGTTGATCCTCCATGGTCACTCGGTCACATACGTGCAGAAGGGCGCCGGGCCGGTCCTGCTGCTGATCCACGGCATCGCGGGATCTCTGGAAACCTGGCGCTCCGTCGTCGACCCCCTCGCCCGCAACGCCACCGTCCTTGCCGTGGATCTCCCGGGACATGGCGCGTCTAGTCCGGGCGGCGGGGACTACTCGCTGGGGTCGCTGGCCGCCGGCCTGCGCGACGTACTCACCACGCTCGGACACGACCGTGCGACGCTGATCGGCCACTCCCTCGGCGGGGGCATCGCGATGCAGTTCTCCTACCAGTTCCCGGAGATGACCGAGCGCCTGGTCCTGGTCTCAAGCGGCGGGCTGGGGCTCGAGGTCAATCCGGCGCTGCGCGCCGCCTCGCTTCCCGGAGCCAACCTCTTTCTGTCCGTGACAGCCGAAGCAACACGGCGGGCCTCCGGCCTGGCCGGACGTGTGCTTCGCGCCACCCACTCGCCGTCGCGGCCCGGCCTCGACGAGCTGGTCCGCAGCTACGCCTCGCTGGCCGACGCGGATCGTCGCTCCGCGTTTCTGGCGGCCATCCGAAGCGTGGTCGGTCTCAGCGGTCAAACGGTCCGCGCGGGAGACCGGCTGTATCTTGCGAAAGATCTTCCTGTCTTGCTGATCTGGGGCGCAGAGGATCCGATTATCCCGGTCGAACACGCTAGGGCCGCGCACGAGCTGTTGCCCGACAGCACCCTCGCGGTGTTCGACGGTGTACGTCACTTCCCACACGTCGAGGCACCCCAGCGGTTCGTCGAGACGCTGGAGTACTTCTGCGCCACGACCGACCCGGTGGTCTTCGACGCCGTCACCTGGCGGGCGCGCATGCGGGTCACCCAAGCGCCCGACTAGCGCCGCCAGTCCGCTCGCCGCCGCGACACCGCAGTCAACGCGCCGATTGAGATATCAGCCACGATCGGATGCAGAGCATGACCGCGGTCACGGTTACTAGGCTCTGGGACATGTCGATCGTGATCGTCGGCGCCGGGCCCAACCTCGGTCTGGCTGTGGCCAGGCGGTTCGGGCGCGAAGACTTCGCCGTGGGCTTGATCTCGCGCACGGAGTCCAGGCTGGTCGAACTGGCAGGTCAGCTGCGACTTGACGGGGTCCCGGTGGCCGGCGCGGCGGCCGACATTCGCGATAGCGACGCGCTGGCGGGGGCCATCCATAAGCTTGCCGACGAGCTCGGGCCGGTTGAGGTGCTCGAGTATTCGCCGCTGCCCGCGCCTGAGTTCATGAAGCCGATCCTGGAGACGACGGTTGACGACGTCCGGGGTCCGCTCGAGTTCAGCGTGCTCGGCGCGGTGGCCGCGACCCAGGCGGTGATCGGGCCGATGCGCGAGACCGGTCGCGGGACGATTCTGTTCACGACGGGCGGAGCCGCGGTCAATCCGTACCCGGCGCGTGCCGGTGTCGGGATCTCCTTCGCGGGCGAGGTCGCCTATGCGCGAATGCTCCACGACGCCGTGAAAGACGAGGGGATTCACGTCGCTCACATCGCAGTCGGCGGCCGGATCGCACCCGGGGCCGACAACGAGCCCGACGACGTCGCCGAGGTCCTGTGGACCCATCACGTCGATCGTCGGGTCTTTCAGACCCGGCTCGGCATGCCGTGAGCGCTGGACCGCTGAGGGCCCAGCGAAGCGGCGAAGCCGGAGACGATTAGGTAAGAGCTGGCCGACCCGGCCGGGTGGGGGCGGGGTCCGCAGCGCTGCTCGCAACGGTTGGGTTACCGTCGGGCGTGCGGCGACGGTCGAGGCCGTCGAGAATGAGATCGAGTCCCCAGGCGAACTCGACGGCGTTGTCGTACCCGGACCCGGGGAGCTTCGTTGCGATCTCGGCGAGATATGGGTAGTCGTCGAAGGCGCCGATCGACTGCGCTCTTCTCTGCGCGGCTTCTCCGGCATCGCCGGGCGTCTGGAACCCGAGCGTCTTCTCCTGCTGGGCGAAGCCATATATATAGGCGTCCTGAACCGAGTAGGCGTGGATCGCCGTCTCGAACGAGAAGCCTCCCTCGCGTAGGCAGCCCATGACCGCGTTGTGGTTTCGGAGGTTGGCCGGCCCGGGGCTCCGAATCTCCATCAGCCCGATCGCCCAGCTATGGCGCTTCAGTGCCGCGCGCGCCGAGATCGCCCGGCGCCGCATGGCCGACCTCCAGTCGCCGTCGATCGAAGGAGAGTCGATCTCGCCGAAGACGATGTCGACCATGCCATCGAGGAGCTCATCCTTGTTCGCCACGTGCTTGTAGAGCGCCATCGGCACCACCCCGAGCTCTTGCGCGAGCCGGCGCATGCTGAACCCTTCAAGCCCGTCCTCGTCTGCGAGCGCGACGGCAGCCTGGAGCACGAGTGGTCTGCTCAGGCGTCTCCGGCTGGTGTTCGTCTTTTCGGTCATCGGGTTGACAAGTGTACGGCGTACACCTATAGTCGTCGGCAGAGTGTACACCGTACACCTGAGCAGGGAGGACCATCATGGAGAGTTCAGGACACACGCCCGCATCTTCGCCGGGCGAGGGGGTGCCGCCGGGCGGTGGCTACGACTATCCGCTGACCTTCTCGGTCGACTATCCCGACCGCAGTCTCAACCGCCTCAGCACGGCGTTTCGCATCTTCGCGATCATCCCGATCGCGATCCTCGCCGGAACGCTCGAGGGCGGCAGCTTCGGCGCGAGCGCGGGAGGCAACGGGGCCCGCTACGCCGGGGGCGGCATCGGGATCCTCGTCATCCCCGTGCTGCTGATGCTGCTGTTTCGCAGGAAGTACCCGCGCTGGTGGTATGAGTGGAACCTGCAGCTGAGCCGCTTCACCAGTCGGATCGCCGTTTACTTCGCGCTGATGGACGATCGCTACCCGTCCACCGACGAGGAGCAGGCCGTCCACCTGGACTTCCCCTATCCCGACGCCGAGCGCGACCTCAGCCAGGGCTTGCCCATTATCAAGTGGCTGCTCGCGATCCCCCACTACATCGTCTTGTTCTTTCTCACGATCGGCGCGTTCGTCGCCGCCATCTTCGCCTGGTTCGCGATCCTCTTCACGGGCCGCTACCCGCGGTCGCTGTTTGACTTCATCGAGGGCGTATTCCGCTGGCACAACCGTGTTGCGGCCTACGCCTTCCTCCTGATCACCGACCGCTACCCGCCATTCAGCCTGCGGCCCTAACGGCCTGCCTCTGAGGTGAGCGCACCAGGCGTAGGGAGGGGCAACCCTCCGCGCCCGGTGCCGGCGACCAACCCATAGCCTCGGTGGCCTAGGCCCGTGGCGGGGCGGTGGGGAGTGCCCGTAGCCCCGCGATCGTGACCTGCGCCGCCCGGCTGAGTCTGGGTTCGAGGTCGAGCAGCGCGTGCCCGAGGTTGGGGTCGCGCACGTAGAGCTCGGCGAGCGGTGGTGGCGGGGTGGCGATCTGATACATCGCGCCGGCGAGCAGGGCGAGGGTGGAGACGAGCTGACGGCGGTCCTCGGCCGTGACGTCGGGCAGCGGTCCCTCGAGGGCGGATGCCGCGTCCTCAACGGCGCCCAGCGACGTCATTTTGTAGGCGCGGACGGCCTCGAGCGAGGCGTGGCGTTCGAGGTTGAGCGCGGTGTGGGGGATGAGGTCACAGAGCAGCGGCCGTGCGGCGAATTCGCGGGCCAGGACAGCCGCCACCGCGGGGGCCGCATTCACCGAGTCAACGCCGGCGAGCGCCGTCCGTATGGCGGCGGCCCACTCGCGCCACGCGCGGCCGGTGAGCTCGAGGAAGATCTGCTCACGGGTCTCGAAGTACCGCAGCAACGCGGACTTGTGCATGCCGACCGCGTCGGCGATGTCGGTGAGCGTGACCTGCCGAACGCCGTCGCGCGCGGCCAGCTGCGCGGCCGCGGTGAGGATCG
>DATAUL010000209.1:0-5991 GCA_036268255.1 Solirubrobacteraceae bacterium | reverse complement strand
TGGGTATGTCGGCATAACGCGTCTGGTTGTGGTCATGCTTCTTGCTCGGGTATCGGGACAAGGAGGAGCAGGATGGCGAGGGCGACGAGCAGGGTGAGCGGCGTGGTGATGACGGGGTCGTTGGCGCCGTTTGAGGAGGCGTATCGGGGGGAGTTGCGCCGGCGTGGCTATACGGTGCGGTCGGCGGTCTGCGAGGTGCGGCAGGTCGCTCGGTTCAGTCGGTGGCTTGAAGGCGATGGGCTGGGTGTCAGCGAGGTGAACGAGTCGCGTGTGGATGAGTTCATGGTCTGGCAGCGCGCGCGGGGGCAGTACCGCTCTCATTGGTCGCGTCCGGGGCTGCGGTGCCTGCTTTGTGTGCTGCGCGGGCTCGGGGTGCTGGCGGCTGAGGATCTGTGGCGTCGTGCTCGCCGACGGATGCGCTGCTGGATCGGTTTGAGCGCTATCTGGTGGCCGAGCGCGGGTTGGCGATCGGTACTGTCGCCTTGTATTCGGCTTGCGTTCGCAGGTTCGTGAGCGGCTTGGCGTCGGACCGCGCGCTGTCTGAGCTGAGCGTGAGTGACGTGACGGCCGCGGTGCTGCGCGAGTCCGAGAGGGTGTCGGTCAGCGCGACGCAGAGCTTCGTCAACGGGGTGCGAGCGTTCCTGGGGTTCTGCTTCGTGGAGGGGGTGATCGGATCGGATCTTTCGCAGGCGGCGCTGCTTGTGCGAGGGCGTTCGAGCTCGTCACTGCCGACGGGGATCAGCAGCGCCGAGGCCCGCGCGCGCTTGTGCTCGTGTGATCGTCGCTGCGCGCTCGGGCGCAGGGACTACGCGATCATCATCACGCTGCTGCGGCTGGGGTTACGTCGCAGCGAGCTGTCTGGCCTGCGGCTGGATGACATCGACTGGCGGTCCGGTGAGCTGGTGGTTCGTGGCAAGGCCGCTCGCGAGGACCGCCTGCCGCTGCCGGCCGACGTCGGTGAAGCGATCGCTTCCTATTTGCAGCGTGGGCGGCCGCGCAGCGACCGGCGGGAGGTGTTCTTGCGGTCCAAAGCCCCGTATGTGCCGATCGCGTCCGGGACGGTCGCCTCGACGGTCCGTCGGGCGTGCCGGCGCGCTGGGATCCCGGAGGTTGGCTCGCATCGGCTGCGGCATACCGCCGCGTGCGAGATGGTCCGGGCGAACGTTCCGCTGCTTCGGATTGGACAGGTGTTGCGGCATCGCAGCTTGCAGAGCACCGCGCGCTACGCGCGTGTTGATGTCGAGCGGTTGCGAGGGTTGGCGGCACCGTGGCCGGCAGGAGGTGCGAAGCGATGAGCGGCTTGCAAGGGCCGCCGATGAATATCTGCGGCTGCGTCGTGCGCTCGGGTTCAAGCTCAAAGAGGAGGGGCGGCTGCTGGATCAGCTGGTGGCGTATCTGAACGCCGCTGGCGTCGAGACGGTCAGCACCGAGCTGGCGGTCCGGTGGGCACGGTTGCCGGTCGGGGTGCATCCGAACCACTGGTCAAAGCGGCTGCGGGTCGCGCGCGGGTTCGCAGCCTATCTGCAGACGTTGGACCCGAGGGCCGAGATCCCGCCACCGGACATCTTTCCTCACCGTCGACAGCGCGCCACCCCCTTCCTGTTCTCCGAGCAGGACATCTGCCGGCTGCTGGCAGACGCACGGCGGCTGCGCCACCCGATGCGCGCGGCGAGCTATGAGCCGCTGTTCGGGCTGCTGGCCGTGTCCGGCATGCGGATCGGGGAGGCGCTCGGCCTGGAACGTGAGGACATCGACCTCGATGCCGGTGTGATCACGATCCGCAAGGCGAAAGGCGACCGAGAGCGACTGGTGCCCTTGCACCCGACCAGCACCGATGCGTTGCGCCGCTACGCGTCGATGCGAAATCGGCTGTGCCCGACACCACGCTCAGACGCGTTCTTTCTCTCCAGCGCCGGCACGCCGGTGCTCGACGAGAGCCTGCGCAAGGCGTTCCGGGAGATCACCAGCCGGATCGGCATCCGGACCGAGGAGGCACGTCCGCGTGTCCACGATCTGAGACATCGGTTCGCGGTGCAGACCTTGATCGACTGGCAGCGATCCGGTCTCAACATCGACGAGCGCATGCCCACGCTGTCCACTTACCTCGGGCATGTCAGCCCGTCGGATACGTATTGGTACCTGTCCGCCTCGCCGGAACTGATGGCACTCGCCGCCGACCGCCTGGCCGACCGATTCGGAGGTGCACGATGAGCATGCTCGCACCCGCGATGCAGGCCTATTTCACCGACCGGCTGGGAACCCAGCGCGGCGCGAGCCCGAGCACGATCGCCGCCTACTGCCAGACATTCCGCCTGTTGCTGGGATTCGCCGCCAAGCAAGCGGCAACACCACCGAGCCAGCTGGACATCGCCCAGCTCGACGCGCCGCTGATCGCCGCGTTCCTAGACCATCTCGAGAAAGCTCGCGGCAACAGCGTGCGGACCCGCAACCACCGCCTCGCGGCGATCCACTCGCTGTTCGCCTACCTGGCGCTGCATCACCCCGAGCACGCCGCCTCGATCCAACGCGTGCTCGCGATCCCGCACAAGAAGACCGAACGCAACCTCGTCACCTACCTCACCGAGCCCGAGGTCGACGCGCTCCTCGCCGCGTGTGATCACACCAGCTGGACCGGCCGTCGCGACCACGCCAAGTTCGCTCTCACGATCCAGGCCGGCCTGCGGATCTCCGAACTCGCCGACCTGACCTGCGCCGATATCACGCTCGGGACGGGCGCGAACGTCCATACGACCGGCAAGGGCCGGAAAGAGAGGCGAACACCCCTGATCCCGGCGACCCGCAACGTGCTCAAGGCCTGGCTGAAGGAACGCGGCGGCGCGCCCGGCGATCCACTGTTTCCGACGACCACCGGCAAGCACCTCAGCCGCGACGCGATCGAACGACGCCTCGCCCGTCACCTCACGATCGCCGCCGAGAACTGCCCCTCGCTCAAGGCCAAGCACGTGACGATGCACTCGCTCCGACACACCGCGGCGATGCGCCTCCTGCTCGCCGGCAACGACGTCACCGTGATCGCCCTCTGGCTCGGACACGAGCAGATCTCCACCACGAACATCTACCTGCACGCCGACATGGAGCACAAACAACAGGCAATCGACCGCGCCAAACCCCTCGACGTCAAGCCCGGCCGCTACCGGCCACCCGATCCGCTCCTGAAGTTCCTCGCGGACCTCTGAATATGCCAACAGGCCATCCGCTCCAACACTGCTGAGCAGCGGCTTCTCACTCGCCTCGGCATAACCAGCGAGTCGGCCTAATGATGGTTGCGCCGACGTCGGCGCAACCACCAGCTGCGGCATGCGCACGCGGTCGAGATGTCGCGCGAGGGCGTGCCGTTGGTCGTGATTCAGCGGCAATTGGGCCATGCCAACCTCGCGATCACATCGGTGTACCTGCGCGGCATCGATAACACCGAGATCATCCACACCATCCACGAACGGCCCGCGCCGGTGATCTCAGCATCGGTCGGGCTGTGAACCGGCCTCTGACCAGACCGGACTGTTCTGCGTCGGCGTCCGCGCGGTGCGAGACGCTGAGGTGGTGGTCGACGACGAGGTCCTGGTCAGCATCCGCGATCGCGAAGGTCGCGAGGTGGCCGTGCTCGCCCGCATCTGGACGGGCAAGATTCTTCGCGACCACCTTGAGATGGCAGGCCACCTCGCGGCCGTCGTGGGGACCGTTCGCGACCCGCAGCACGTCGAGCCCGATGCGATGCCAGAACGCGAGCGGCTCTATCGACAAGGCGCCGGACCGAGCCGCTGGCTGTTGGTGGTCGTAAGCTTCGAACAGCAGCCCGGACGCGTTATTACCGCGGTGGCCAACCGCAAGGACCCCAAGCTATGGAAGCCGTGAACATCCGCATCGGCCCGTTGGTCTTTGATCACGCCGACTACGACGCCGAAGGCGACGTCCTCTACCTCCACGTCGGCGACCCGCAGCCCGCAGAGGGAGAAGAGACCCCCGAAGGCCACGTGCTGCGCTACGCGCCCAGCAGCCACACGATCGTCGGCCTGACCGTGATCAATGCACGCCACGTCATCGGCCGCGATGGCCGCTTGATCGTCACGATCCCAGGAACCGTCGAGGCCAGCGCCGCGGACCTTGAAGCCGCGCTTCAAGCGGCATAGCCGCGAACCGCGCAGCAGCGCTGCCGTCGCATTGCAGGCGTCCGGCGGCGGCCGTCTCAGCAACGAAAAGCAGAAGTCCGCGGTCGGTCTTGGGCGGCCGCCGAAGTGCTCCTCGTTCGTGAAAGGAGGTCTCTGGAGACGGGTTCCTCGATCGTCTCCAGTCGTCCCGACTGTCGTCCCATCACCGGGAACTTTGCCCGGCGGATCTGTTATGACAGCCCTCGCCTCGGTACAGCCCGCCCGAGATTCGAGATTCTGACGTCGCCGCGGGCTCATTGAAGTCAGAATTCGGACGGGGTCGCGGCCGGCGGCGCAACGTTCGTGGCCAGCGCGACATTCACCTAGAGGACGGGGACCCAAGACGGTCACTGGCCCCGACCGACGAATGCAGACCAGACGCTCAAAAAATCGGGTGGGTTGTCGCGCAGTTCAGCGCCCCACGCTTCGATATCGACGCAGGAGATTTCATGTCTTTTCCATCTCGCCAGCTTGCTGCAGCGGGCGTCGCGGTGCTCGCGCTCGGCGCCGGCACCGGTCCGGCGCTCGCCCGCGGCTCGTCGTCCTCGTCAGCGGTCAAGGCCAAGACGCCGCTCGTCGCCAAGGTGGCGACGGTGACCTCGCAGGCCGCCGTGTTTAAGCTCACCGCCGACGCCATGAGCGGCGGGCCGGGAACGGTGGTGGTGGAGAAGTTCGAGAACACTCAGGGTCTGAAGCATCCGTCGCGCACCTCGCAGACGATCGTCACCTTGACCCCCACGGGCTCAGGCCCCCAGCAGATTCTCAACGCGGGCGATCCGGTTGGCAAGGTCACCGGCACGGCGGTGCTCGGCCCCGATGAGGAGGTCTACACCGCGTCGACGAACACCATCTACGTCTCGAGCATCTGGGGTCCGTACATCCACCGCACCCAGTCCGGGGGTTATGTCTATCGCGAGGGTCTGGGGTCGTTCCTCAACGGCCTGCGCTCGTTCCCGCTCACCCGTGCCCAGGCCGCCGGACTGCGCGCAGGGACGCTTCAGATCGAGATCAACGCCCAGCAGAAGTGGCATGTCGGCCCGGTCATGCGCGCCCCCAGCGCTACCCAGGCCACCGTCCAGCTGCTGCGCGAGCACGCCTACCACTATGACGGGCGGACGACGTTGGACGGCCGCACGGTAGACAAGTTCAGCGGGCCACGGTGGAATCCGTCGCCGGCTGGGATGAAGAAGGACCCACACGACATCGGCGGCGTCGTCCTCTACGTCAACCCGACGACCCACCTCCCGGTGGAGCAGACGATCACCCGGGGCAGCCTCTACACCAAGCAGGTCTGGACTGACTACAAGGTGCTGCCGCTCACCTCCAGCACCCGCAAGCTCGTCACCCTTCAGTCCATGTATCCGACGGCCAACGTCGTCCGCAACCACGCCGCCTACGTGAAGGCCAGCCGCGGCGTGGCGGTGTTCACCGGGTTCTAGCCGCAACTCGCCGGGCGGCCGCGATCTCGCGCGGCCGCCCGGGCCACTCATGCGAGAGTCACGACCTCGATCGGGCGTGGGTTACGGTGATAGAGGCGCTGAATGACGGACGCGCATGAGGTCGTCTGACGGCCGGAGAGTCCTTCACCCGTATGCCGTGCAAGGCCCGCCTTCACGATCTGCGACCCGACAGTCGTGTCGCATACCGCAGATTTGGCGATGACGAGCATCAGCGCGTCATTACTGCGCGACCAGGCCGAGCGCAGTAGCTGGCGTCGGGCCATCACACAGCACATTGGGCTGCCGGATTGTCGCCGTCAGAGCACTCTCGGCCCCGGCTGCCGCAAACAGCCAGAACCACGACTCCCGGGTGACCGGAACCGTCG
>DATAUL010000208.1:0-11792 GCA_036268255.1 Solirubrobacteraceae bacterium | reverse complement strand
GACGGCGTAGTCGCCGAGCCCGGTGAGTGCGATCACCGGCGCCGAGGGCTGAGCGGCAAACCCTTCGCTCACCAGCTCCAGCCCGGTACGTGCTCCGAGGCGATAGTCCACCAGGTAGACGTCGTGGCGCTGCGCGTGGATGGCGGCCAGCGCGGAGTCGTAGTCCGAACACCATTCGACATCGAACCGTGCATGCTCCTGGGCCGCCAGCAGGTCCCGCGTGACGACGTAGTCCTCTTCGTCGTCTTCAACCAGCAACACACGAATCGCGTCAAGCACCGTCGCCATCACCTCACCCCCCAGTGCCGACAGGCGCTACCGCGACGACGAACCTGTACTCATAGCTGTGGCCAACTCGACAGCGGCGCAGGTGGCATGGCCGCGAGGAAGATCTCGCCTCAGGTCGCCTCATAGCACTTTCCCTTTGTCCTAGGACTCATACCGGCACTGCGGTCGCGAGCCGCATAGAGCGCGATCAACCAGGAGATCGCGAAACGCAACGAGCTCTTGCTCGCTGTAACCATCGGCACAAACTCGACAAACCATTAGAGCAGGGCAAATCCGAGCGCGCGCTCGCGCGTCGCCCATCGATGACGATGGCCGCGCTCGAGGATTGGGGAATGGCCAGCTGGCGGTGGTTGTGGGTGGACGTCAGGACCTCGTCGGGCCTGACCGTCTGGCCGGTCTCTCGATGGTCGAGAAGTTCCGCTCGCCGGGTGGCGCCCGGCAGGAGTACGCCAAGCTGCTTCATGGCCTGAAGCACCCGGGCGCCGGGGCATTCGCCGTTTCCGGCGTGCCCGGTGCCCGAGGGTATTACGCGGCCGGCTCGGGCATCAACGCTGTCTTCTCCGACGGCTCGTATTGCTATCTCGTCGGCGCCGAGGAGCCCCCTCCGGGGATGGCGGGTGTGACGACCCGTGCCTCGGTGATCGCGGCCGTGCAGCGTCTGTATCGGCGGGTGCACGAATAGCCGAGCGGAGGTTCCCCTGGATGACGCGGGATGGTCGAAACGGCGTCCAGCCCGTCGGGGCTTGTCACGTCGCCGGCGGTCGGTTCTCGGGCACCTGTTCGAGGGTGGCGCGTTGCCGAGACGGTGTTCGCGTCATCGATCCTCGTTGCGCGTCAGCCCGTGACGGCGGGTGCGTTGGCGTACTCCTCCTCGGTGACCTTCTCGCCCCAGTTGGCGATGACGTGCTCGGCGTCGGCCTCGTTGAGGGCGAGGTGGACCATGAACCGGCCGGGGGCGGCCCCGTGCCAGTGGTCCTCGTCGGGCTCGAAGAAGACGCGGTCTCCGGGGCGGATGACCTCGATCGAGCCACCTCGCCTTTGACAGACGCCGATGCCCTCGGTGACGTAGATGGTCTGTCCGAGCGGGTGCGTATGCCACGCGGTCCGCGCGCCGGGGGTGAAGTGGACGAGGTTGGCCTGCACCCGCGCGGGGGAAGGTGCCGCAGCGACGGCGTCGAGGTAGACGTCGCCCGTGAACCACTCCGCGGCGCCCTTGGCGGTGGCGATGCTGCTTCGTGTGATGTCCATCGGTGCTCTTAGGGTATTGCGCCGGGGGGCCTTGCCCTTCTCGGCCCACGACACCGCTGCCCCCAGGCCGTTGTGTTGGCCAGGCGCGTTCCCGCCGCAGTGGCCGACCCTCGGCAGCAGGTGGTACAGACTGCTGAGAGCAGCCGGGTACACACGGGCCGCCGCGCGTACTCAAGGCATCGCGCCCGCGCGTCGATGGCAGGTAATGGCCCGAATCACAGTTGGGGGGATGATCGCCCTGACCCTGACGGCGATGCTGCTGATCGGCGGCGCGGTATTCGGCGCGGCCACGATCGCGCGCAACAGCGGTACCGACGACGCTCGCCAGCAGAGCGCCTCTGAGCTGATGCTGACGGCGATGCTCAACCAGGAGACCGGTGCCCGCGGATACTTCCAGACGTTTGACCCGGTGTTCCTGCACCCCTACTACGCGGGCACCTCGACGTTCAGGCAGGCACTGGCTCAGTCGCGCCGCTACGCCGGCGGGGATTCCCGGCTGCAGCGCGCCCTCAGCGACGAAGCGCGACGCAGCGCTCGATGGCACGCCGGCACTCAGGCGCAGATCGAGGGGTTGCAGAGGGTCGACCGGTATCCGACGGTGGCTCAGGCGCTCGCTGACAAATCGACGATGGACGGATTTCGCGCCGCCAACCTCGCCTACGACGGGCAACTCACCGCTGAGCGAAACGCGGACCTCTCCGCCCAGACCTGGTTCGCAGCCGGGCTCGGAGCTGTCCTGTCGCTCACTCTGGTGTGCATCGGAAGTCTGCTCGTGCGACGGTCCGCGCGATCCGAACGCCGGCGGATCAGGGGCCAGCGCGAGCTGCGCGAACTCCTGGAGGTCTCGGAGTCAGAGACTGAGTCGCGCCTGCTGCTCGTCCGTCATATCGAACGAATCGTGGCCGGGTCGGCTGCGGCGGTCTTCAACCGCAACAGCAGCGACGACCGCCTCGAACCTGTGACAGGCGATCGCGATCAGGAGACCCCGCTGCGCGGCCTCGAGCTCGAGCAGCTCAAGCCGCGCTCCTGCATGGCGGTGCGCCTCAGCCGCCCCTACGAGCGGCGCTCCGGGGAGGACCTCCTGATGCAGTGCGAAGTATGCGGAAGGATCGATGCCGATCTCGCCTGCGAACCGTTGCTCGTCGGCGGGCAGGTGATCGGTTCGGTGTTGGTGGCCCGTGACAAGGCCCTCGGGGAGCGCGACCGCGATCGTGTGCGTGACTCCGTCATGCAGGCCGCTCCAATCCTGGCCAATCAGCGCAACCTCGCGCTTGCGGAGTTACGTGCCGCCAGCGATGCGCTGACTGGGCTCCCCAACCGCCGTGCCGCCGACGAAACCCTGAAGCGGATGACGGCGCACGCCGGCCGTCTCCTCAGCCCAATGTCGGCGGTGCTGCTCGACCTCGACCACTTCAAGCAGGTCAACGACGTCCACGGGCACGAGCAGGGCGACAAGGCTCTCGCAGCAGTCGCGCAGATCCTCGGTTCGCTCCTGCGCGCCAGCGACTTCGCCGCGCGGTACGGCGGCGAAGAGTTCCTGATCCTGCTCCCCGACACGGATCGGGCGCTCGCCGCCGACGTTGCCGAGAAGCTGCGGGCGGCAATTGCCGGCGCAGAGATCTCGAACATCGGGTCGCTCACCGCCAGCTTTGGTGTCGCTGCCCTGCCGGATGACGCCGGCGAACCCGAACAGCTGATTCGCAAGGCCGACCGAGCGCTCTATACGGCCAAAGCCGCCGGACGCAACCGAGTTGCGACCACAGACTCCGTCGTCGGACGACGTGACGACCTCGCCGCGCCGTGAATCGGCCTACCTGGGAAGCTCCACGACGTCGAACCAGTACGTGGCGATCTCGCGCATCACGTCCACGAGCTCGGCGTGGGTGACCGGCTTGGCGATGAACGAGTTGGCTCCGAGGCGATAGCTGCTCCGGATCTCCTCCTCGTCCTTGGACGTGGTGAGCACGACGACCGGGATGCCGCGGAGGGATTCGTCGCCCCGGATCTCGGCAAGGGCCTCACGCCCGTCCTTGCGCGGCATGTTGAGGTCCAGCAGGACGATGTCGGGCCGCTCGGGATGCGCCGAGCCGGCGTGGCGTCGCAGATCGTCGACGAGTTCCTGGCCATCGAGGACGAAGCGGATCTGCCCGGTCAGACCGGCCTCCCGGAAGGCGTCCTGGGCAAGGTCACGGTCATCTTCGTCGTCGTCGGCCATCAGGATCGTGGGCTGGGAGGACTCAGGAATCGGGCTCATCCGCGCTCCGCATCAAGGGTGGGTGTGAGGAGGGTCTGGATGGTCAGGCGGAGCTGGTCGCGTGGGACGGCGAGGCCCTGCTGCGGGCGGGAGGCGGCCTCGGTCACGAGTGCGATGACGACGTCGAGCAGCCAGTCCGCGTCGAGGTCGGCGCGGATGCGCCCGTCGTGCTGGCCGGCCGTCAGATAGCTGCGCAGCGGGGACCGGCGACGGGCTGCCGCGTTGCGATCGGCGATCGGGCCGTCGCTCAAGAGGTCGTGCCGAAGGAAGCGATACCGGTCCCCCAGATCAGCGAGCTCGGCGCTGAGATCGGCGACCACCCGGACGGGGTCAGCGTCGGCGCCGTCGGCGAGCGCCTGACCGGTGAGCTGATCGGCCTCCTCGACCACGCGGTCGAACATCGCGAGCACGAGCGCCTGGCGGTCAGGGAAGTGACGGTAGAGGGTGGTGCGTCCCGTTCCCGAGGCGAGCGCGATCTCCCGCATGCTCGCCGTCGGACGGCCGGCGAGGACGCCGATGGCGGTCGTGAGGATGGCTTCCCGGTTGCGGGCGGCGTCGCTTCGCAGCTTCTCGCCGCCACGAGGCATTGCTGCGTGAGATCCAGAGATTGGCGAATCATAACCGGGACAGCTTTGTACCGTTTATTTCTTTCGACCTGACCCCCGGAGCGCCAGGAGCCGATTCTTTCGGTGTCGACCGCGGAGCTCGCCACCCCCGCCGAAGCCCCTGAGCCCGGACAGGCGGCCGTCGCCTAAACCGCCCGCAACAGTAGGGGTTTGCGCAACACACCGAAACCTGGTTTAGTGTCGCGCGGATCGGAGTGGACGTGCGAGAGGAACCGCGGATGAGATCGAACCGGCGAATTGTTCAGGGTCTCGTAGCGATCGTGGTCACGCTGCTGGGGATCGGCCTGTTCGCCGGCCCGGCGCGGGCGAGGGACGGCTACGTGACGTCGTTTGATCAGACGAAGATCGTGTACTCCTTCTTTCCAGACCCGGCGCTGACGGCGGGACAGACGGCACCGACGGTGATGTTCGGTCCCGGCTACTCCAGTGCGCGGGCCAACAGCTCGGACGCCACGGTGAGCGCGCTGCTGGCGGCGGGCTACAACGTCCTGACCTGGGACCCGCGCGGGTTCGGCGACTCCGGCGGAAACGTCGAACTGGACAGCCCCGCCTTCGAGGCCCGGGACGTGTCGGCCCTGATCGATCGGATCGCACAGCAGCCCGAGGCGCAGCTCGACCACCCAGGCGATCCGCGGCTGGGAATGGTCGGCGCCAGCTATGGCGGCGGTATCCAGCTCACCGGCGCGGAGATCGATCCACGCATCGACGTGATCGCGCCACAGATCGCCTGGAACTCGCTGATCACCGCGCTGGACAAGTCCAACACCGCGAAGGGCGGGTGGGGCAGCCTGCTGGCGGCGCTGGGCGCCGAGGGGTCGGCGACGGGCGGGATCCTGGGCGGCCTGCAGGGTGAGCCCGGCGGCCTGCAGGTGGGTGACATGCAGGACCCACGGATCTACCGGGCGCTCGAGGACGGCCTCACGACGGGCGAGTTCTCGCCGGCCGATCAGGCGTTCTTCGGGTCGGCCGGCCCAGCGCCGGTGCTGAGCCGGATCCACATCCCGGTGCTGCTCATGCAGGGCACCGACGACACACTGTTCACCCTGCACGAGGCGATCGCCAATTACCACACGCTGCAGGCCAACGGGGTGCCCGTTCAGATGCTGTGGTTCTGCGGGTCTTTGACCGACAATCCGGACGTCGCCCACGGCCAGTGCCTGACGCCGAAGGGGCCTGACTCCGACCTCACGCTGCACTTCGAACTTCGATGGCTGGCTCGCTACCTCAAGGGCGACACCTCGGTCGACACCGGGCCCGGGTTCACCTGGATCTCCGACAGCGGGGTCGAACGCACGTCGCCGAGCTACCCCCCCGCGCTGGGCACGCCGGTCACGGCCATCGGATCGGGGACGCTCGCGATCGCGCCCGGTGATGCCTCGGGCGAGCTGATCGTGGCCAGTCGGGCGGTCAACGCCGTCAACGTAGCGCTCCAGGACCCGGCGGCCGGCACCCAGATGGTTGGCGAGCCAATGCTCACCCTTGACTACTCGGGGACCGCCGGCAATCCCGACAGCCGCCTCTACGCGCAGATCGTCAGCAACGCCAACGGTCTGGTTCTCGGCAATCAGGTCACGCCGATTCCGGTCACGTTGGACGGGCAGGCCCACACGCTCACGATCCCGCTGGAGGCGGTCGCTGCCGACGTCGGTCCGGGCTCCACCTACACGCTGCAGATCACCGACGGGACGACCGTCTACTTCGCGGCGCGCGGCGCCGGTGTCGTCAACCTCTCAAGGATCTCGCTGACCGTGCCCACCGTCTCCCCCGGCACCTCGCGTGTCGTCACCGGCGCGACCCCCACCGGGGCCGCGACGACACCCGCTGGCGCCACCCGGTTCTCGTGTGCGGCGCCGACGGGGCGAATCGCCGGCCGGTCACTCGGTCCCGTGTCCCTCGGGATGACTCGCGCACGCGCGCGCAAGGCGTTCCCACGGGTGTCGACGCGCGGGCGGCCCAACATGGACTTCTTCTGCCCGGCCAACGGCTACATCCGCGTCGGCTACGCGTCGGCGGGGGTGCTGCGGGGCATGACGGCCCGCCACCGTCGCGCCCTGCGCGGCCGCGTGGTGCTGGCGCTGACCGGCAACGCCCACTTCGACGCTCACGGGATCCGCCACGGAACGCGGCTGCCCGTCGCCCGGCGGCGGCTGCACCTGACCCACTACCGAGTGGGCCTCAACGACTGGTACCTGGCGCCCGACGGCCGCGTCCGGGCCGTGCTCAAGGCACGCCGTGGCACGGTCCAGGAGGTCGGCATCGCCAACCCCGGCCTCACGACCTCGCGAGGAGCGACGGCGAGGTTCCTCCGCAGCTTTCCGTTCAGCTCATGAAGATGTGAACGATGGTCGCCCCACCGCGCGGGCGCGCGGGCCGGACGGCCACGCCTCCGGGGATGGATGGGCGGTCGGCTCAGGATCCGCGCGGACGATGGGATAGGAGCGCACAGCCGACGTCGGTCGGCTGGCAGGCCGCTGAGATCGCCGGTCGCGCTCGCCGGCGACCGTCGCCTCGGCGGCGCGGTGCTGGACGACCAGATGGTGCAGGTAGGAGCTCATCGGTTCTCTCTTGGAGCGTGTGACATCTATGACTCCCGCCGTCGCCGAGCCCTTCCTGTGACACACCGCACAAAGCGGTCAGACGCTGTGTCAGCGACGGCCGCTCGCGCGGGGGACGCCCAGGCGCTCGGCGGCAGCCGCCGCAGCGGCGCGGGTCGGCACCGAGAGCTTGGAGAGGATCCGCGAGACGTGGACGCTCGCCGTCTTGGCGCTGATGAACAGCTCGGCCGCGATCTCGCGGTTGGTCATCCCGTCGGCGAGGAGGGCAAGCACCTCGATCTCGCGCGGTGTCAGCTCCAATTCCGCCAGCCCGGAGCCGAGCGCGACGCCGTCATCGTCGCGGGTGAGCTCGATCCGGGCGCGGCGCGCCAGCCCTTCCAGGCCCTCGCGGAGCGGACGGGCGCCGAGCGACACGGCCGTGGCATGCGCCTCGCGCACCAGCGCCGCGGCTGCACCGCGGTCACCGCCTGCGGCCATCAGCGCCTCGGCCTCGCGCCAGGCGGCGTAGTGGGTCGCGTGGACATCGCCGCAGAGCTCCCACTGGCGCCTCGCCTCACTCCACAGCGCGGGATCGCCGGCACCGCCGATCCTCGAGGACTCCGCGGCGCAGGCGGCCCGGCTCGCCGAGACGAGCGGCGGCACCGCTGCGGCGGGCGCGTCGATCAGCCGTTGCATCCGCGCCGTGATCTCGCCGGCCTCTCGACGTTCGGCGACCGCGCTCGCCGGAGCGGCGCCGGCCAGCTCCGCGCAGGCGCGGACCCCCAGTTCGTACAGCGCGGCAGTGAAGAACAGGAATTCGCCGTCGGCGACCCGCGCCAGGCATGCGCGGACGATCCGGCGCGCCTCGCCGGGACGGCCGGCACCGAGCTCGAGCGTGGCGCGCGCCGCGCCCGCCGGAGCCAGCCACATCGAAGCGCTCGACCGCCGCACGTGCTCGTCGGCCTCGTCGAGCGCATCCGCCGCGGTGTCGAACTCGCCGCGCAGCGCCAGCAGATGGCCGAGATGCGTGTACGCGATGCCGGCCGTCACCCCCCGCGGTCGGTAGTCGACGATCTCGCGCAGGCGCTCCTCGGCCTCGCGCCAGCGACCCACCTGCATCAGGCGCCCCGCGACCTCGGCGCTCAGGAACGCCCCCCACTGCCGGTCGAAGCCGAAGTCGTGAGCCCACCGGATTCCGTCGAGCGCCATCGCGATCGACTCCTGCACCTGGCCGGACTGGTGCAGCGCGTCGCTGCCGTTCGTATAGCTGCGGCAGATCTCCTCGCGCAGCCCGAGCCGCCGAGCGATCTCCAGCCCCTTTGTCGCCGCCTCCACCGCCCCGGCAAAGTCGCCGGCCGCGGAGCGCAGCGGGCCGAGCGTGTTGAGTACGTGCGCCTCGATGCGCTCCGCGCCCAGCGCCCGCGCGATCGCCAGTGCCTCGGCGCAACGCTCGTTGGATTCGGCGAGGCGGTTGTAGAGCATCAGCACCTGGCCCTCGGCCGCCAGTACCAGCGCGCGCTCCGACGGCGGGCGCTCCGGCATCAGCTCGACCGCGCGACGGTACTCGGGGAGCGCGTCGTCGCCCCGGCCTGCGAGCCACAGATAGCGCCCGAGGCGTTCGTGGGCCAACGCCGCCTGGGCGGCCTGGGCGCGCTCGTCGATTGCCGCCACGGCGTCGCGGGCGAGCGCGATCGCTCGTTCGCTCTGGCCGGTCCCGTTCGCCGCCTCGGCCGCCTTGCGGATCACCTGAAGGCGGCTGAGCGCCGGCCCGCCCTCGCCGGGCCGAAAGTCGACCTGATCCCAGATCTCCAGCGCGCGTTCATAATGCAGCCGCGCCTCGTCGAGCGCATAGATCTCCTCGGCGGCCGCCGCCGCTGCGAGCGCTGCGGGCAGCGCCGCCTCCAGCCGGCCGGCGGCGTACCAGTGGTGGGCGAGCTCGGCGGCGGCCATCCACCGGAGCCCGGACGGTGGGGACGCCGCCTCGGCGGCCTGGGCGAGACGCCGGTGCAGCCTCCGGCGTTCGTCGGGCAGGAGATCGCCGTAGACCGACTCGCGCATGAGCGCGTGGCGAAACGCGTAGTCGGCCGTGGGCGCGCCATGGACGAGCAGGTGGCCGTCGACGGCGTCGCGCAGCGCGTCGCCGAGCGCGTCCTCGGACATGTCCGAGACCTCGGCAAGCAGTTCATGACCGACCGTTCGCCCGGCGGCGGCGGCGACGCGCAGGAGCGTGCGCACATCGGGCGAGTGCGCGTCGACCCGAGCGAGAAGCGTGTCGCGAAGCGAGGCCGGCAGCGGGGCGCCGGCGCTGCCCGCGGAAGCGAGGAGCTCCTCGGTGAAGAATGGATTTCCGTCTGATCGCGCCAGCAGTTCTCCGACCAGCGCCGACGGTGGCGCGCGCTCGAGGATCGCCGTGATCTGCTCGCCCAGCTCCCGCCGCGTGAACGGTCTCAGCTCCACGCGGACCGCCCGGCCGGTGCGCTCCAGCTCGGTCACGACGGGCCGCAGAGGATGGCGGCGATCCAGTTCGTCGCTGCGATAGCTGACGACGAGCGCCACCGGCTCGCGGCGCGTCGCGCGCACGAGGAAGGCCAGGAAGTCGCCGGTGGAACGATCCGCCCACTGAAAGTCCTCGACCACGACGACGAGCGGCGCCGCTCGCGCCGCGGAGGCCAGCAGCGCAGCCAGCTGCTCGAACAGGCGAGCCTGCGACCCGGCAGGCTCCGGCGCCGGTTCGGCCTGGCCTCCGGCGAGCTCCGGCATCAGAGCCGCCAGCTCGTTGCCGGAGGGGAACAGGGCTTCGATCTCCGGTGCCCCACGCTGATCGACCAGTGACCGCAGAGCGCCGACGACCGGCGCGTAGGGAAGCTCGCCTTCCCCGAGCGCCAGGCATTCGCCGACCAGCACCGTCATTCCGCGGCTCACCGCTCTGGCACCGAGCTCGCCGATCAGCCTGCTCTTGCCCATGCCGGCCTCGCCGCCGACGAGCACGACCGAGCCGATACCGCCATGTGCCTGCTCCGCCGCCGCCTCGAGCGCGGCCAGCTCCTCGCGCCGACCGACGAACCGCGAGCTGGAGACACGCCCGACCATCGCCGGATTATCGCTGCGGCGGGGCCGGCCCGGGGGCCGATGTTCCGACAGAGCCGGGAGCCCCCCTAAGGCCAAAGACTGGGCAACTGCCCGATGGCAACGGCGCGGCTTAGACCTAGCTTGGGCGACTCCAGTCATCCCTCCCAGCAGGAGCCGTCCCATGAACACCTCGCTTCACCACATCGTCGCCCAGCTGCGAATCGAAGAAATGCGCCACCAAGCCGAGCGAGCCCGCTGCGCTCGTGACCCGGAGGCGGAGCGCACGTGGTCAGCCTCGCGCCACACCCGCGCGCGCACCTGGGCTGCCCGCCATTGGCACCGTCCGCCCGCCACGGGCGCGGGCAGAACAGGGCGGCCCGGCGAGGTGCCCCGGTGACGGCCACCGCGACAGCCCCACGAGCCCGCTCGATCGCGGTCCCCGGCGACGTGCGCCTCGGCGTGCGCACCGTCACCTCCGGCGACCGTGATGCTCTGGGCGCGCTGTTCGCGCGCATGAGCCGCGAGTCGCGTCACATGCGGTTTCTCACGTCGAAGACGGACTTCTCACTGCGCGAGCTGACCTATCTCACCGACGTCGATCATGTCTGCCACGAGGCATTCGTGGCGATCGACGAGCGCGACGGCGCGGTCGTCGCGGTCGCTCGCTACGTGTGGATCGATGACCGGCCGTGGACCGCGGAGGTGGCCGCCGAGGTCGTCGACGATCTGCAGGGCCTGGGCATCGGAACCGCCCTGGCGCAGCTCACGGTGAAGGCCGCCCGCGACAACGGGTTCGAGCTGCTGCGCGCAACCACCCTCGCCGACAATCACCGTGCGCGCGCGCTGCTGCGCAGGCTCGCGTTTCGGCCGACGAGGCGGTCGGGACGCGAGCTCGAGTTCGCCCTTGCCCTCGACTGACGAAGGGGCCGCCGGAGTACGCGGCGCTCGTCAGCTGCCGGCAAGCACGGTGCTCAGGTTCTCGCGATCCACCGCCTCGTACGGAGCGAAGTACCGGATCCAGCCGGCGTCCAGCGCCGGGGCGACGAGCTCTCGCAGCGGCGCCTTCTGCAACGCCGGCTCATCGCGGGCCCGCTGCAGCGTCTCGATGTACTGCTCGGTCGCGCGGATCAGGCCTTCGGAATAGCCACCGGCGGCGATCACGTCCGGATCACCGTGGTTGGGCAGGATGCGATCGGCCTTGGCGCTGCCGACGCGCCGGGCGCTGCGCTCGCGGAACGCGCGCGTGAGCAGAATCAGCGTCGATCGTGGGGAACGCTTCGACCAGCGAGGCCTGCCCCTGATGCCACGTCGGGGGTGCGGTCGCTCCGACGAGTCCCGGCACGGTGCGCAGCTTGGCCGCGACCTGCTGGGCGCTGCCGCTGTGCTCGACGAGCACGTCGAGCGGTTTCATCACGCCGGGGCTGATCCGTGCCGCGGCGAGCTGTTGCCGACCGGCGATCGCGGTGCCGCTTCCGGGGAAGTTGTTCAGCTTGCGCCTCGTTGGGGTTCAGCTGCGTTCCCAGGGCGGCGAGCACGCCCACGATCAGCAGGCCGAGGGCGGCGGCCGCCACGGGGATCAACATCCCGCCGAGGCCCATGGTGCGCAGCAGCGGCAGTGGCAACACGACCAGGGAGAGCAGACCGAGCGCCACCGTCGAGCCCGAGACGATCACCGAGCGCCCCGCGTGGGTCATCGTCTCGACGAGCGCCGACTCGACATCCTTGCCTTCGCGCAGCTCGTCGCGGAAGCGGAAGATCATCAGCAGGGCGTAG
>DATAUL010000207.1:0-8607 GCA_036268255.1 Solirubrobacteraceae bacterium | reverse complement strand
CTGCCGCGCCTTGCAGTCGCGATCGAGCGCCGACTCCACCTTCACCAGCCCAACCCCGCACCGACCCAGGAGGCCGCGATCGCAGTCACTATGTAACGATCACACCGGGATCGTCGTCACCAAAGTTCCACGGCGACCGGGGCAACCTCGCTGCGGCGGTCGTCTCACTGCCCAACGCTTAGCGGACAGTCCATCGGCACGGCAGAAGCGTCACGGTGCGCGCTGTAGCTGCCAGCCCCATGTCACGCCACCGTAGATATTGATGATGTCCTTTCCGCTGGCGTCAGGTGGGGCAAAGAGGACGGCGGTCGGCAGGGTGGGGTTGAGGTAGCCCGGGATGAGCACCGGCCAGTCGGCGAGGACCATGACGATGGCCAGCACGGTCGTGGAAAGGAAGGAACGGATTTCAGCTTTGTGTCTCGCGGAGGTGCTTAGCGGCGAGTGCGGAGATGTGGCCGAGGTCGCTGCTGATAGAGATGAAGTCAAAGCCGTCGGCGAGTCCTCGCGCACCCGCGCAACCATCGTCGACGTGCAGGCCGCAGGCAATGCCGGCCGAGTTGGCGGCGTCACGGATCGCGGCCAGCGCCTCGTCGAACTCTGGCATCTCCCATCCGACCTGCGGGTTCGCGCCGCCGATCGCGATCGACAGGTCAGACGGGCCGACGTAGACGGCGTCGATGCCGGGCGTTGTGCAGATCTGCTGAACGTTCGAGAGGCCCTCGCGGGTTTCGATCATCACGATGCACGCCACGCGCTCGTCGGCGCCGCGAAGGTCGGTGCCGACAGTCAACCCTGACCGCGCCGGTCCGTAGCTGCGCGTGCCGGCAGGCGGGTAGCGGCACGCGCGTGCCGCTGCGGCCGCGTCCCGGGGGGAGTCCACCAGCGGCACGATCACAGCGCGTGCTCCAGCGTCGAGCGCCCGCCCGATCCAGGCTGGCTCGTTGGCCGGCACGCGCACAACTCCGACTGCACCGCCCAACTCTGCGGCCATAACTCCACGCAGTGCTCCCGTGTAATCGAGCAATCCGTGCTGGAGGTCGAAACAGACGTAGTCATACCCGGCTGCGGCGATCCGTTCGGCTGCCGCAGGATTGTCGCTCATCACCCAGTAGCCAACGATCCGCTCCCGCTCGCGCAGGCGCTGGGCGAAATGGCGGTCATCCATGGTGTCCTCCGGTCGTCTCTTATCGGCAGGCGCCGAGCCGTCGAGCACAGTCAGCGCTTCGTCGGCAACCCCCAGAATCCGGGGGCTGACGCGCGGATGATGCACCGCGCGGCGCCCCGCGAGCGTATCCAGGATGAAAGCCGAGGTACGCTACGGCGCTCACTGCTCTGACACAGCGCGATCTCTCTAGCGCGCGATTACGGATCGACCAGCGGACGCCTCCGTCGAGGCACCGGCAACCGCGTCGCACTGCCCAACGTCTGCTGCGACAAGAGCTCTGCGGCGAGGCGGGGGCGGCGCCCGTGTTTGCCTACACAGAACGTCGGGCACTCCCCCAGGCTCCAGAGTGCCGGGAATTCGCGGATCCAGCAGACTGCGCCATCGGTCTGGGACGCTGTCGATCAGGGTGGTTAAGCCCGAGCCCGGCACGGTACGATCTTGCTCGGCTTTGATTCATAGCCGAACCGTCATTGACTTCTGCCAGCGTGTTCGCGTGCAGCGCTCGTGGAGCAGTGAGCACCGCTGATGAGCGGCCGTGACGATATGTGGCGCGAGCTCGAGCGCTTGGGTGCAAAGTATGCCCGCATCCTTTTCAGTGTTCAGGAGGGCCGGGTGCGCGTCGATGCTGTGATCTTGTACGACGGCTACGCGCCGCCTCGGCATCACGAGCTCGCCGAGGTGGAGCCCGGTTCTGACCTCGGGGTGGCCCTGTGGGTGGCCGGCGGCGGGAGAGAGATCGAGCAGGGCGATGTTGTCTCGGGCGACGGAGAGATGGGCTTCCGCGTGGCCGAGCGCGCCGCGAACATGGCATGGAATGACCTGCTGCCGCCTCTGCGACGAGGTCAGGTGTCCACGGTGTTGATCGAGCTGCCGGGCGGCCAGGGGGTCGTGCGCCGCGGCGATGGGGTGGTCGTGGTCAGCGAGGATGTCCATTCAGATCGCGGACTGCCGCTGCGGGCTGATGACATCTATCGCCCGGTCAAGACGTGGCTGCCCGAAGATCGGTCACTGGTGGCGGGGATGCTGGCGCCGGGTGCGGTCGGCGCCGAGGTGGTGGATGACCGTGGAGATCGGTTCGCGGCCGCGGTCGGCAACGGTGCTTACGCCGCGGTGCTTGGGCAGCCCAACGATGGCCACGAGCCGGTCATCTGCTGCCGTGACGCGAGCGGATCGTCGGTCCGGCGTCCGCTTCCCGCCGACTATCTGAGCACGCCGATCGAGGATGCCGATGTTCCGTGCCCAGCGTGTGCCGCGATCGACTATGAAGAGTGCGTCCCGACCGAACATTGGCGGGGTGGTCGACCTGGGCCCGACGGCACGGTGACCCCGAATCCGATCGTCGTCTGCCGGCAGTGCGGCCACGAAGAGCGCGAGGGCACGTTCTTCGCCGCCGATGGTCCCTCCGAGGATGATGAGGACGAGGCGATACGTGAGACCCGGGTTGCCCGCACGCGCGAGCACGCGCGAGTCGGGCGATGGCTCTCCAACACGATGATGTTCGGGACGCTCACGTTCCCGGTCTATGCCGCGGAGGGCTGGCCGGCGGTGCTCGGCGGCAGCGGGTCTCACGGCGACCGGCTCACCAGTCTCACGATCAACCACTACGACACGCCAGACGCCGACCCATTCGCCGGGGATCGATCCCGATTCGAGATCACCACCTCACGCGAAGACTCGCCCGTAAACGACGAGCTACATCAAGCTCGCCAAACACTTCACCACTGGCTGCAAAACAATGACGACGCTCGCTCGTCGTGGCCAGAGGCCTCGCACGCTGCCGTCACGCTATGGCTGGCCGCCCGCGATCGCGCCGCGCGCGGCAAGGCGCTCGACGCCGTGCGCTCCGAGCAGCTGATCAGCATCGACGGGACACCCACGCCCTTCCTAACCCTGACTGCCGCGACCGGTCACTGGGTCGCTATCCGCCACCACAACGACCTCATCATCACCATTGCCGCCAGCGATCTTGACCCCACACTGATCACCCTCGAGCCGATCCCGGACCCCGCCGCCCGCCTCCTCGGCCCCAGGCCCTCAGGCGCCGACGTCTGGCCGGACTCACCTGATCGCTGAGTAAGCACTCCCGGACCGCGGACAGGCGGACCCCCCAATCGCACCGACTCGACGTCTACGGCACCAGCGTCCGGTAGGTGCTCCTTAGGCTGCAGCTGCCCTCCCGGCGCACGCCGCGTCTCACAGGGAACGCTCATTCAACGAGAGGGCGGGGGTAGAGCACCCCTGGGCAAACGCCTAACGTGTGCCTTGCTCCAGAATGGCGCGCTGCAGCACGTAGATCCAGCCGCCGTTGCTCCTGATGTACGGGTCCGGGCCGAGGTCGACGATTGACATGTTCTGCGCGACAGCGCCACGCATGGCAGACGCGACCACTTCCAGCAGTTTCTCTCGATCTTCGGCCGGTACGGGGATGATGCAGGACCCGCCCGTCGCTCGCATATAGGCGCCAACGCGCGTCACTTGTCCCTGTCCAATGACCAATGCGCGCGGGGTTGTCCCACAGCTCAGGTCTGGAAGGCTCACAGCTCGGGCACGCAGGAAGTCTGACGACATCTCGATGGCTGACGGGTTGCCGTCGAGCAAAGGTTTGGCATGTTCGCGCAGCAGCTCAGCCCACGCCGTCAGTTCCGCCCCGGCCGCTGAGCCGGGGTCGGGCCCGACACCGCCGTTGGCCTCGACCAGCGACCAAAGTGGAAGCCACCGCAACGGGTGCTCGGTCGCCGGAAGCACGTGCGGATAACCAGGGAGATGGCCGTCGGCGGTGACCGATCCGACGAGTACGTTGTGCGTCTGTTCGAGTTCACACAGGTCGATGACAACGAACGCCGAGGCGCTTCGGTACGCCACGCGGATGGATTCCCACGTGGGATTCATCTCAGGGGTCGTGGCGTTAAACCCGAACTCATCGACCAAGAACGAGAACGCATCACCGATTGCACGCCTCCCCGCGGTTAGCCGTCCTGCCGCCGGCGACGTCCGGTGCTGAGCGTGCGATCCACCCCGCGCCGTTGCCGCTGCAGTCGCCGGATGCGCCTGAGCAGCGTGTTTGGAGATCGCGGTGATCACATCCTGAACCGCCGCCAACAGAGGCGGCATCGGCAACTCGGGCCGCCAGAACTTCGCCGCCGGAATATCGAGAACGCGCCTGCCACCACCCAGAATGACGTGGATGCGCACCATCGCCGCAGGGGGAAAGTCCTCGTCGGTGCAGACAGCAAGGTCGCCCGCTACCCCGGCCGCGGTCTGAAGCAGCGCCCGGTTGGCCGCTCTCACATCCTCGTGATTCCCGGCGCCCACGACCGAGGACCCTGTCGAGTACATGCTCGTCGTCCCGTCTCCCATCGCCACCACCGTCGCGTGTGAGTCATGATCGTCCCCGGGCACATCGACCAGCACCCCATACACGCGACCAGTCCCAGACGGCTGCGGCATCCCGAGCGCCACCACCTTGAGCGCCTGCGTCCGCAAAGCCGCGTACGTGCCGAGAGGCCCACTATCCGCACCTAGCGCCATCGCCCAACCACCTTACGCACATGGCAAGCGACCGCGGCCCCGAACCGTCGCGGTAACCGTGGCCCACGTCAGTGAACGATCGACCACCGGACGCTCCGGCCCTTCGATAGCGGCGCCGTCGCCGTCTCACGTAGCAAGGCTGACCGGACGTCACATCGTGGTTGCGGGCTGACGAACATCAATGTTCGTTGACGACTCTACGGTCGGCTTGCTTGGGTCGGCTTGCTTCGGTTGGGGGCCCGAGGTTGCCGAGCGCTTCAGCGCGGGAGCCTCGCACCGACATAACCGCAATGCAGAGAAAGGAAGACACCGTGACGACATGGTTGATCACCGGCTGCTCAACTGGCCTGGGTCGCGCGTTCGCGCGGGCCGTCCTCGGCCACGGCCACAACGTGGTCGCGACCGCTCGCAGCGCGGAGGCGGTCATGGACCTCGCCGCAGCCGACCCCGACCGCGTGCTTGCGCTCATGCTCGACGTAACAAACGAGGCGCAGATAACCGAGACGGTCGGTGCTGCCGAGACGCGTTTCGGAGGCATCGATGTGTTGCTCAATAACGCTGGGTACGGCTACCGGGCCGCCGTCGAGGAGGGCGATCGCGACGATCTCGCAACCCTGTTTGCAACCAACTTCTTCGGGCCGGTGTCAATGATCCAAGCCGTCCTGCCCGGCATGCGCGCCCGGCGCCAGGGAACGATCGTCAACATCTCTTCCATCGCTGCGCGAACCTCGCCGCCCGGCTCGGGCTATTACGCCGCGAGCAAAGCGGCGTTGGAAGCCATGACCGCCTCGCTGCGCACGGAACTCGAGCCGCTCGGGATCACCGCGATGATTGTTGAGCCCGGCGCGTTTCGCACCGACTTCTCCGGCCGTTCACTCACCCAATCAGACACGGTTATCGACGACTACGCCGACACCGCCGGCGCGCGCCGCAAGGAACGCGACACCACCCACGGAACCCAGCCGGGCGACCCCGACAAAGCCGCCGAAGCACTGATCACTGCGGTCGAGAGCGCGCAACCGCCGCTAATGCTCGTCCTCGGCCCCGACGCGCTTGAACGGCTCCGCAGGTCGCTGGACGCGCTCACTGCCGACCTCGACGCCTGGGAACAGACCAGCACTAGCACCAGCTTCACCCCGTGACCAAGAACTGATCGACAGCCCCCAGCTCGCAGCGTCGAGGGCGAGAATCGACCGACCAGGGGATGCCATGCTGCGCCAGTAATGCATGCTGCGTCGGCGGCTTGACGTCTCAGCCACCAACGCTGACTGCGACGAGCCGCGGTCGGAGCGGCCTGTAAGCGGTGAAGCTGTGCGCTCCTGTCGACACCCGCGGTCACTCCGCGGGCGGAGCCTCTCGTTCGAGCGTGTCGCGCACGGCCGTCACGTCGACGCCCAGGCTTGCAAGCAGCCGTGAGGTCGCCTCATCGCGGGTAAGAGCGAGCAGAAGATCAGCGACTTCGATCTCTGAGCGACCGTCGTCGAGCGCTCGCGCAGCGGCGCTCATCAGCAGCCGGCGCACGATCGCCGACGGGTCGACGTGAATCGATGTCTCCGAGCTCACGTACCTGACCTCCGCCCGGGCACGCTCCGCGCGCGCTTCCGGGCTGGAGAGCATCCGGATCACCTCGGCGCGGATCGTTTCGGCGTCGACGTCGAAGTCGTGCAGGATGCGGACGGCGACGCCCTCGCGCTCCTCGAGATCGCTGCCGGGATCGGGACGTGTGCGGAAGGCGACGCCTTCGTTCTCGGCTATGAGGCCGAGCAGGATGTGCTCGGTGCCGATGTAGTTGTGCCCGAGGCTCAGCGCTTCGCGCAGCGCGAGCTCGAGAACCTTCTTCGCGCGTTCGGTGAACGGGATCTGGCCAGTGGTGGCCTCCTCGCCGGAGCCGACCATCCGCACCACTCGTTCGCGCACGCGCTCAACCGTGATCGCAAGCTTCTCAAGGACGCGGGCGGCCATGCCCTCTTCTTCGCGCAGCAGCCCGAGCAGGATGTGCCCGGTGCCGATTGAGTGGTGGCGCAGTGCCCGCGCCTCTTCTTGGCCCAGGACGACCACGTGGCGCGCGCGTTCAGTCAATCGCTCAAACACACCCAGAAGGATCGCACGCTTGTCCGCTGCAGGAACGTTGATTGCGACGGTACGAGCCTTTAGCCGAGGCTCCCAGTCGACGCTACTAGCTGCCGCTTGGGCCGCGGTGCTCGTTGAGCTCACGGTTGAGCACTGACACGATGTCCGTCGTCGACCCGTCCTTCCAGGCCATGCGCCGGCCCTGCATCAATCCGGTCGTGAACGTCCGTCCCGCCGTCAGGTACGCCACGGCGACGCAACTCGCGACGCGTTGCCGAGGACGAAACTGCTCGATTTCATTCCACGGGATGAACCGCCGCCACATCGGCCTCCACACCCACACGCCGGTGGACCGCACCTCGACGCCAACTCGCGACCACCGAGACCAGCAGGCCCAGAGGAACGCGAAGGCAAAGACTGCGATAGCGATTCGCACAATGACGGCGAAAGGGGCCGCCACGAGGATCAGGGCGAGGCAGAACGTCACCACGCCCCCGACCCGGCCGATCCAACGCGCCAGCGGATCAAAATAGAAAGTCGATGGTGAGATCAGTGTCCACAGAGGCTATAGCTACCAAGAGACGATCTGCGGACCACCGGGCGGCCGCCAATCGATGATGCCGCTCGCTACGGGCGCCGCCTCGCCACCAACGCCATACGACGTGTGTGGTGGACTCCGGCGAGCTATTGCTCCTCGATCATTGTGGTAGCCGGCCGTCGGCTATCGCAGAGCATCGGATTCACGCGAACCCAGTAGCCGATTGCGAGGCTTGGGTAGTCGCGAGAAGCGTGTTGAGTTCGTGGCACAACGGCTGCAGGCGCTGCGCGTCTGCGCCGGCCCGGGAGCTAAGCAATCGCGTTCGACCGAGGGCGAACATCCCCACCGGCTGCCCGTGGTGATGGTCGAGCAGGGGCACGGCGCTTCCGCGCACTCCCGGCGCAAACCCCGTGACCTCGTACACAGAAAAGGAATGAGTCCTGAGCACCCCGCGCATCACGACACCATCGGGTGCGATTCTTAGACCGGCCCGGAGAATCCGGGTCAGGACCGCGCCAGACACAATCGCGAGGAGAGCGAACATAACGGCAAGGCCGATCCTGTTGGCCCCTGTCGCGCGTCCGGAGATGGACGCATCCACCCCCGCCGCTATGCAGAACAGCCCGAAGACCGCGGCCACTGCAGCGTTTCCCAGCCTCCAGCTCTCACGACGCATCCACACACCCGGGGCGACGGTGGCGGACGTAAGTCCACGGAACAGACCCATGTAGCCGCTATCGACCGGCGTCGAAGGTTGCTTGACCACCAGCACTCTCGCGCGCCCTCAAGCCCAGTCTCAGCTGGGAGCCACCACCGGACGTTTTCTGCGAGCCATTGGAGCTCTCCCGCCCCCGGCCCTGGTCGCATATGTCGAAACGTCACTGACCCTACGCTTCGAGGGGCAATTCGCCGGCGAGTCGGTCGACCGCAGCGTCACGCGGGAACGCCAGCGCAAGGCGGTCGTCAGAGTCCGGCCGCGCAGATTGCGCCAGCACCTTGTTGCTGTCGGGCATCTCAACGATGTCGGGATAAACCATCGTGGAGACGACCAGCACGCGGACGGGCTCCGCGGACTTGTTGAGGAGCTGATGTGCGCCGTGGCGACCCACTGGACACGCGACCACCTCTCCGGCGACCAACTGACGATGACCTTCGGGTGTGCGCAGAGTCGGCGACCCAGCGAGAACGACGATGAGCTCTTCGTTGGCGTGATGGGCGTGCAGCGGGGAGCCCGCTGCGCCGGGAGCAATTTCATACAGGGTCGCCCCGAGCCGCTGAGCGCCGGCCTGCGCGCCCACCCGCGCCA
>DATAUL010000206.1:0-3324 GCA_036268255.1 Solirubrobacteraceae bacterium | reverse complement strand
CGATGACGCCATCCGCTCCGCCTACAGCACATCCGACGACTCTGCGATCCACCAGATCACCGAATCGTGGCGCCCCTACCGGGCCTGGGTGGCGCTCCTCCTGCGAGCGTGGCGCGAGGCCGAGACGGGCGAGATCGCCCGAGGCCGGCGCAGCACAACGCGCTTGCAACCCCCCGACGCACCGTGAGCGAACGCACCCAGCCCGACTTCTGCTCGCACGAGGACACTGCCTATCCCCACTGAGAAAGCGGCAGTCTCGCCCAGAGCGCCGCAACGGCAACGGAGCGGCAGTCCGGACCGAGGGGCGAGCAAGGCCAGCCGGCATGGCCGGCCTGCGGCAAGCCCTTCGTGTCAAGGAGTCGATCGCGCCCGTTGCCGGCGACCAGCAATCGCGCTCATTGCGCGTCCCACCGAAACCAGCGAATGCCGATCCCCGCGAACACGACGATGTAGCCAAGGCAGGCCAGCACGGAGAGCGTGTCGCGGCTGTACCACGCGTGCAGGTCGAGCACCCCGGCAAACAGCGTCATTACCACGCCGACCGGGCTCCAGCGCGCGATCGAACTCCAAAACGAGCCGAGCGCTCCGCTCTGGCCGAGTATTCCGAGCAAAATCAGGACGGCGAATAGCACCCGCGCGGCCGCCTGGACGCTGTCGGCTGACGACACCAGACCGACCAGCGCCTGGCCGAGGCTGAGAAACACCGCCCCAGCCAGGATCGACACCAGAAGCACCAGTGCGTACTGCCCGGCGGAGGGCGAGATGTGGTGGATCAGGCTGCCGACGATTACGACCGCGACCGCGATGATCAGGTTGGCGACCGCCTGCATCGCCAGGCGGCTGGTCATGATGGTCCACGTGGGCGCCGGGGTGACGCGCAGCCGCTGGAACACACCCTTCTCTCGGTCTCGCGCGACCGTCAGCGCGTAGCCGATCAGCGCCGTCGACAGCAGTCCGTAGGAGATCGCCAAGCCGATCACGAACTCGGCCCCGCCGAACTTATCGGTCGCCTTGTTCCCGCTCGTGCTGACCAGAACAAAGACGGGCAGCAACATGCTGATGATCAGCGCCCGGCGATGCTTGAGAAACACGAGGAAGTCCGCGCGTAGCAACGACTTGAACACGAGACGAAGTGGTGGTCCCGCCGCCAGGCCACCTGGTGTCGCGTTCGTTTTCGCGCTAGTCACGAATCTCACTCCCGGTGAGTCCGATGAAGACATCCTCGAGCGTCACCTCGCCGTGGGCGACCGCCCGGACGCGAGGGTCGTTCTTGTGCTTCTCGATCAAATCGTGCGGGGTCTCCACCGTCAACAACGAGCCGCTGTCGATGATCGCCACCCGGTCGCAGACCGCCTGGGCCTCCTCCATCGAATGTGTGGTCAGCAGAATGCTTCCGCCCTCCTGCCGGATATGTTCGATCCGGCCCCACAGCTGACGGCGCGATTGCGGGTCGAGGCCGGCCGTCGGCTCGTCGAGCAGGAGAAGCGTCGGACTGTGGACGACCGCGATGTACAGGGAGAGGCGTTGCTGTTGTCCCCCTGAGAGCTGTTTGAACGGCTTGTTCGCTTCGCCCTCGAGCCCGATCACACGCAGGCCGTCAGCAATCTGCAGGTCGGAGAGCGCGACCCCATAGAGCCCCGCGTATAGCCGCACGATCTGCGTGATCTTCAGCTCGGACTGAAAGCTGGTCGCTTGGAGCTGCACGCCCATTCGAGCCCTGGCCTGGGTGGGATGGCGCACGCTGTCGATGGCATCGAGCTGGATCGTTCCCGACTGGGGCCTAACCAGTCCCTCGATCGCGCTCAGCGTGCTCGTCTTGCCCGCTCCGTTCGGCCCGAGCAGTCCAAAGATCTCTCCCCGGCGGATCTCGAAGCTGATCGAGTCAACTGCCCTCTTCGGTCCGTAGGCGACGGTCAGATCGCGGACCTGCAGAATCGCGGCGACCCCAGGTACGGCGACGGTGACAGCTCGACGGTCCTCGGTAGGTACCGTGTCCTGGCTGCTAGAGGCCCTCTCGGGCGCCAGCAGCAGCGATCCGTCCTCATGCTCCTCGGCCACGACGTACGCACGTGCCTGTCCACCCCTAAGCACCTGCACCCTTTCCCTCACAGCCGCCCAGCGTACCGCCTCGACAAGCACGTTCATCGCCGCAGCCAGAGATGGCGAGACCGTCTCAGAGGCTGAGCGGTCGGTCCGTAAGGCCTCGAACCTTCGTACACCTGCCCGACGCCTGCTGTGCGCGCGTTGGCCACGACCACGAGAACGGTAGGAACGTGTACCGCCTATGCAGGCACAGACTTATGCCGTAACGCCGGCTCGGGAACGCGCGACCCCATCCGACAACCGGCTGCGATTCCCCGGCGAGCTCTCGCTCAGGTTATTGCCAAGCGACGCTGCGCAGGACTAGTCGTTCGCCGCGCAGCGCCGCATCCTGCCGATGGGTTAGTGCCTGGCGAGAGACCCGACCGGGAAGATCGTCCGCTCGTACGAGATCTCGCAGAGCTCCGACAGAGCCAGATAGAAAGCGCATGCCGCCGCGGCCAGACCGAGGTAGCCGCCCCAGTGGATCAAGGTGGCGTGAGCCCCGTAGTTGCCAGCGGCGAGGAGAAAGAACGCCGCTACGAGAATCCCGATAGCCAGGACGACGATCGCGTTCGTGCGGAACGACGCCACCCACAGGACCACGGCAAATATCCCAAAGGCGTATAGAAACAGCCCCAGTGCATGCCCCGTCTGGGCGGCCGGTATGGCCTTTAGGAACCACTGCCCTACGGCGAAGAGCGACAGCCAGAAGCCGCCAAAGCCAGTGAACAGAACACCAGAGAACGTGTTGCCAGTCCGTAGCTGGATGATGCCCGCGATCAGCTGCGTGAGGCCGCCGAACATCAGCGCAACAGCGAACACCACTGGTTTCACAGCCGGTGAGATGAGGTTCGCGTTGGTCATGCTCAGCATGAATGTGGTGACGCCGAAGGCCGCCAATGCGAGCGGCGCCGAGTTGCCCCAGTTGAGAGTCGTCGGGGTCAGGGGCCGACCTTCGAAATCAGCCTCCTGCAGGTCCGATCGCGTAGGGGCCGATCGCGGTGGGGCCGGTCGCGTGGGCGCGGAAATGGTTGCCATGAGGCAAACCCTCCTCTCTCTCGGCGCGAGATTATCTCAGCGCCGCTCCTCGTGACGAGCAGTGAGAACACACATCCCGCCGAAACCTCACAAGCTAGGAGTACGCCCGTGTACCGCTCGACACTCATTTGCTAGTCCCGGGTCGTCCATGATGATCCACGGATCCGTTCCCGGGGGTCGTCACTTCAGGCCTACCCCTTTCTC
>DATAUL010000205.1:0-6502 GCA_036268255.1 Solirubrobacteraceae bacterium | reverse complement strand
CTGGTCAGCGCCGAGCTGCGGGGGCTGCTGCCGGCCTTCCGCGGTCCGGGCGGGCGCTTCGGGGTGCTCGATCCGGCGCTCCTGCGCACGTGGTCGCGATGGGAGGCCCGCTTCGGGATCGTCAAACACCCGCCCGACGTGGCCACCACCTTCGACCGCACGTTCGCCCCGGCCGGCTAACCGCCCACCAGCTCGTCGACGAGCGACGACGCCGCCCGAGCCATCCGTGAGCGCGGGACGACCAGGTCAAAGCCCGCGGCGGTCGCCAGGGCCCTGACGTCGGCCTCAACGTGCGAGTAGAACGCCAGCGTCTTCACCTCGGCGTCACGCGTGGCCGCGATCCGCGCGTCGACATCGTCGGTGAGGTCGACGATCAGCACGTCCGCGCCCGCCAGCGCCCCCGGCAGCTGATGAGGCGCACTCAGCAGCACGGGATCATGCCCGCCGGCCTGCAGCGCCCCGATGACATTGGACCCGAACAGCAGGTCGGGCACGAACGCGACGACGCGCGCCACTTACTGCGCGCGGAGCTTCTTGAACTCCTGGCGCACCGACTCGGTGCGGCCCCACATCTGCACGACCTCGGCGCGCCCGGTGCGCACCTCACGCAGCGCGATCTCGCCGGCCAGCCCGGAGTCGTCGAGCAGCTTGAGCGCGAGATGGACCGCCGGCACGCCGGCGGCGTGGCCGAAGCGATGGGCGACGATCACCCGCCAGTGCCAGTCGCTCTTGGAATACGGCTGGGCGTTGCAGGTGACGAGCACGATCGCCGCGTCGACGTAGCGGGTCTCGTCGAAGATCCGCAGGTCGAACTCGAGGTCGGTCCAGTCGTCGGGCTGGGCCGCCACGATCGCGTTGAATTCCTGAGCGAGAGACATCTTGAACCGAAATGTACTCAGCCGAGCAGCTGCTGGGCGAGCAGGAACACGTTCATCGACGAGATCGCCCCCGCCACGATGAAGGCGGCGGCCTTGAGCAGGCGGCCGTTGGCGAAGTTGCCCATGATGTCGCGGCGATTGGTCAACAGCACGAGCGGGACCAGCGCGAACGGGATCCCGAACGACAGCACGACCTGGCTGAGCACGAGCGCGCCGGTCGTGCTGACGCCGAGCGCGAGGATGATCAGCGCCGGGAGCATCGTTACCGCGCGCCTGACGAGCACGGGGATCCGGACCCCGATGAAGCCGGCCATCACCACCTGGCCGGCGAATGTGCCGACGCTCGAGGACGAGGCACCGGAGGCGAGCAGGGCCACGGCGAAGGCCAGTGCCGCCCCGCCGCCCACGAGGTGGCCGAACTGGGCGTGGGCCCCCTGGATCGTGTCGACCCCGGTGAGGCCGGGAACGTGGAGCAGCTTGGCGGCGACCGCCAGCATCGCCAGGTTGATGAGTCCGGCGAGGCTGAGCGCGACGATCACGTCGACGCGCTGATAGCGCAGCACCCGCCGGCGCTCGGCGTCGTTGCGCATCTCCACGCGACCCTTGGTCAGCGCGGAGTGCAGATAGATGACGTGTGGCATCACGGTCGCCCCGACGATCCCCACGGCCAGGTAGGCCGCGTTGGCGCCGGCGAGATGCGGGATCAGGCCGCGCAGGGCGTCGGGCGCCGAGGGACCGATCCTCAGCGTCTCATAGAGGAAGCCGAGCAGCACGATGCCCAGCAGCCCCGCGATCGCCACCTCGAAGCCCCGGTACCCGCGGCGCTGGAGCTCGAGGATCGCGAACGCGATCACCCCGGTGATCAGCCCGGCCACGAGCAGCGGCACCCCGAACAGGAGGTTGAGCCCGATCGCGGCGCCGAGGAACTCGGCCACGTCGGTGGCCATCGCCGTCACCTCGGCCTGGATCCACAGCCCCCACGTCGACCAGCGGGGGAAGACCTGGCGGCAGACCTCGGGCAACGAGCGGCCGCTGACGATCCCCAGCTTGGCCGAGAGGTACTGCACGAGCATCGCGATCAGGTTGGCGACGAGCACCACCCACATCAGCTGGTAGCCGTACTTGGCGCCGCCCTGGATGTTGGTGGCGAAGTTCCCCGGATCGACGTAGGCGACCGCGGCGACGAACGCCGGCCCGAGCATTGCCAGCAGCCCGCGGATCCGGCCGTGATCGAGCATCCGCTCAAGCGGCGTCGGTCCGACGTCCGGGATTGCGATCGGCGGGCCTTCGGCCGATTCGAGCAGCGGCTCGGGGGCAGTCAACCGGTCACCTCCACGCGCATCGCCAGCGCCAGCTGGCCGCCCAGCGGGTGCACCTCGGAGCCGAAGCGCACGAACAGCGGTCCCCCGAACGGCTGGCGGTCGACGACCTCGAAGGCGTCGCCCGGGGCGATTCCGCGGTCGGCGAGGTAGCGCAGCATCTCCGGGTCGGAGTCCGAAACGCGCACGAGCGTGCCGCCCGCCCCCTTGGGCAGCGAATCCAGGCTGTCGGTCGGCGGCTCGTCGATCGTCAGGTCGGCCGTGGGGATCGGATCGCCGTGGGGGTCATGCGTGGGATTGCCGAGCTTGGCGGCGATCAGCTCCTCGAGTTCCTCGGAGAGCACGTGCTCGAGCACCTCGGCCTCCTGATGGACGCGATCCCACGGCACGCCGAGGTCGGTGACGAGGTAGAGCTCGAGTAGGCGGTGGTGGCGGATGACCTCGAGCGCGAGGCGGCGCCCGGACTCGGTCAGCGACACGCCGCGGTACGGCTGATGGGTCACGAGGCCCAGCTCGCCGAGCCGCTTGACCATCCCGGAGGCCGAGGCGGGCGTGACGCCCAGCCGCTCGGCCAGCGCATTGGTGCTCACCGGCTCGCGGCCGCGCTGCTCCAGGGCGTAGATCGCCTTGCTGTAGTCCTCAATCGCGGGTGAGCTGGCCGACATTTAATTTTATGGTAGCCCTAAATTTCAATTCTGGTGGAGATTGTTTTTGGTTTTCGGCTCTGAGGTATCGACGCGCCCGCCAAACGCACCCAGGCCGTCACTATCCTTTTGAAAGTGACGCCGCTGGCAATCTCGAGCACCGAGTACGAAGCCGTGACCGCGGAGTGCGGGCTGGTTGACCGCTCCGAGCGGGGCAAGCTCGCGCTCACCGGGACCGAGGCCAAGGGATTTCTCCAGGGCCAGGTGTCCAACGACGTCGAGGCGCTCACGCCCGGGACGGGCTGCTACGCGGCTTTCCTCACACCCAAGGGCAAGATGCTCGGCGACCTGCGGATCCTTGACGCGGGAGGCGAGATCCTGCTCGACACCGAGCGCGTCGCCCTGCAGGAGCTGTTCAACATGATCCGCCGCTTCAGCGTCGGCTACGACGTGCAGCTGCACAAGCGCACCGTGCAGTCGGGGCTGCTCTCGCTGGTCGGTCCCGAGGCCGCCGCCGTGGCCGGCAGGAGCGACCTAGGCCAGGCCGAACACTGGCACGAGGCGGGCGAGCTCGAGGGCATCGCCGTCCGGTGGATCCGCACCGATCTGGGGATCGACCTGCTCTGCGAGGCCGGCGACACCGACGCGCTCGCCGCCGCGCTGCAGCGCCGCGGCGCCCAGCCGGTCGCCGAGGCGGTCGCCGACTGCGTGCGCATCGAGCACGGTCGGCCGCGCTACGGCGTCGACCTCGACGACACCGTGATCCCCCAGGAGGCCGACCTCAACGGTCGCGCCGTGTCCTTCACCAAGGGCTGCTACGTCGGCCAGGAGACGGTCGCGCGGCTCTTCTACCGCGGCAAGCCCAACCGCCACCTGCGTGGGCTGCGGTTGTCCAAGCCCGCCGCGACGGGCGCCGAGATCACGTTCGCGGACCGCGCCGTCGGCCGGCTGGCCAGCGTCGCCGAGTCGCCGGCGCTGGGACCGATCGCGCTCGCGCTCGTCCGGCGCGAGGCCGAGCCCGGCTCACAGGTGAGCGTCGGCTCCGACGAGATCGAGGCGGTCGTCGTCGAGCTCCCGTTCGCGGAGTAGGAACTCGCGCAGGTCGTTTGGGGTAATCGGATCCCCACCCACCCGCAACGCCAGCTGCGGGGCGTCGGGATGCGAGGCCAGCCAGCTGCCGATCAGCCGGACCTCGTCGATCTCGTCGGGGGGCACGTGGGCGCCGAGCTCGCCGTGACGAGCGCTGCGTCCGAGCGCCCGCTCCGTGCGCTCGGCGACGTCATCGCCGTTGACGGCGCCGTGATCGACCAGCCGCCCGTCGACCAGCCAGAAGCCCTCGGCGCGCACGGGATCGGATGGATGCGGCGCGAGTATCAGGCGCGGGCGTGCGTGGGTGGCCTCGAGCACGCCGCCGAGCCGGGCGAGGATCGTGCCCAGCCGCTTGAGCCGGCGCTGCAGCGACCCAGCCTGCTCGTAGCGTTGCTGCTCCGCGGCCGCGCGCATCTGACGGCGGACGTGATCGAGCAGCGGCTGTCCGCTCTGCGCGGAGACGAACAGGCCGAGTACCTCGTCGAGACGCCGGCGATAGAGGTTGGGGTCAAGGTCGCCGAGGCAGGGCGACAGGCAGCGCCCCATCTGGCCGTAGGCCGAGGGATGCTCGCGCCGCGGCAGGCGGCGGCCGCAGTGGCGCAGCCCGAACAGCGAATCGAGCTGCTCGACGAGCTCGAGCGCCAGCCGCCGCCCCCGCACCGGCCCGATCGTCACCGCGTGCCCCGCGGCCGGATCCGGTGAGACCTCGAGGATCGGAAACGGGATGTCGAGGCGGCAGCGGACGTAGACCAGCCGGTCATCGGTGCGGGTCAGCCGCTTGTTGCCGGGCGGCTTGAGCTCCTTGATCAGGCGGTTCTCGAGCACGAGGGCGCCGAGCTCTGACGCGGTCGTGCGATAGTCGACGACCGTCGCGTGCCGGGTCCACGCCGCCGGTGGGCTCGACGGCGCGAAATGAGCCCGGGCCCGGCTGCGGATCGAGACCGACTTGCCGACGTACAGGACGCGGCCGTGATCGTCGCGGAAGATGTAGACGCCCGGGTCGGTGGGCAGATCGGTGAAGTCGACGGCCGGTGGCTCGGACCCGCGGGAGACGGTCGGCAGGCGCGGCGGCCTGCGGCGCGACGGGCGGCGCGGCGAGAGCAGGGCCAGCGCGTCAGAGACGGTGGCGGCGTTGGCGCAGAGGCGGGGGAAGAGCGCGCACAGCACCCGCGCGCACGTCTCGGCGTCGGCGAGCGCCCGATGGGCGAGCGCTACGTCGATCCCGAGCGCGTCCGCGAGCACCCCGAGACCCCGCTTTGGCTGCAGCGGCAGCAGCGCGCGGGCGAGCGCGGCCGTGCAGATCACCGGCGGGTCGGGCCAATCGAGGCCGATGCGCCCGAATGCCTGGCGCAGCACGCGGCGATCGAAGGGCGCGTTGTGGGCGACCATGATCCGGTTCTCCAGGCGGCGGCGCAGCGGCGGAAGAACGTCCTCGAGCGAGGGGGCCGAGTCGACCATCGCCTGCGAGATCCCGGTGAGCCGCTGGATGCCGCGCTTCAGCGGCGCGCCCGTGCGACACAACGAGCTCCAGCGGTCGTGCAGCTCCCCGCCGCCGACGAGCACCGCGCCGACCTCGGTCATCTCGCAGCGGTCGCCCGCCAGGCCGTTGGTCTCGGTGTCGACGACCATGAACTCGGCCGTCGCGATCGGTGCCTGCAGGAGCTCCACGGCGCCCGGTGATACGCCTCGCGCCGGACGGCTTGCACGACCGATTGCATGAGCGAGTCGCACCCGGTTGACTGAGCGACTGATCCAGGGGGTAGCATCGCGCCGTAGTAGTAGTTCAAGGAAGGAGCCTGATCTTGCCTCCCACCGCATCAGATATCGAGAGACTCCGCGAACTCGAGGCGGACACCCGCCAGGCGTGGAGCACCTACAGCGGTCGGCTGCGCGAGCTGACCGGCGAGGAGTACGAGCGCGAGGAGTCCGAATCCTGGACCGAGCTCCAGACCGAGCTTGAGCGGCTCGAGCGCCGGCGGGAGCGGCTCGACCCGGCACCCGCCTGATCCGTGTCTGACTAGAAGCCGGAGTGCTGGTCAGATATGGTACGCCCGCGTTTCACCCGCGGGCGCCAGGAGAGGAAGCCGGACGAGGATGCGCATCAGGACGATCGTGGCTGTGGGAGCGAGCGCTCTGGCGGTGACCGCGTGTGGCTCGGCCGGAGGCAAGGCCGCGTCCCGCGCAGGCGCACCCGCCCCGGTCAACCTGACCGTCTACGTCAACGACTCACGCATCTCGGTCTCTCCGCAGGTCGTGGGCGCGGGCCCCGTCATCTTCATCGTGACCAACCAGGCCTCGCACTCCGAGGCCCTCGCGATCACCCGCGGCCCGGCCAGCTCCCACCCGCTCGCCTCGACCGCTCCGATCAACCCTCAGGGCACCACCCAGGTCTCGGTCGATTTCAAGCCCGGCGACTACACCATCGCCACCACCGCCCACGGCCGCACCGACGCTCAGCTGTCCCGCCCCTCCTCGATCGCCCCCGCCTCGCTGCACATCGGCCGCAAGCGGGCCAGCTCGAGCAACTCGCTGCTTCAGCCCTAGCCCCCGCCCCACCCTGGCCTGGCCGTGG
>DATAUL010000204.1:0-1974 GCA_036268255.1 Solirubrobacteraceae bacterium | reverse complement strand
CGGCGCTCGTAGACCTCCAGCGTGTTCAGCCCCGGCTCGTCGATGTTGTCGAAGAGGATCTTCCTCATGTGTTTTCGTCCCTGGGTTGCTCGGGGGGAATCTCGATCGGCGCCGACGGCCCTGGGCGGTCGGCGGCCGCCTCGGTGGCCGCCAGCCCGGCGGTGTCGGCCCCGTGGGGCTCGACGGGGGCGCCGAACTCCTGGACGGGTCCGTCGGGCACCGGTTGGCCGGTGTCGACCGTGCGCCGGTACCGGATCTGCTTCTCGGGAAGGACCGGGCGCCCGGCGCGCAGGTCCTCGACGATCCGCGCCGCGTCATCGGTCTGAAGCGGACCCACGTACTCGCCGTTGACCGAGGCCATCGGCGCGATGTCGCAGGCACCCAGGCACTCGAACGACGCGACGTTGACGTCCTCGCCCGCGGCGGCGGCCACCATCGCGTCGAACAGCTCGTCGGCGCCGAGCAGCGAGCACGAGATGTTCGTGCAGACGAACACGTCGTTGGCCGGCTTGCGGGTCATCTTGAACATGTCGTAGAAGCTGGCGACCGAGAACAGGTAGGCGGGGGTGAGCTGCATCACCGCGGCGACCTGGGTGATCGCCAGCGGCGAGCACCAGCCGTGCACGCGCTGCGCGGCGTGCAGCGCGGGGATCGACGCGGAGCGGCGGTCGGGGTACTTGGCCATCGCGGCCTCGATCTCCAGCCGCAGGTCCTCCGGGACGGGGACGGTGGCCGGATCGGGAACCGTCGCCGGAGGCTTGGTCAGGTCGGCGGCCTCGTCCCAACCGGGGACGCGGGAACCGTGCGCAAAACGGGGGACTGGAATCGACGGCATCGTCGCTAGCGGTCGATTCCGCCGAGGATCGGGTCGAGCATCGCCAGCGTGGCGATCAGGTCGGCGATGTAGGCGTCGCGCACCATCGGCGCCAGCGCCTGCAGGTGGACGAAGCTCGGGTCGCGCATGTGCACCCGCGCCGGCTTGCCAGATCCGTCGGCGCGCACGAAGCATCCCAGCTCACCGCGAGGCCCCTCGATCGCGTGGTAGGTCTCGCCCGGAGGCACGCGGAAGCCCTCGGTGACGAGCTTGAAGTGGTGGATCAGCGCTTCCATGCTCGTGGCCAGCTCGTGGCGCGGGGGAAGGGCGACCTTGCGGTCGGTGGTGATGTGCGGTCCCTCGGGCAGTCCCTCGAGTGCCTGGGAGATGATCTTCACCGACTCGTAGATCTCAGCGTGGCGCACGCGGTAGCGGTCGTAGTTGTCGCCCACGGTGCCGACCGGGATCTTGAAGTCGAAGTGGTCATAGCTGGAGTAGGGATCCGCCTTGCGCAGATCCCAGGGGTTACCGGCGGCGCGCAGCAGCGGGCCGGTCACCCCGAGCTTGAGCAGCGTCGCCTCGTCGAGCGGGCACGTTCCGTGCAGCCGCTCGAGCACGATCTGGTTCTTCTCCAGCAGGTCGGCGTACTGGTCGGCGCGGTTGGGCATGTCGGCCACGAACGTCCGGAGCTTGGCCGCGAAGCCACTGGGGATGTCCTCGAATACGCCGCCCACCTGGATGTAGCGGGTGTGCATCCGCTGCCCGGAGGACATCTCGAACAGGTCGAGGATCTTCTCGCGCTCGCGGAAGCAGTACCAGAACATCGAGATCGCGCCCAGGTCCAGCGCGCTCGTCCCCAGCCACACGAGGTGCGACATGATCCGGTTAAGCTCGAGGTGGATGACGCGCAGGTACTGCGCGCGGGGCGGCACCTCGACGCCGAGCAGATCCTCAACGGCGCCACAGTAGGCCATCGCGTTGAAGTAGTAGGCCAGGTAGTCCATCCGCTCGACGACCGGGATGACCTTCCAGTAGGACTTGTCCTCGGCGGTCTTCTCGATCCCGGTGTGGACGTAGCCGATGATCGGCGTGATGTCGCGCACGACCTCGCCCTCGAGCGTGGCGATCAGGCGCAGCACGCCATGGGTGGCCGGGTGGTG
>DATAUL010000203.1:0-8155 GCA_036268255.1 Solirubrobacteraceae bacterium | reverse complement strand
GATCGGCGCGTTCCTGCTCTTGCGCCGGTCGGCCTTCGACGCCGTCGGCGGCTTTGACGAGCGCCAATGGATGTACGGCGAGGATCTCGATCTCTGCTGGCGCCTGCGCGATGCGGGCTACCTGACGCGGTATGTGCCGGGCGCGACCGTCGAGCACGTGGCAGCGGCCGCGACCGGGGCGGCGTTCGGCGACGAGCGGCGCCGGCGCCGGCGGTACATGGCCGCCACGTACGAGGTGATCGCGGACCGGCGCGGGCCGGCCCACGCTCGTGCGACGGCCGCGATCAACGCGCTGGGAGCCGCGGCCCGGCTCGCGTGGCTCGTGCCAATCGCACTCGTCGACCGATCGCGGCGCGCGACGGCGCGGGACACCGCCCACTGGCTGATCGCCCACCTGGAGGGCCTGCACCCTGTCCGGCGCGACGGTCACCGCGAGCGCTGAACAGATCAGCCCGCCGCTGCGCGCCGGCGGACGTCGCCTGGCCAACGTCGACGTGCTCAGGGCGGCCGCCGCCCTCGCCATCCTCGTCGGCCACGCGTACGCACTCGGCGGCCGCGCGATCCCGATCAAGGCACAATACTGGTACGACGTACCACTGATCACCCTCGCCACCGGCGTCTGGCTGTTCTTCGCCGTCAGCGGGTACGTGATCGGCCGGCCGTTGGTCGACGCGCTCGTGCGCGGCCAGCCGCTCCCCGCGATGCGGTCCTATGCCGTCCGCCGAGTGGTGCGGATCTACCCGCTGTACTGGATCGCGCTGACGGCCGTGATCGCGCTGAACGGGGGACGGGGGACTCGCGTCTGGCAGTACGTCATTCACTACCTGCTGCTCAACAACCTGGTGCCCGGGCGTCAGGGAGCGCTGTTCTCAGTCGCCTGGACGCTCACGCTCGAGGTCCTCTTCTACGTCACGCTGCCGGTGCTCGCGCTGGCGATCCGTGCGTGGCATCCGTCGTCGCCGGCCACCTGGCTGGCCCGTGCCGTCCTGGTCTCATGGGCACTGAGCATCGCGTTCACGGCGATCGCCGATCTTCAGGGCGACGGACAAACCGGCCTGTGGCTTCGCGGCTCGCTGCCGGCGATGTGGCAGATGTTCTGCCCCGGCCTGCTGATCGCGATCGGGCCGCATCTGCCGCGGGGCCGCCTGCGGGGGCTGCTGGTGACGCTCCCGAGGCGCCCGTGGGTGTGGCCGGCCGTCGCCCTGGCGGCGATCGTGCCCGGGGCCCTGCTCGGCGCTGCCGCGCCGCTGCGCTTCGGGATCCCCGTCTACCAACTGCTCGTCGATGCCAGCCGGCCGCTGTTCGCCATCGGCTACGGGCTCGTTCTGGCGGCGGCGATCGCCGCCCCGCCCGGCCGGCGACGAATCGCACCGGTCCTCGGCCTTGCCTCCTACGGGATCTATCTCCTGCATCCGGTCATCGCCGCGCTGCTGCAGCGGACGGGGATAGTGCCTGCGCAGGGTGACACGGTGACCGCGTTCGCCGTCAACGCCATCGTGCTGGCCGGGCTTACGATCGCCCTGGCGCTGCTCAGCTGGCGCTGGCTCGAGCGCCCGCTCCTTCGCCGGGCTGCCGCGGTCTAGGATCGGCGCCGTGGCTCCCGGCCCGGAGGAGATGCGGCGCTTCTGGAACGCCCGCGCGCGGGAGGACGCGTTCTACTTCGTCGACACGCGCCAGACCTACAAAGCGCCGCGGGCGGAGAGCTTCTGGCAGGCCGAGGAGCTCGTCGACTACTTCCTGGAGGGCCTGCAGGCGGCGATCACCCCTTCCGATGTCGTGCTCGAGATCGGGTGCGGCCTGGGCCGGATCACGCGCGTGCTCGCCGCCCAAGCGGCCGAGGTCCTCGCCCTCGACATCTCCGACGAGATGCTCCGGCGGGCGTGCGAGCTGAGCCCCGAGCTGGCCAACGTCCGCTGGGTGCTCGGCGACGGGGTCTCGCTGGCGCCGCTGGATGACGCCAGCGTCGACGCCTGCGTGTCCGTGGTGGTGTTCCAGCACGTGCCCCGCGAGGTAACCCTCGGGTACGTTCGCGAGCTCGGCCGTGTGCTGCGGCCCGGTGGCTGGGCGGCCCTGCAGGTCTCCGACGACCCGGCGATCCACCGCCGCCGTCCCGGGCTCTGGCCCCGGTTGCGCGCTCTGGCCGGACGCGCACCCCGCGGCCAGCGCCATCCGGCGTGGCTGGGATCGGCCGTGGGCCTGCCGCAGCTGACCCGCGCCGCGCGCGAAAGCTCTCTGGAGACCGCACGCGTCTGGGGCGAGGGGGAGCAGTACTGCCAGGTGCTGCTGCGCCGGCTCAGCCGGCCGGACGGCCCCTGACCCACGCCGAGGCGGGGCCGACGCGGCGCACGAAGCCCCAGAAGATCAGCTCGCGCATGGTCAGCCGCGGCCGCCGGGGCCAGCGCGGTAACAGCGTGCCGAATGGCTGAAACAGCGGGCCGCCTGAGGCCAGCACCTGGTATCCCGCGGTATGGAGTAAGCGGCGGTGGGCCGCCTTGTTGGGTGTCCACCAGCGCGGCTGGTCGTCGACATCCCACAGCTGGGCGAACGGCACGCGCGGGCTGAGCAGCGTGAGAGCCAGCGAGGTGGCCTCAAGCGAGAGCAGCTCGCCCCCCGGCGCGATCACCGAGCGCAACGCCCGTAGCGCGCGGGCCGGGTCGGCGAGGTGAATGAGGACGTTGCCGACGAACACGTAGTCAAACGTGCCCAGCTCTGAGGGGTCGACGTCGTACAGGTTGCCGTCGACGCGATCGACGGTCTCGATGCCCAGAGCGTCGCGCACCACGGCGAAGTGGTCGTTGGCCATCCCGCTGCCGGAATGCCGGACCTGGTCGGAGACGAGCCCTTGCCAATCCTGGGCACTGGTGTCGGGAAGATCGAGACTGACGACCCCGGCGGCGCCCCGGCGGGCCATCTCAAAGGACCAGAATCCCTCGCAGGCGGCCGCGTCCAGGCAGCGCTTGCCCTCCAGTGAGGCCGGCAGCGGAAGCTGCCCGACCACGCCGCGCAGGTCGAAGTAGCCGTCGGTGACCACCCCTCCGGGCAGCTCGAACGTGTGGTACCACGGCGCCAGCCGCCGTACCTCCTGGGCCAGGTCGGACATCGCGCCGCGACGATATCGGCCGCATTACGATCCGGCCGTGCCCGCGGCGGTCACGAGCGGCCCTGCCCGATGACCGCGCTGGTGACGACCGTGGCCATCGTCGGCGGTACCCTTGAGCGGGCGCCGCTCGATCCGGTCCTGATCGTGCCGGCCTTATTTGCCGTCGATGCGGCGGCGCTGCGGGCTCATCACGCGCTCGCGACCGACCGATAGGGGCATGAAGAGCTCTGATGACCGATCCTGAGATCCCCAAGTCCGGCTCGCGCCTACGCGCCGCGCTCGCCGGCGGCGCCGTCGTCGTGGCGATCGTCCCGATCGTTGTCGGCCTGCTGCTCACCGGAGGCGGCAACGCCACCGCCGGGGGTACTTCCTCGACGTCGGTGAGCAAGCCGTTCGTTCCCCTCGTGAGCAAGAAGGTCAAGATCGTTCCGAGCCGCCTGCTGCCCGCGGGCACCGGCGCGCTGGTGGCCGAGCTGAAACACGGCACGCAGATGCGATCCGCGCCGGGCCGCGGCCATCTGATCACCAAGGTCGGCACCAAGACCGTCTTCGGCTCCGTCCAGACGTTCTGGGTCGAGCACCTGTCAGGCTCGTGGCTGGGGGTCGTCTCAAACCTGGCCGGCAACAACCGGGTCGGCTGGATCCCGGCCTCCTCGGCGTCGCTCAGCCGCGTCAACTGGGAGCTCAAAGCGTCATTGTCCAAGCGCGAGCTGACCGTCCTGCACAACGGCAAGCCGATGGAGCACTACTCGATCGCGGTGGGCGCGCCGGGCGCTCCCACGCCGACAGGTCGCTTCGCGGTGACCGATCGGCTGACCACCGGCGACCCCGCGGGTCCCTACGGCTGCTGCATCCTGGCCCTCTCGGCCCAGGCACCGCACGCGATCCAGGACTGGAGCGGCGGCAACCGGATCGCGATCCACTCGACGCCGGAGACCGACAGCATCGGCAAGCCCGTCAGCCACGGCTGCATGCGCCTGTCGCTCGCCGAGGGTCGTTGGCTGCTCTCCCACATCCCGCTCGGCACGCCCACACTCGTCTCGACGTAGCGTCGTTTGCCTCACGGCGCGGTGGGTAGTCAGCAACCATGCCACCCCGTGGAGTCAAGCCGGGCACCAAACGGGCCCGTCAGTATGAGGCGATCAAGGAGAGCCAGACCGATCGCGGCGTCAACGAGGACCGCGCCGAGGAGATCGCGGCGCGCACCGTCAACAAGGAACGAGCTCGCGCCGGCGAGTCGCGTCAGCGCTCGCGCACATCGACCGACGACATGTCATCCTCACGCCGCGGCGGCCAGCGTTCGGGCACCAACCGGGAGAAGGGCCGGACCCGGGACCAGCTGTACGCCGAGGCCAAGCACCTCGGCATCGAGGGGCGCTCGGCGATGAACAAGGCCCAGCTGCAGCGCGCGGTCGACGGCCACAAGTCCTAGGCTCGGGTGGTGGGCGGCGGGTCGATCTCGCCGCTCACCTGGCGGATCTTCTCGATCGCCGCGCGGAGCAGTCGCGACACCTGCATCTGGGAGGTCCCGACCCGCCGAGCGATCTCCGATTGGGTCAGGTCACACTCGAAGCGCAGATAGAGGATCGTCCGGTCGGAGTCCGACAGCGTCTCGACGCCCTGGGCGATCATCGTCATGTATTCGGCCTGCTCCAGTCGCTCGTCCACGGCGCCCAGCGCTGCCGCCGGCCCGAGAGGGGCGTCGTCGTCGTCGGAGCCGTGTTCCAGCGGAGCGGCATGGCGGGCGTGATAGGCCTCGAGCGCCTCGAGCGTCTCCTCCTCCGTGGCCCCGAGACCGTTGGCCAGCTCGGTCACCGACGGTGAGCGTCCCAGCTGCGAGGACAGCTTCTCGGTCACTCGGGCCAGCTCGACGGCGCGCTCCTTGACGCCTCGCGGTACGTGAACGGCCCAGCCACTGTCGCGGAAGTAGCGCTTGAGCTCGCCCAACATCGTGGGGGTGGCAAAGCTGGTGAAGGCGAATCCGCGCTCGGGATCGAAGCGCGCGATCGCCTTGAGCAGCCCGACGTTGGCCACCTGGATGAGGTCGTCGAGCGGCTCGCCGCGCGAGTGGTAACGCCGAGCCACGCTGCGGGTGAGCGGCTCGAAGCGACGGACCAACTCCTCGACGAGCGCCGGATCGGGAGCCACGCGGTAGCGGCGAAACAGCTCGTCGACGGTCAGCGACCCGGGGGCCTCGGATCCGCGCATCATCACGCCCGCGGTCCCGCCCTCGTCCGACATCCGCTCATCCACACCTCCGTAGGAGAAGCCTGCTGACGACGGTCTGCCCTGACGCATCGGCGTCGGGAGCCTCCCCCCGAGTGTGCTTATGCGGCCAGGATGCGTGTGATCGTCCTCGGCCACGCGCATCATAACCGCGCGGCGTGATCCGAGAACGGAGTTATCCGAGGGCGGCTTCGGCGCCGTCGGCGGCCTTGCCGACCGCCGTGCCGTTGCTGCGGGCCGAGCCCGACGACGTCAGCACGAACACCTCGACCTGGAAATTGCGCTGCAGGTCGTTGGCGCTCATGAACGATCGGACCTCGCGGCCCACGATCCCCTCAACCACGTCGATCATCGCCTGGCGCATCGCCTCCTGCAGGCCGAGCCGACCAGCGGCCACCAGATCGCCCTTGTTGTTGTCCTCGAGCGTCTGCTCAGCCCGCGTATATCCGCCCTCGAGCAGGCATACCACCAGGTCGCCGTCGATAGTCGTCCGCGAGTTGGTCGGCCCACGGCCGATGTACTGCTTGTGCAGCCGGGCGATCGCGTTGGATATCTCCAGCGACGGGGAGCTGCAGGATTCCTCGGGGAGGACGTCCGGGTCTGAGTTGTTTTGGAGCATCAGTTCCTGACCAATGGGGAAAGGTGAGTCTAACGGCGATGTGACGCCATCCACTCGCCGATCTGAGACAGATCTTGGACGAACGCGTCCATGGCAGCTGCCCGCTCGTCGTCGGTGCGAGCCCGGAGGATTGAGGAGGGATGGGCGGTGAGCGTTACCAGTTCGGCGAGGTCTGACTGCTGGGGGTGTCCACGGTCACGACCGATCCGGACGTGTGAGCCCAACAGCGCCTGGGCGGCGGTGGCTCCAAGCAGGACCAGCGCCTGAGGCTTGACGACGGTCAGCTCGGCGTCCAGCCACGGCCGGCAGGCGTTGACGTGGACGCGCTCCGGCGTCTGGTGGATGCGCCGCTTGCCGCGCTGCTTAAAGCGGAAGTGCTTCACAACGTTGGTGACATAGGCGTCCCGGCGGTCGATCCCCGCCCGCTCGAGGCCGTCGTCCAGGACCTTGCCGGCGGGCCCGACGAACGGATGACCCTCAAGGTCCTCGCGGTCGCCGGGCTGCTCGCCGACGAGCATGAGCCGCGCGCCGCGGCGGCCTTCGCCGATCACCGGCTGAGTGGCATGAGCCCACAGGTCGCAGGCGCGACAATCCTGGGCTGCCTCCCGCAGGGATTTCAGGCTCGGCCTTTCCGGGACCGGGGCGAATGGCTGTTCGTCGAAGAGGGACATCGGGCAGCGACTACCCAGACGATGAAATCGACACGCATTGGATGCTCGGGATGGAACTACGACGACTGGCGGGGGCGGCTGTACCCGCTGGGCGTGCCCCGGCGCCGGTGGCTGGAGGTGTATGCCGAGCACTTCGACACCGTCGAGGTCAACACCACCTTCTACCGGCTGCCCAAGCGTGAGGCGGTCGCCGCCTGGGCTGAGCAGACCCCGGCGGGCTTCGAGTTCGCCGTCAAGGCGAGCCGGTATCTCACCCACATCAAGCGCCTGACCGATGTGGGGGAGGGGGTTCGGCGTTTCTACGAGCGGATCGAGCCGCTCATCGAGACCGGGAAGCTGGGGCCTGTGCTGTGGCAGCTGCCCGCCAACTTCCACCGGGACGATTCGCGTCTGGAGAGCTGGCTGGCCGCGTTGCCGGCGGGACGGCACACGATCGAGTTCCGCCATCCATCGTGGTTCGTCCCCGGCGTGATGGGTCGGCTGCGGGCCGCCGGCGTGGCGCTGACTCTCGGCGACCATCCCTCCCGGCCGTTTCAAAGCTATGAAGCGACCGCGGACTGGCGGTTTGTCCGCTTTCACTACGGCTCCCGTGGGCGCGGGGGCAACTACTCGGCGACGGAGATCGAGACCTGGGCGCGGCGGATCGCCCAGTGGCGACGCCGCCAGGACGTCTACGCCTACTTCAACAACGACTGGAACGGCTATGCGCCGGCCAACGCCGCCGCGCTGATCAAGCGGTTGACGCCTGGGTGACGGGGACGCCGAAGCGCTGCTGGAGCTCGTCGGGGTCGACGTCCTCCTTGTAGCGCTGCTCCGAGTCCGGACGCGTGAAGATGAGGATGCGGTCCGCCGGGAAGGTCTTCAGCGCGTCCTCGATGGCCTCGTCGGGATCGCCCTCGCCGGTGTCCCCGCTGGCCGACACCCCGTCGGCTCCGAGCTGCTCGACGCTCTGGTGGCTGACGTCGTTGGCCCTGGAGATCGCCTCATCGGCGTCAGAAACCCAGAAGCGCAGCGCGTTCTTGTGCAGCGCGGGGGCGACGACCATCACCTCGGCATCCTCGGGGTCGCTGTCGGCGGGAAGTGCCGCGCGCAGCTGGTCGGCGGTCACGGGCTCGGTCGTGAGGACGAGGATCTTCATGGGTCAATGGCTACCCCGCCGTGGGGGCGGGTATGCGTGGGCTATGAGTGATTCAGTCCTTCCCGGCCCTGCAGGGCCGACCCCGGCGCCTCCCAGTCCCGGTCCGGGTCCTGGCCCTGACCCGGCGCCGCCGACCCCCGGGCCCAGCCCCGGCCCACCGGATCCGCCTGATCCCGACCCGCGGCCGATCTAGTGACCAACCAGCGCTGGTCTCGCAGGATGCGATGCAGGCGGGCGGCCTCTCGTTCGCCCAGCCGCTTGGAGGTGATGCGGATCGTGTCATAGCCGTGATCCTTGAGGTGGGTGTCGCGCTCGCGGTTCTCGTCATGGCTCTTGCGTCCGCGGTGAAAGATCCAGCCGTCGAGCTCGACGATCAGCTTCTCGGCATCGAACACGACATC
>DATAUL010000202.1:0-15970 GCA_036268255.1 Solirubrobacteraceae bacterium | reverse complement strand
GAGATTGCCGTCGACGGCAGTGACCCGGACTGGCTCGGCGCGTGGAGATCCGCCGACGATGCCGCCGTGCGTGGTCTGGCGGGGGCGTTGGGCGACGGGCTGTCCGAGCCGCTCGTGGCGGCACGCCTCGGCGAATGGCTCCCGTCCGACGCCACCCTGTTCGTCGCCGCCTCGATGCCGATCCGCGACGTCGAGCTGTATTTCCCGGCCCGCCGCAAACTGTCACGGGTGCTCTCCAACCGCGGCGCCAACGGCATCGACGGGACGGTCTCGTCGGCGTTCGGCGTGGCGGCAACCGGTTGCGGCCGCGTCGTGCTGCTGATCGGCGATGTCGCCCTCGCCCACGACGTCGGCGGCCTGCTCGCCGCCCGGCGCCTCGGCCTGGAGCTGACGATCGTGCTGCTCAACAACGACGGCGGCGGAATCTTCCATTTCCTGCCCGTCAGCGGCGTGAACGACGCCTTCGAGGACCACATCGCGACCCCTCACGGCCTGGACTTCGAGCAGGTCGCCAAGCTCTATGGCTTCGCCTACCAGCGGCCGGGATCCGAGGACGAGCTGCATGCAGCGGTGGCGCGCAGCGGTGGCTGCCGGCTGATCGAAGTGCGCACCGACCGGGCGGAGAACCTCGCCCTGCACCGGCGGGCCGCCGAGGCGGCACTGGCCGCCGTCCGCGGCCAATAGCGATAAAAGTGCATGTATATAGGTACTTTTTCTCGCACTCGCCCCCGAGCGCGCACCCCGCCGGGTCAGCCGGCGAGCGCGGGCAGCATCACGCCGAGCTTGATCTCGGACTCGGCGAGCTCCGCGGCCGGGTCGGAGTCACGCACGATCCCGCAGCCGGCGTAGCAGCGGGCCAGCCGGTCGCGCAGCAGGGCGCAGCGCAGGGCCACGCAGAACTCGCCATCGCCGGTGGCGTCCGTCCAGCCCAGCGTGCCGGCATACCAGCCGCGGTCAAAGCCCTCGAGGGCGGGGATCGAGCTCACCGCCGCCGCGGGCTCCGCTCCGACGGCCGGCGTGGGATGCAAGCGGCCGGCGAGCGCGACGGCGTCGATCGGCTCGGCCAGTTGGGCACGGATCGGTGTCGCCAGATGCTGGATGTTGGCCACTTGGACGAGCACCGGCTCGGGCGCAGCGGTGACCCACACCGCGTGGGGGCGCAGCCCGCGGGCGATCCGGCGGGCGACGATCGCGTTCTCGTGACGATCCTTGTCGGAGTGCAGCAACTGCTCACCGAGATGATCGTCGACGGCGGGGTCGGCGCTGCGCCGCGTCGAGCCGGCCAGCGCCACGGTGCTGGCGCGCTGGCCCTGACGACGGATCAAGAGCTCCGGGGTGGCGCCGATGAACGTCGCGTCGCCCCGCCCGACGGCGTACACGAACGAGGTGTCAAACGCCTCGCGCAGGAGGCCGAAGACGGCCGCCGGATCGTGGGCGCGAGGGGCGTGCACATCGACCTCGCGGGCGAGCACGACCTTCTCGAGCTCGCCGGCGCGGATGCGCTCGGTGGCCCGCGCCACCGCCTCCTCGAAATGAGCCGGCGGCATCGGGCTCACCACCTCGTAGCTACCCGTGGGAGCGGGATCGAACAGAGGCAGCCCCACCTCACGCAGCTCGGCGAGCCGCCGGCCGACGCGCGCCACGGCCTCGGCATCGGTGTCGTCGGGGGCGACGTCGACGTTGACCGTCAGCAACGTGGAGCGCCCGCGCCGGGCCAGCGACACCTCGGGCACGACCAGCGACGCCGCCGCGAATCCGCTCCACATCGGCGAGGCGCCGCCGTCGGGCGCAAAGGCAAAGCCGCCGAGCGCAACCAGGCCGGCGCCCGGCGCTCCCGGCGCCTCATCGGCCAGCGCAGCCGCTGCCAGTGCGCGCCACCGTCCGGCAAGCTCGTCGAAGCGCCCCGGGCCCGCTGCCTCGAGTGTCCGCACCGCTCCGAGCCCCGCCACCGCGATCGCCTCGCGGTCGGGCTGCTCCAGGCAGAACCACGGCTCGTCGGCTCGGCGCGAGCCGGCCGCGATCGCGCTCGGGTCGTGCTCGCCGGGGAGCTCGGCGGTGACACTGACGAGCGCGAGCGCACCGGCAGCGCGAGCGCGGTGCAGACCCTCGGCGACCCGGCGCCGCAGGCGAGCGGCGCTCCGTACCTCCAGCCAGGCGCCCCCGTCGGAGAGGGTGGCCGTCACGGCAGTGAGCCTAGCGCGCCAGGCAGGATCAGCCGGTCAGCTGCGTGATCGTCGGCTTCGCGTCCGGGCCGGACGATACCGGCCGGCTCAAGAGGCCCTCGAGGCATCGATCGAGCTGCTGATGAATGAGGGCTTGGGTAGCCAGGGCACGCACCTCGTGATCCTTGTCGGGGATGCGCTCCAAGGTCACGTTGGGCCACGAGTCCAGGTGGGCGAGCCGCCCTTCCCGCTCGAACTGATCGTAGAGCGGCTCTCCCTCGGAGAGCGTCATCAGGATCTCGGTTCCCTGATCGCGGAGCTTGTCAAGCGCGATCGTGACCTCGGTTTCCTGCTGGGCCTCGACCGAACGTCCGGAGAACCCAGCACCGACCCGGACGCTCCGCAGCGCTCGGCGGATGTGGTACGGCGTGATCTCTCCGTGCAGCACGCGCTTGAGCAGGCCGCGGCGCAGCGCCGAGACCGTCTTGTGACGATCGCGCTCGGCCACCAACTGCTCACTCCAGTAGAACGAGTACAGGTTCACCATGAACGCACCGACCACCCGGGGGTCGGCCAGCGCGGCGTGAAGCGCCCAGTAGGCGCCGGAGCAGAGGCCGACGAGCACGAAGCGCGGTGGGAGATCCAGCGCCGCGAGCTGGTCAAGCGTCGCCACCGTCTGTTCGATCATCCGAGGTCCGTACAGGATGCGGTTGTCGATCAGCGAGCGCTCGTCACCGTCGGAGTCCCCGATTCCCTCGAGGTCCACTCGGACGGTCGGAACGCCCCGCGCCGCCCAGCGGCGTGACACCTCGACCCATGTGCGGTTCGGTCCGATCCGGCGCAGCGCTCCCGCGTTGAGCAGGACGGCACACACATCCTGGCGCCGGGCGTCGACGGGTTCTGACAGCACCGCGAACGAGCGGCCCGACGGATTGGAGAGCTCAAGGATCCTCTCAGTCACCCCGGCGCCGGGAGTGGCAATCAGCGGTCCGTCCGGCATGCTCACCGCCGGGCTCGTCGCCGCCGGGGCCTGATCTGCCGACGTGCCCTGACGGAGCCACTCGATGCTCGCCTGGATCGTCTGCAGCGGCGCACGGCCCTCCTGGGGGTGTCCCATCAGCAGCGCGTAGTCGTTCGCCGACAGCGTCGTCACCGAGACGCCGCTGCTTTCAAGGTGCTCCCGGAGACGGCGATCGACGCCCAGTTCGTCGCGTTTGATCAGCAGCACCCGCCGGTCCGAGGCGCCGGGCAGCTTGAGCTTGGTCAGATCGAGCTCGTCGATCGCAGCCGCCGTCTCCCGGCTCATGACGAACCCGGTGACCTCGACCGTCCCGTCCGAGGGGGTCTCCTCGCCGACGGGGTCGTGACGAGCGGCGACGATCCCCGCGTAGGCGCGAAGCTCTCGCATCGTCGTGCGTCCCCGCGCGGGCACCGCCCAGAGCATCAGGTCGTCCACAGGGGCGCCGTCGGCGGCCGCCGCGAGCGCCATCAGGCCTCCCACCCCGATCCCGACCGCGACCACCCGGGTGGCCGTCTGGTTTTGACGCATCCAGCCCGACGCGCCGGCGATCGCCGCCTTCCAGGCGTGTGGGCGACCGGGGTCCTCAGGCACACCGCTGCTCTCGCCGGCCCCGGGGAGATCGAGACGAATGGTCGGAAAGCCAGCCGCCGCGAGCGCCCGCGCCCAGGTCCGGCGAGCGCGGTGCGAGCACATCTCGTCCCAGCCGAACGGGGGACAGATCACGACGGCGGTCTCCTGCCGATTGGACGCCGCGGGCGCGTGCAGGAACGCGAACACCGTCTCTGACCCGGTGGTCAGCCACAGCGGACGCTCGGTGGCCCGGTCGGAGACCTCGATCGCGCTCATGCGACCGGCTCCGACGTGATCGCGACGGGGCCGGCGAGATTGGCGGCGGTGAGTTCGCCGCCAGACGGCTCAGCCGCGTCGCCGACGCGGAGCAGCGCGACGTCGCGCCGGTGGCCCGGCTCCAGCGAGAAGCCGTCGTCAGCCGGCTCGAAGCCGGGGATCAGGATCCGGCACCCATGGACCAGGCGCGACGCGAATGCGCGGACCGACCACTTCCCGTCGGGCCCGCGACAGGTGCGTGCGGTGACGCCGAGGCGGCGCGCACTCTCCACACCGGACGGTCGTCCGATCGGGAATCGAAAAGCCTGTGAGAGCAACTCTGTCTCCGTCTCGTGTGAGCGTTCAAGGCTGAGTACAACCAGGTCTTGCGCCGGGGGGCCGAACCTGTACGCCCATGACACGTCGACAAAGCGCCCCAATACCTCCTCAACATTATGCTCACAATTTTCGTGTGCGCCAAGGACAATCGCGATTGTCTCCTCCGCGACGCACAGCTCGCCGTCCCGGTAGAGCGCAATGCGCAGCTGCGCCGACAGGCTTTGCGGACGGTCATTGGCAACATGCACAACGATCCCTCCGAGTCCTTCGTCAATCGACCACACCGCGACCGGCGCGAGCGCGCGGCGAAGCAGATGAAAGGCGAGTTTCGGCCGGCCGCGATGGTCGAGCACGCCCCACCCTGCGCCCGCCTGGAGATCAGTGAGCCAGAGAACGAGCCCTCCGGTGCACTGAGACCCTGCACGCCGCCATTCGCCGAACACCTCCGCCATGACCTCGCCGGAGGTCAGCCGCGACAGGGTCAGGTACCGGTCGACGTCGCTGCTGCGCAACCGGATCGGATCGATCCCGTACAGCAAATGCAGGTAGTGATCGCGGACGTCCTCGAAGTCCCAGCCAGCCCCGACGTCCCGTGGCACGCCGGCCTTCCAATTCGGATGCTGCGGCCCGAATCCGCGGGCGTCGACCGACTCGCCCGGGTGACTGTCGGGCACGTTGGAGAAGGCCAGGCACTCGGCCGCGAACTTCACGTTGGCCCGTCGGGCGTCTTCGAGCGGTCGCAGGTAGGCACCGACGCCGTAGTAGTTCGCAACGCCGCGGTCGGGCCGGAAGGCGACATCTCCTCCCCAGGGGGCGGAGGGCACATAGGTGGCCGCGGTTCCCGCCTCCCGGATCAGCGTCGGCAGCAGATCCCCGTACAGCGCAGACGCGTGCAATGCGGGGTCCCGCCCCTGCATCGAGGCCTGCTGTGCAACCTCGCTGCCCCCACACAGGACCACCAGTGATGGGCGCCAACCAACCCGGTCCAGCAACTGTCGCACCTCGGTCCGCACGGTGCCCATGAACTGCTCATCGCTGTCGGGATAGTCCATGTTGGCAAACATGAAGTCCTGCCACACCAGGATCCCGAGCTCGTCGCACAGGTCATAGAACTCGTCGCTCTCGTAGACTGAGATTCCCGGGACCCGGAGCATATTCATTCCCGCATCGCGGACCCGTTCGAGCACTCGCCGCAGCGTGTCGTGGTCGGCGTGGGGAGCGGTCAAGTCCAGCGGCGTCCAGACCGCGCCCCGCGCGAACACGGCAACGTCGTTGATCCGCAAGGCGAGTCCGTCACGGTCAAGGTCTCCCTCGTTCGTGACCGCGCGAAAGCCGACTGAACGGTCCTCGCAAGCGACGGTGTCACCATCCACGCAAACGGTCACCCGTATCCTATACCGCGTCGGATCACCGTAAGGGTGAGGCCACCATGGTTGAACATCTGACACCGCCAGGTCTCCTCTGACCACATGACAGGTCCGGTCGGCGCCAACCACCTCCGTCAGTGTGAGCGGCGTCTGCTGGCCCGGGCCCAGGACGCTTGCCAGGAGCCGGACCTCCGTGCCCGCCCGGAGCCCGCCGATCGTCGCGGCAACGCGAAGGTGTCCGATGCCGTCGATGAGCCGCGCCTCGAGAGCGAGGTGGTCGAGCATCGGTGCCGCGCATCGCCGTATCGTCACGCTGCGCCACGGCCCGACGATCGCCGGACCAGGGGCAAATCCCGGAGCGCGCCCGAGCAGTGCGGTCCGGTAGAAACGCAGCGTTCCATGTGCCACCAGCCGCGTGCGCCAACGAGCCCGAGGCCGCCGCGGCACGCCTAACAGTGGGAGCAGAGCCCGGAAGCAAATCGTGAGCTCGTTGTCGGTCGTCAGGTGCTCGCGCGCGTCCACAGCGTGCGCCGTGAACATCGAGTCGCTCTTCAGCACGAGGACGCCATTGAGATAGACCTCCGCGACCGTGGCCAGGCCCTCGAACAGCAGCCTCACCTGCTCTCCGTCGGCGGCCGAGGACGCGGTGAAGTGCGTCCGGTACCACCAGTCGTGCGCGTCCAGGTCATCGGGCGCGGCAACCCCGGCGGCGCGCAGAGCGCCGGCGACGGTGCCGGGGACGATCGCCGGCAGCCAGTCGAGCTGGTCATCGCGCGGCGGTGCCGGATGGCTGCCAGGGGCCGCCCGGGCTAGATGCCAGCCGTCGTTCAATGGCGTGGCCGCGACCACGCTCAACGAGGACGGGGTCGCCTGCTGCAAGTCGCCAACATCTCCGCCTTAGTGGGCGGTTTCGCAATTACGCGGCGGTTGGCGGCGTCTGGACGCGCCTGACGCGCGGCGGCGAACCCGCCGGACCACCAGTACGACTTGGTTCGCCGCCACCCGTCATCCACGCCCATCCACTCGCCAACCATCCACGTACTTACGAAACCGACCACTTAGGCGGCGATATCGCCGAGCACGTCGATACAGCGCTCCCAGGCGTCGCCAAGGGTCGAGATGACCGGCCCAGGATCGAACTCCCGGCGCCGCGCAAGCCGGAATGACAGCGCCTTGCACCCATCGACGATCTCGCCCATGGGGGCGGTGTCAGCGCCCGGTGACAGCCACCCGGCATAGCTGGCCAGCGTCTCGAACGCCGAGCCGGCCATCCTGACGGTCGCGAAGGCGTATGCGTGGTATCGCTCGAGGCTCTGATCCAGCAATTCCGGCAAGACTTGGACAAGTTGCGCGCCGAACGTCTCGAAGGGGTTGTCGGGTGGTCGCCGGTCAAGGTGATGGCGCAGCAGCTCGCGTGATGCAGCTCGTAGCGCCTCGCCCTCAAGCGGCGATCCAACGTCGAAGCGCACCACCTCGGTATAGGGCGGCAGCACCTGCTCGGGCAGACCATCGAGCCCGAAGACGCCACGATAGTCGGCGCCGCTCAGCTCGAACAGGCCGGGCCCGTGGAAGTAGCGCAGCATCTCGCCATCGAGGTCGATGGCGTCCGCCGCCACGGAGGACTTGACGTGCTCGGCGCGATAGCTCGTCGCGGCGGTGTCGGGCAGGTACCACGAGTCCAGCTCCACGATGATCGTCCGCCCCCGCTCGATCTGCTCTGCGATCTGCAGCGGAAGCGGGCGGTAGGGCTGCATCTCGTGGATATCGACTCCGAACAGTCGCTCGAGGTCATCCGGGGGCGGCTTGAAAAAGGTCCACTGATCGCCCTCGAAGTCCATCCTCGCCAGCGAGCCGAACGCAGCCAGCGGCTCGTACCCGCGAGCGTGGAGGAGCTCGACGATCACGTCGGCGTAGCAGTTGGTCTCCACGTAGGCTCGCCCGGGGTCGTGGAGCAGGTGGCGCTGGTAGCCGTCAGGCCGGGCGCCCGACAGGCTGCGGAGGCTCGCCTGGGGCGCGCGAGTCATACGCGCCAGAGCTGGTCTCTGACCGCCTGGGGCCACCGATCCGGATCGAGCCCGTGCGTGCGCAGCATGGCGAGCACGATTCGCTCGTGCCCGAACCCCAGACAGGCGGTGTGGGCGATCGCGCCATCGGCCAGCTCAAGGTCGTAGATCGTGCCGAAATGCTCGCGATGGTGGTTGAACGAGGCAAGCGCCGTGGGCTCCGGTCCGGCGATCTGGACCAGCAGCTCGAGCTTGAGCGCCTCGCTGCGCTGGTTGGCGGCCAGCATCCGGCCGCGCCGCCCGAAGAACGGGTCGTTGGCGTTGTCCAGATGCGCGTCAAGGCCGAGGGCGCGGAGGAGCTCCAGCCCGCGGTTGGCCCATTCGTCGCGCCATTCCAGCACCGCCTCGGGCTCACCGATCCGCACGAGCTCGTGCTGGTGAAACATCTGCCGGCGGGCCGGATCCTCCGACGGCTCGTTGCGAAACACCCACGAGCCGCCCGCATCGACGAAGCGGCCGCCGGCCGGCAGCCGTCCGCGGGCGGCGACCGCCGGGTAGATCGGGTAGCACGCCGCCGGCACGAGGGCAAGTTCACTCATCCGCTGGTGGTCCCCCCACTGCTCGTGGCGGGCGGCGCGCTCGCCCTGCTCTCTGGCCTCGGACTCGCTGCCCTCGAAGGCATAAATGGTGCCGCACAGATGCGGGAACGAGGTGAGATACCCGCTGGACTCAAGCTGGCGGCGCGGCAGCACCGGCGGGAAACGCAAGCGCTCGGCCCCGCGGGACTCGGCCTCCGCGGAGAGGCGCTGGTCGAGTCGCGTTCGGATGTCCTCGAACACCTGGTCGTGCCCGTAGATCCCCGGCACGCCGGTAGCGAGCAGAAGTCCACGGTCCAGTAGCTCGGACATGAAGGCCGCTTGATCGGGACTCGCCAGACGCAACTCAGGAGACATGTCGAGCTCTACACCTCCTTGGCGATCATCAGCACGCCCGCGTCGGTCGCATGGATCCGCTCATTGGCGACCATCAGCCGGGCAGACAGCGAGTCGCGCAGCTGGCGCCCGACGCCGTACGGTGAATCGTTCTTGTAGGCGGCGATGCCGATCACCTCCAGCACCTGGCTGCAGATCCGCGGGGCCTGCTCGGAGGCGGCTAGCTTGAGGTTGTTGAAGCGCAGCACGGCGCTCATCGTCGCCAGCTGCTCGCGGCCGGTGTCCTCATCTGAGGCCAGGAAGTCCCTGAGGCCGGCCTCGACCTCGGCTCGCAGCATCGTCAGCTCGGGCATGACCCGCGAGAGGCTGTGCGCCGCCGGAACCGGAGCCCCCGGCTTGCGGCGCGCGGCGGCACGCACAAAGGCCCGCCCGCGCTCGACGGCCTCGGTGGCGATCCCGAGCCAGACGAACGACCAGAGGATGTGAGACACGGGAACCATCGACTCGCACATCACCGTCGAGAACGGCGCGGCGAGAATCTGATCGGCGCCGAAGTCCGCCCGCACGACGAAGCCGGGCGAGCAGGTGCCTCGCATACCGATCGTGTCCCACGTGCCGGCCGGCTCGAGCTGGGTGTCGGCGGCCGTGACCAGCACGAGGACCTGGTCGCCTGTCTCGGCAGTCGCAGAGCGACGAGCCGTGATCAGAAGGGCGTCGGCGTGAGCGCCGTAGCTGACGGTGGGCGCCTGCTTCTCCAGCGTGCACCGGTCATGGCCCGAGGGCTCCACCGGGGCGATCGAGGCGCCCATGTCTCCCCCGGTCCCGATCTCGGACGTCACCGACGCGACCAGCCATTGCTCCGCGGCAAGCTGTTGCAGGAAGGACTCGAACCATGAGCCGGGATCAAGGTGGCGCCCGATCGTCGCAACCTGGATCTGATGCATCGCGAACACCATCGCGGTCGACGAGCACCGGCGTCCCAACTCAAGGCACGCGTGCGCGACGCTGTCCAGGGACACTCCGAGGCCGCCGAGCTCGGCGGGAACGAGCGCTCCCAGGGCACCGGCCTCGCGCAGCGCAGCCACCGCCTCGCTGGGAAACCGGGCGTCACGGTCGACGGACTCGGCGTTCGCCGCGGCGATCTCGCCGATCTCCTGAACCGTCGCCAGGAACGTCCTGTCGCGGTTGAGGGTGACGCTCACGCGACCCTGGCCTGCAGCTGCGTCACGGCGGCGGCGATCTCCGACACGCTCGAGAACACCCGGCGCGTGAGCATCTCGTCGGGGAATTCAACGTCGAAGGTGTCCTCCAGGGCCAGCATCAGGTTCACACTTGCGTGCGAGCTCATGCCGACCTGGAACAGGTCATCGCCGTCGGCGACGGCGTCAATGTCGACCGGTAGGCGCCCGTGATCGCGCAGGACCTGACGGATATCGGCTCTCGTGTCGTCGGTCATCGTGTCTCCTCGGCCTCAAATCGGCCATAAACCCGGCCCCGACCCGACCGGCGGGCCCACCCCTTATCTCCGGTGAAGACGTGCATCGCTGTGCCCTTCCTGCGCGTCCGAGGCCGCGGTTGCGTCCTCGATTCGCACGGCATACGTTCGTACCTGGATTGACTTCTCCAGATGCTAATCGGTACCGGACGCGCAATCCTTTAATGCGGATCATCGTGCGCATTCGGCGGATTGCCACCGGTCTTGCGCGCGATGTAATGCAGCCAGGGACTGGCGCTCTTCTCGCCTGAATGCACGGCCCGGGTGTCAGCATCCAGACACTCCAGCAACTGGAAGCCCCGCTCGGCCAGCTGGCGCTCCTGCGCGTCGCGTCGGACGTAATAGTGAAGGAGGGAGTAGTCGAAGGTCTCGTCGTTGACGATTGCGTACTCGCTCGTCGCTACCTCGAGCGGTGCCAGCCGGCGCCGATTGCGCCGTGCGATCGGCAGCCGCACGGCTCGCTGTACCACATCGGCAGGCGGCTTGTGCAGTGCCTTGACCACGAGCGATGCGAGCCTCCGGGGCAGCGAGTCAGGCTCGCCCGGACCGGTTGAGGGTTCGCGCTCGTCGAGGTTGTGCGATGAGAAGATCAGCAGCCCCCCATCGACCAGCGACCGGTTGAACTCATCCAACACCGCCCGGCGAGCGGTGTCGTCAAAGACGTCGATCAGGTTGTTGGGCGCGAAGATCGCATCAAACGGCTCGGTCAACTGCCGCGAGAGAGTGCTGACATCGCCGACGCGGACGTCGGCTGCCGGGTACGAGGCACGGCAGAACTCCACCATCGCGGGTGAGAGATCGATGCCGTGAACCTGGCCACCCAATTCGATGAGATAGCCGAGAACGCGACCGGCGCCGCAGCCCGCCTCGAGCACCCGCCGGGACAGCTCGTCCCGGTAGCGAAGGAGGATGACCATCTCGACCGGGGCGAGTGACCGGTCGGAGTAGTCGGCGACATGGTCCTCGGTCTCCCACACGCGGTGGTTGACGCTCGCCTGGTCCTGGAGGCTCATCGCAGCCCCGTCACCGAGGGGATGCCCGTCGGATCGGCGGTGACCAGAAACCCGAGCTCCTCCATCATTCGGGCGCAACCGGCGACGTCGAGCGGCAGGTGCACCTCGACCTGCAGGCAGCGCACCCGCTCCGACCAACCGTCGCCACTGGCCAGCAGGAAGCGCTCGGCACCTTCGACATCCATCTTCACGTAGTCCACGCTGCCCCCCGGTGCCAGCCGATCGATGAGCGTCGTCAGCGAGAACGCGGGGACCGTGGCCAGCTCCGCCGCCCGCGTACGGTCGTCCATGGCGTCCAGCACGCGGTAGGCCCACTCGCCCCGATCGCCCCCGTAGGCGACCTCGCCGTCCTCGGTCCAGACCGCCCCGTGCAGAATGCTCGCCCGGGGCCGCCAACCGGCGGTGTTGCGTTCCGCCACGGCGACATTGGCGGCGTCGAGCTCGATGCCGAGCACCTGAGCGGCGGGGTAGGCGTCCGCGAGGTCGGCGACGGTCGCTCCGATGTTCGCCCCGAGGTCCAGGATCGTTCTCACCTCGCCCTGGCCGGGCGGCGGCCGGTGCACCTGGCCGATCAGTGAGACCTGGGCGGTCTCCCAGTCCGTCGTCCCGGGCCGGACGTACAGGGGCCGGCCTGCCCAGTCTCGAACCTCCAGCGCGACCAGTCCGTCAGATCCGGTGACGCGGCCGATGATCGCCGGCCCGAGCTTCTGAAGCGCCAGCAGTCGCAGCCAGCTCCGAATCGTGAACACCACCGGGCCGAACACGAGCGTCGTGAACAGCAGGCTGCCGCGCAGACGCGCCGGGAGCCGGCGAACTGTGGCCGCCAAGGCCCTCCGGACGAGCTGCCGAGCCCCGGTCGGCGAATCTGCCCCGTGCATCTGCTTCATGAGGCCAGCATCATGGCAGGGCGCTCAGCTGAGCGCCTTGCCGGTGGTCAGGACGAGCGGCCCAGCGCGTAGGTACCGGTTCCCGGCTGGAGGTTCATGGTCCGGCCACGAATCCCGCTGATGCGGTTGCTGGCAATCTCGAAGCTCTCGATCGGCTTGACGCACCCCTCGGCCAGGCCGCAGACGAAGATGCCGGCCGCGCTCATATCGGTGATCCGGTTGTCCATGAACCGGCTCTCACCGGCGAGCTTGTCGTACTGGTACCAGCCGATGCCGATCTGGCCATCGGAGATCTGGTTGTCGACGATGCTGGCGTAGCGGTAACGAGCGGAGATGCCCTCGTTGCGGAAGTGCGAGATCCGGTTATGGAAGACGTGTGCGCGCGCGACCTTGAGATAGATGCCGTGAGCCGGATAGTCGATGGCCGGGTTCATCCCCGTATAGGTGATCAGATTGTCGTGAACGGAGTAGTACTCGCCACCGGCGAGGTCCCCCGGAACATCCGCGCTGGAACCCAGGAGCATGCCCGAGTCGCCGACGTCGTCGATCACGTTGTGGGCGATCACCCAGTCGTAGCCCTCAGACTGGATGCCGACTTCCTGCGCTGCCGTGTCGGGCATCAGGTGCGAGACGCTCAGCCCGAACAGCGAGATGTGGTCCCCGGTGCCCTGAAAGCCCTTGTATGGCCCCAGAGCCAGCGACTTGAAGGTGAGGTACCTCGGGCCGTCGGGATGCTCGTCGTCGGTTCCCAGCCACACCCCCTGAGGGATGTTCGCTCGTCCGTGACCGTACGCGCCGAAGACGACCGGACGACCCTGCTCTCCGGAGACGTTGAAGCCCTGTCCCGGCATCAGGGTCGCATCCGAGAACGTCTGTCCACCGGCGAACAGCACCTCGTCTCCGGGTGCAAGGGCCGCGTCGTTGACGCGGGTGACGCTTCGCCACGGCGCAAGCCGGCTGAGACCGCTGTTGGAGTCGTTGCCACTTTGGGAGACGTAGAACACCCGGCCGCGGTGGCGCCGGAGGTGAGCGGCGTGCGCGATTCCGGCGCACATCGAAAGGGCGATGACGCTCGCGATCATGATCGACCACGGGAGGCGCGTCAGAGCGCGCCTTGACCGAGCTGCCAGCCAGGGCTTCATGGACATCCGTTCTATTCGCGATGGCGCCTACGGGGTGAGCTGACGGGCTCGCGCTCTCAAGCGCTACGGTCCGCTTTGGGACCGATTCGCCCCCGTGGGTCAAGACCCACAATGGTTCCCCCGCCGACCGCTCGCGGACGAGACGGTCGCTCGGCGGTGAAGGCGAGCCGAGTATACCCGCGAGGTCGACGTCTTAGACGTCGACTGCTCGACTGGCCAAACGGTCAGGTTTCGGTGCGCCCGCGGGAGATCGCGAGCTCGCCCGTCCGAGCCATCTCGATCAGCCCAAATGGCCGAACGAGCGCCTCGAATGCGTCGATCTTGTCGCAGGTCCCGGTGACCTCGGCGACGATCGAGCGCTTGGTTACATCGACCACCTTGGCACGGAAGATCTCGCAGATCTGCATGACCTCGGTGCGAGCGGCTCCGTCGGCGTTGATCTTGAACAGGGCGAGCTCGCGGGCCAGGGCCTCAGCGGGCTCCAGGTCACGGATCTTGAGCACGTTGACGAGCTTGTGCAACTGCTTGGTCACCTGGTCGATCGGGTGGACAGCTCCATCGAGCGTGAGCGTGATCCGCGAGAGAGAGTCGTCATCGGTGGGCCCGACGGCCAGCGTGTCGATGTTGAACCCGCGCCGCGCGAAGAGACCGGCGATGCGGGTCAGGACGCCCGGCTTGTTCTCCACGAGGATGGCGAGAATGTGCTTTCGCCCGGTGCGCAGCCCGACGGCGGCGTCGAGGTCGTCCAGCGACAGCACCTCTTTTGTGGCGGGCTCGCCCACGGCTCAGCCCACCATGTCCCGGGCCGCCTGGCCGGCCGGGATCATCGGGTAGGTGTTCTCTTCGCGGGTGACGCGCACGTCGACCAGCACGGGCCCATCGGTCGCGATCGCGGCTCGCATGTCGTCGACCAGCGCGGTCTTGTCGGTCAGGCGCAATCCGGTCGCCCCATAGGCCTCTGCCACCTTGACGAAGTCCGGCCACTGGCCCATGTCGACCTGGCTGTAGCGCTTGTCCCAGAACAGCTCCTGCCATTGGCGGACCATGCCGAGGTAGCCGTTGTTCATGATGAACACCTTGATGGCGATCCCCTCCTGGGAGCAGGTGGCCAGCTCCTGCATGTTCATCTGAACCGAGCCGTCGCCGGCCACGCAGATCACGGTCTGATCCGGACAGCCGACCTTGGCACCCATCGCGGCGGGCAACCCAAAGCCCATCGTGCCCAGACCGCCGGAGTTGATCCAGCGTCGCGGCTGCGGGAAGTCGTAGTACTGGGCCGCCCACATCTGATGCTGGCCGACATCGCTGGTGACGATCGCGTCGCCGCCAGTCGCCTCGTACAGAGCCCTGATCATGTACTGGGGCTTGATCTCCGAATCCGTGGAGTCGGTGTATCCAAGCGGGTGGCGCTCCTGCCACGTATGAATTCGCGACCACCACTCATCGACCCGCGCCGGATCGGCCGACAGGGCCCGGTACTCGACCGTCAGGCGTGGCAGGATGTTCCTGGCGTCGCCGACGATCGGAATGTGAGCGGGCACGTTCTTGGAGATCTCGGCCGGATCGATGTCGATGTGGATGAACTTCGCGCGGGGCGCGAACTCTGAGATCTTGCCTGTGATGCGGTCGTCGAACCGGGCTCCGATGGCGACGATCAGGTCGGCCTCGTCCATCGCGTAGTTCGCCGTCCGCGTTCCGTGCATGCCCAGCATCCCGAGCCACTGCTCGTGCGGGGCGGGGAACGCGCCGAGCCCCATGACCGTGCAGGTCACCGGGAAGCGGCCGGCGCTCGCCAGCTCGACGAGCTCACCGGCGGCGTTGGCGCTGACAACGCCTCCGCCGGCGTAGATCACCGGGCGCCGGGCATTGGCCAACGCCTTGGCCGCCAGACGGATCTGCTTCTGGTTACCGTCCGTCGTCGGTTGATATCCGGGCAGATGGATGTCGTCGACCGGCTCGTAGGGGATGTCGGCGCGGCTGAGGTCCTGCGGGATGTCGACGACAACCGGGCCCGGCCGGCCGCTGCGAGCGATGTGAAACGCCTCGTGCAGCGTCCGGGGGATCTCCAGCGGGTGCCGGATCATGAAGCTGTGCTTGACAATCGGCATCGTGATGCCAATCGTGTCGGCCTCCTGGAAGCCGTCGGTGCCGAGGAGGTGGGTCTGGACCTGACCGGTGATGAACACGACCGGAACGGAGTCCATCATCGCGTCGCAGATGGGCGTGACGAGATTGGTCGCGCCGGGGCCGCTGGTCCCCAGTGAGACGCCGACCTTGCCGGTGGCCTTCGCGTATCCCTCGGCGGCGTGCCCGCCGCCGGCCTCATGGCGGACGAGAATGTGGCGGATGCCGGCGTCGTAGAACGCGTCGTAGGTGGGGAGGTTGGCGCCCCCCGGGAGCCCGAATACGACGTCGACACCTTCGGCCTTCAGGCATTCCATCAGGGCATCGACTGCACGCATCGGCGCTCGCCTCCTTCCACGATTTCCACGACTTTTGCAGGACGCGCCCGGGAGGGCGCGGCTCCCGACTTTACCAAGCAGGCACGGTGCTGGTGCGTGCTTGGGCGTGGTCGTGCGGGCGGGCTGGGCGGCGGCGGACGGCGGTGGTCGCCGGTCGCCGCGCGGGCGTTGCTACCTAGACGTTGTCAGCGACGGTGTAGGTGCCGGTGGTGACGGCGCGGAGGTTGGTGAGCACGGGGGAGCTGTCGATCGCGTTGGACTGGATCACGAAGCTCTCGTGCAGGGGGAAGTCGCCGTCAGATGAGACGTAGATGCCCACCGT
>DATAUL010000201.1:0-4050 GCA_036268255.1 Solirubrobacteraceae bacterium | reverse complement strand
GCGCGGGTACGGCTGTGACCACGCTCAGGGCTACCTGTTCGGTCGCCCGCTCCCAGCGCACGAGATGGACCAGGTGCTCGCCGCGACGCGGGACGGCACGCCGCTTGTCCCTGCTGCCCGGCCGCAGCTCGAAGCTGATGCCGATCGAAGTGGTGTGACGACCGTCGCTTAGTGCTCGAAGGCACACGAGCTTCTGAATCGGAGCATTAGAGCCAAGCTAGCTGCCAGCTCGGATTCATCTCAATGCTCAGATCCATCTGGTTGCTAATGGATAGGGGGGTGGAGCGGGGCAACAGCGCGAGTGAGCCCATCCAGTCATAGGCGCTCACCCGCGACAGCGCGTGCGCCTCGATCACGACCACAGGATCAGGGCGATCAGCGGCAGCGCCTGGGCGGCGAGCACCACGCCGAGATCGGTCGCCGAGCCGGTTCGCTGGGTGATGTACAGGGCCAGCGCGACGATCACGACCTGATCGCCGACGGCGCTCGCCGACTGGCCAAGGAACAGGTATCAAAAATCTGGATAGCGCAGGACGCGCAGGTACGAGCTCACGACGGGTCCTCATCTGAGACGGGAGGGTCAGGGCAGCCCGCGGCGCGCTCGGCGCGCGGCGGACAGGCGGGTACTCAGATGAATGTGACGGCGAGCATCGCCGGTCCACGGTAACACCGCCCGTAGGCGGCGCCAAGGCCCGAATAGACTCACGCCATGTCAACCGCGGTCTCAACGCGCCTCGACCCCGAGATCTTCCGTCTCCCGGTCGATCGGATCCGCGGCGGCTACTACTCCGACGCGTATTTCGTGCTCACCAAGAACCTGCTCGAGGCCGAGGGCGAGCATCCCCACGTGACGATGCAGGTCTTCCAGAAGGAGGACTCGGTGCTCGGCGGGATCGACGAGGCGATCGCGGTCCTCAAGACGTCCGCGGGCCACGAGGCCAACGGCGAATGGGTCAACGGCTGGGACCAACTCGTCGTTCACGCCCTGCACGAAGGCGATCGGATCGCACCCCGCGAGACGGTGATGACGATCGAGGGCGACTACTCGCTGTTCGCCCACCTGGAGACGGTCTACCTCGGCTCGATGGCGCGCCGCTCGCTGATCATGCGCAACGTCGCCGAGGTGGTCCAGGCGGCTCGCGGCAAGCAGATCTTCTACTTCCCCGCCCGCCACGACCACTGGCTCGTGCAGACCGGCGACGGCTGGAGCGCGCACGTCGCCGGCGCGATCGGCGTCTCCACCGACGCCCAGGCCTCGTGGTGGGGTGGCCGCGGGATCGGGACCGTGCCCCACGGGCTAATCGCGGCGTACGGCGCTGACACTGTGAAGGCGGCCGTCAAGTTCGCCGACCGCTACCACTCCGTCATGAACATCACCGTGCTCGTCGACTTCGACAATGACTCGGTGAGGACCGCGCTCGAGGTCGCCGAGGCGCTGGGGCCGAAGCTGTGGGGGGTGCGCCTGGACACATCCGAGCAGCTCGTTGACCGCTCCCTGCTCGACGACATGGGCGGCTTTGACCCCACCGGCGTCAACCCGCGGCTGGTGGAGAAGGTCCGCAGCGCCCTGGACAACGCCGGCTACGGGAACGTCAAGATCGTCGCGTCGGGCGGCTTCACGGCGCAACGCATCCGCGAGTTCGAGGCAGCCGGCGTCCCGGTCGACGCCTACGGCGTCGGGTCCTCGCTGATCCGGGGTCAGAACGACTTCACCGCTGACGTCGTGCTGCTCGATGGGCACCCGAACGCCAAGGCCGGACGAGCCTACGCGCCGAACCCGCGTCTAGAGCGGGTTCAGTAACGCGTCGGACGCGCCGATAACCGGCGTGGCGCCATGATCTTCGCGGAATTTCTCGGCTATCCCGACCTCGTCTCGTGGCTCCAGGGCTGGCTGCCGATCATCTTCATGGGCCTGCTCGTCATCGGGCTCTTCAGCGTCAAGCGGCAGATGCCGCGCACGCGGCCCAAGGAGATCAAGCCGGACTCCGCCCCCGTCATCGCCTGGGCCGACATCGCCGGCGTCGACGAGGCCAAGGACGAGCTGCGCGAGGTCGTCGACTACCTGCGCGATCCCAAGCGCTTCCGCGCCATCGGCGCCCGTGTTCCCCGCGGCGTCCTGCTCTACGGCCCCCCGGGGACCGGCAAGACCCTGCTCGCCAAGGCGGTCGCTCACGAGTCCGGAGCGGTCTTCTACTCGCAGTCGGCGGCCTCGTTCGTGGAGATGTTCGTCGGGGTCGGCTCGGCCCGCATCCGGCGCCTGTTCAGCTCCGCGCGCAAGCACGCCCCCGCGATCATCTTCATCGACGAGCTCGACGCCGTCGGCGGGCGCCGGGGCATGGATGTCGGCGGCAGCGAGCGCGACCAGACGCTCAACCAGCTGCTCGTGGAGATGGACGGCTTCGGCTCGACGCACGACGTCGTCGTGATCGCCGCCTCCAACCTGCTGGAGAAGCTCGACCCGGCCCTCCTGCGCCCGGGCCGCTTCGACCGCCAGATCTTCGTCACCCCGCCCGACGTCGGCGGTCGCGAGCGCATCCTGCAGGTGCACTCGCGCAACAAGCCGCTGTCCGACGACGTCGATTTCGGCCTGCTCGCCCGCCAGACCGCGGGGCTGACCGGCGCCGACCTGGCCAACATCTGCAACGAGGCGGCGATCTTCGCCGCCCGCCGCGGCGGGGTCACGGTCGAGAGTATGGACTTCGACGCGGCCCTGGAACGGGTCGTCGCCGGGATGCAGTCGCGGCGCACGCTCTCCGACCACGAGCGCAAGGTGGTCGCCTACCACGAGGCCGGCCATGCGCTGTGCGGCGAGCTCCTGCCATCGGTCGACCGTGTCCACCGGATCTCGATCGTGCCGCGCGGCAAGGCGCTGGGCTACACCCTGAACCTGCCCGAGGAGGACCGTTATCTCAAGACCCGCGAAGAGCTGATCGACATGATGACGATGCTGCTCGGCGGCCGCACCGCGGAAGAGCTCGTGTTCGGCTCGATCACGACGGGCGCCAGCGACGACCTGCGCCGCGTCGCCGATATCGCCCGGTCGATGGTTCACGACTACGCGATGGGCACCGAGTTCACCTCGATGCAGGTGGCCGCCGACGGCCAATCGGAGACCACCCGACGGGTGAGCGACGAGGAGGTGCGCGCGCTGGCCGACCGCGCCTCACGCGCCGCGCATACGATCATCACCGAGCACCGCGCCCAGCTCGACGAGCTGGCGGCCACGCTGCTGGCCAACGAGGTGATCGAACGCGGCGACATCGAACGGGTCATGCAGGGCATCCCGCAGGCCGCTCCCGAGCGTCGTCCCGCGGGGCATCTGCACGTTGCCGCCACCACGCCCGCCGATCTCCCGCCGGCCCGCACCGACAGCAGCGAGTAGACCTCCCGGTATCCTCGGCCGCGGATGCTGTCCGCGATCGACCACGTCGGCGTCGCCGTCGAGAACATCGACGCCGCGCTGGTGCTGTACCGCGACCAGCTCGGGATGCCGCTCGTGCACCGCGAGACGGTGACCGAGCAGGGCGTGGACGCCGCGCTCCTGGACGCGGGCGACTCCCACGTCGAACTGCTCCAGCCGCTCGGACCGGAAACCGCCGTGGGCAAGTTCCTGGCGCGCCGGGGCTCGGGTCTGCATCACGTCGCCTACCGCGTCGGGTCCGTCCAGGAGGCGCTCGACGCCTGCGCCGCGGCGGGCCTGCGCCTGATCGACTCGCAGCCGCGGATCGGGATCCGCGGTTCAAGGGTCGCATTCCTGCACCCTGCCTCCACCGGCGGGGTCCTCACCGAAATCGTGCAGCCAGCTGCGGAGGGACATTGACAATGGCGGATACCGACAAGCCCCAGAAGATCAACATCGGCTTCCTCGGGGGGCCGGTGCTCAGCGCCCGCGTGGCTCCCAATGAGCTGGCCAAGCTCCGGAGCGCGCTGGAGAGCGGTGGCTGGCACGACCTCGAGGCTGAGGAATCGACGGTGGCGCTCGACTGCTCGAAGATCGTCTACGTGCTCGTCGACAACGAGGCTCACCGGGTCGGCTTCGGCGGCTGACTC
>DATAUL010000200.1:0-24246 GCA_036268255.1 Solirubrobacteraceae bacterium | reverse complement strand
AGCAGCACCCGCTCGGCTCCTCCGAACGCCCCCGAATAGCTGACGAACAGGAGTGGGCCCATCCGTTGGGCAGAGTATCCGTGCCAGGACACCCCGGGGCCGTCCGACAGGTCGATGCATAGACTGCGGGCGTGGTAGATCGGTTTCACACGGGCCCGGCGCCCGCGCGGGTCGCGCTCGTGCACGATTTTCTGCTCGACCTTCGGGGCGCCGAGCGGGTGTTCGCCGAACTGTGCGCGATGTGGCCTCAGGCCGAGATCTACACCGCCGTCTACGACGAGGACGGGACGGAGGGCCGGTTCGCCCACCGAGTCGTCCACAGCTCGTTCCTCCAGCGGTTGCGTCCCTCGGCGCGGACATTTCGCACGCTGCTGCCGCTGTATCCGGCCGCGATCGAGTCGTTTGATTTGTCAAGCTACGAGCTTGTCGTCTCGAGCTCGTCGGCGTGGGCGCACGCCGTGCTCTGCGATGAGCACACCACCCACGTGAGTTACTGCCACAACCCCTTTCGGTACGTCTGGAACGATCGCGACGGCACGCTCGCCCGCCTGCGAAACCCGGTGGCGCGCGGACTGCTGCGGGCCGCGTTCCGGCGCTGGCGCCAGTGGGACTGGATCGCCGCTCAGCGCACGAACCGCTACGTCGCCAACTCGCAGACGACCCAGGCGCGGATCCACGCCTACTTCGGTCGCGACGCGGAGGTGGTCTATCCCCCGGTCGAGACGGCGCGCTTCACCCCCGGAGCGGTCGGCGACTACTACCTGCTCGTATCTGAGCTGATGCCCCACAAGGAGATCGACGTTGCCGTCGAGGCGTTCAACCGGTTGCGGCTGCCGCTCGTGATCGTCGGCGACGGTCCCGACGAGCGGCGGCTGCGGCGGCGGGCCGGGGCGGCGGTCAGATTCACGGGACGCGTCTCGGACGCCGAGGTGGCCTCGCTGATGGCGGGAGCCCGCGCGATGGTCGTCACGTCAGTCGAGGAGTTCGGCATCGCCGCGGTCGAGAGCCAGGCCGCCGGCCGGCCCGTCATCGCCAGGCAAGGCGGCGGCGCCCTGGAGACGGTGCTCGACGGCGACACCGGTTGCTTCTGGTCCGGCGGTCCCGAGGAGCTCGCCTCCGCCGTGCTGCGCTTCGACGACGCCGAGGTCGACCCGGCGGCCTGCGTGTGCAACGCCCTGCGCTTCGACTCGGCGCGCTTTCGTGAGGGGATGCTCAACCAGGTCCGCGCCGGCCAGGCGTCCGCCTTCCCGTCCCCCGGCAGCGAGCGCCAGCCACTGGCCTCCACGCGGTTGCTGCGGCGCGCGGGCCGGGAAACCCAGCCCTAACCGCGGTGCGGTCGGCCGCCGCCAACGCCGCCCGCCTGATCCTGCTGGCCGGGCCGACGGTGCTCGCGTTCTTCAGCGGCGGCTACTTCGACGGCCCGCGCACCTGGGCCGGGCTGGCGGGCTGGCTGCTCGTCGCCGTCGCCGCCCTCGCCGGTACCGGATGCGTTGGTATTCCGCGCGGCCGCGCCGCCGTGGCGACGATCGGCGGCCTCGCGCTGCTGGCGGGGTGGTCGCTCGTGTCGATCACGTGGTCGCCGATCGCCGGCAACGCGTATCACGCCTCGCAGGTCGTGACGCTGTATCTGGGAACGCTGATCGCCGCCGCCCTGCTGCTCGGCGGCCGGCGCGTGCGGCCGCTCGTGGAGCCGGCGCTGGCCGCGGGAACGCTGATCGTGGTCGGCTACGGAGTGAGCGGACGACTGCTGCCGGGCCTCCTGCACTTTGCGCGCTCGGTCAGCGCACAGGGCCGCCTGGAGCAGCCGCTCACCTACTGGAACGCGATGGGGGAGCTGGCGGCGATCGGGGTCGTGCTCGTCACCCGCCTCGCCGGTGACGCCACGCGCGGGCCCGGGATGCGAATCGCGGCGGCCGCTGCCGCGGTGCCGCTCGGCGTCGGTCTGTACATCTCCTTCTCACGTGGGGCGCTGTTCGCGTGCGCCGCCGGCCTGGTCGCGCTGATCGCCGTCGCCGGCTCCCGCGAGCAGGCCCAATCGGTTGCACTCGTCGTGGTGGCCGCCGCGCTCGCCGCAGTGGCCTGCGCGCCGTTCGCCGGCGTGACCGGCCTGCACGGCTCGCTGGGCACCCGCGAAGGCCAGGGAGCGATCGCACTCGCCCTGTTCGTGGTCCTCGCGGGCGTGGCGGCGCTCTTCCAGCGCCGGCTGATCTCCCGGGGACACACCGGGCCGCTGCCGATGCCCCGGCGCACGCCGCTGATCGCCGCCGCGCTGATCTGCGCCGGACTGGCCCTGGCGATCATCGTCGGCGCCAAGGAGACGAGCGCCGCCGCCCAGCAGCTCTCGGGTGGCGCCAACCGGCTGGTCAGCCTGCGCAGCAACCGCTATGACTACTGGCGGGTCGCGCTGCGGGCATTCGGCCAGCAGCCTCTGCGTGGCGTGGGCGCCGGCAACTGGTCGGTGTACTGGCTGCGGTGGCGCCACTTCGAGGACTTCGCCCAGGACGCCCATTCGCTGCCGCTGCAGACGATGGCCGAGCTCGGCCTGGTCGGCCTCGCCGGGCTGCTCGCATTTCTCGGCGGGATCGCCGTCGCGGCGCGCCAAGCGCTGCGGGCAACGCCGCTGGCCGCCGGACCGATCGCCGGCTTCGTCGCCTACATCGCGCACGCTCCCCTGGATTGGGACTGGGAGATGCCGGCGGTGACGCTCGTGGCGATCATCCTCGCCGGCACGCTGCTCGCCCTCGCGCGGCCGGCGGCCGTCGGCGAGAACGCTCCCCCGGGCACCATCCGCCTGCGCCCCGCCGCGCCATGACCGCCGCCGCGCCCGCCGTCAGCGTTGTCATACCCAACTGGAACGGGTGCCGCTGGCTTCCCGGCTGCTTGGCCTCGCTCGCCCTCCAGCAGTTGCCCGCCGCGGAGGTGATCGTCGTCGACAACGGCTCAGCCGACGACTCGCTGGCCTATCTGCAGGCCGATCATCCCGGCGTACGCGTGCTCGGCCTCGGTGCCAACACCGGGTTCGCCCATGCCGCCAATCGCGGGATCGCCGCCGCGGCCTCGGAACTCGTCGCGCTCATCAACACCGACGTCGAGCTGGAGACCGACTGGCTGGCGGTGATGTGCGCCGCGCTCGGCGACGACTCGTGCGTCGGGGCGGTCGCGTGCAAGATGCTCCAGCTGGACGACCGGCGCGCGATCTACGACGCGGGCGACGTCCTGCGCCGGGACGGCGCCTGCGTGCAGCGTGGGCGCTTCGAGCGCGACGACGGCCGCTTCGACGCACCGGGTGACGTGTTCGGGGCGTGTGCCGGCGCCGCCGTCTACCGCCGTGACGCCGTGCTCGGCGTCGGTGGCTTCGACGAGCGCTACTTCGCCTATCTGGAGGACGTCGATCTCGCCCTGGCCCTGCGCCGGGCCGGCTGGCGCTGTCGTTACGTCCCGGCGGTCGCGCTGCACGCCGGCGGCGGCTCGTCGCCGCGGCCCGGTGCCCAGCACTTCTACGTCCAGCGCAACTCGCTGCTGCTCATCGCCAAGGCCTTCCCCGTCCGCTGGCTGCCGCTCGTCGCCTACCGCCAGCTGTCATGGCTGCGCGAGGCGGTGCGCGAACGCCGGCTCGGAATCCATCTGCGCGCCTGCGCGGCCGCGCTTGCACTGTTGCCGGCGGTCCTGCGCGAGCGCCGCCGGCGCGGCGGACGGGATGCCGTGCCGATCTCCGAGGTCATCCCCCGGATGCCGATCCGCGGTCCCGAGGCGGCCGGTCATCGCTCGCGGATCGCCGACAGCTGGGCGGCCGGCTAGTGTGCCCCGCCGCTAGCCCACCGGCTTGGCGGGCGGGGCGAGCTTGAGGATGTGCAGCAGCGCGAGCCGGCGCTGGCGGAAGTCGTTCGCCGAGGCCCGCGTCAGGGCGATCCAGGCATCGAGGTTCTGAGGCTCTCGCCGCACAACCCCGTTGAGGATCTGACGCGAGCGCACGGCGTCTCCGCTGGCGAGGGCCACCTGGGCGCGCAGCACGTCGACGGCCTGGTCGGGGTTCAGCGTGGCCGCCTCGTGGAGCAGGTTGTCGGCATGACGAGCCTGGGCGACGGTCAACCGGCCTACGGCCGCCGACCGTGCCTGTGAGACGGCGCGGCTCTGATAGACGCCGAGCGCGAACCAGGCAGTGGCGATGATCGCCGCGACGGCGAGGCCGATCCGGGCGGGGCTCACCGCTTGCGCACCCGGATCACGCAGTTCCAGGTCAGCAGTTCGCGGGCCCCCGGGATCCTGCAGATGAAGGCCAGCTGCGGCCAGTAGCGCGGCTCCACACGTTCGATGACCAACCGCTCATGGCGGCGCAGCAGACGCATCGTGGGACCGATGTGACAGGCCCACAGCCCCGCGCCGTAGGGGTTCTTCCGTGGCTGGCCGTGCCGGCGCACGTACATCCGCGGGCCGAGTCGCGGCCCGAGGAAGTGGTAGGGGCTCATGTCGTGCCCGCCCCATGGCGAGTACCAGTTCGTCCACGAGATATAGCCCCAGCCGCCGGGACGCAGTACGCGGTCGATCTCGGCGAGCACGGGCGCGGCGTCCGGCGTGTGCTCGAGCAGGTTGGAGCAGAACACGCCGTCCGCGCTGGCGTCGTCGAGCGGCAGGTTCCCGGCATCGGCGACCAGCGCTCCCGCGGGCGCCTGGCCGGCCAGCTGCATCTCGGACACGTCGTTGTCGACGGGGATGACGTCGGCGCCGCGGTCACGCAGTGCCGCCGTGTAGTACCCGGGCCCACAGCCCAGGTCGAGCACCGACCGGCCGCGCAGCGGCCCATAGCGGCGATCGAGATCCTCCGCGGCCTCGGCGGCCAGCAGCCGGTAGAACGGCCCCGGGTCGGTCTGCTCGGAGCGAAACAGGCGCCACAGCGTGAGAACGCGTTGCACCCCCTGAGGACGCGTGATGATGGCGGGGGCGGAGCTCACGGGCTGCAACGGTAGATCATGGCGGGGGCGGTCTGAGGGGTGGGCGGTGGTGGTTTCTCCGGTAGCGTGCGCGCGTGCCCACCGCCCAGACGTCCGCTGCCTCCCTGCACATCCTGATCCTGTCGGACCGCGACTGGACGCACCCGCAGGCCGGTGGGACCGGGACGGCCCTGTACGCCGAGGTCTCGCGCTGGCTGGCGTGGGGGCACCGGGTGACGGTCATCGCCGGCGACTACCCGGGGGCCTCGAAGTTCGAGTCCCCGACGGCCGGGCTTGAGATCCATCGCATGGGCACGCGGCTGACGGTCTTCGCACGGGCCGCGTGGGCGGTCCTGACCCGCGGGGTCGGGCGCGATGCCGACGTGATCATGGAGGTGATCAACGGGATTGCGTTCTTCACCTCCCTGTGGCCGTGGCTGCGAATACCCCGCGTGGTGTTCTGCCAGCACGTCCACCAGGACCACTACGTGTTCGAGCTGGGCCGGCGCGGCCGGGTGGCCGCCACGCTGCTCGAGCGCCTGCCGCTGGAGCACTTGTATCGCACGACGCCGGTGCTCACGATCTCCCGCTCCGCTCAGGACGACCTGATCGGGCTCGGGGTCCCCGCCTCCAACATCCACGTCGCCTACCTTGGAGTCGAGAAGCAGCCCTACGCGCCGGTCGCCGAGGCGCAGACGCCGCTGCTGCTGTATCTCGGCCGCCTCAAGCAGTACAAGCGCATCGAGGTGATCCTCGACGTGCTCGAGCGCCTGCCGGAGGCGACGCTCGACATCGCCGGCGAGGGTGATCACCGGGCAGCGCTCGAGGCCGAGATCAGGACCAGGGGACTGCAGGACCGGGTCGTCATGCACGGCTACGTCGACGAGCAGCGCAAGGCGGAGCTGTATGACCGCGCGTGGGTGTCGCTGACGGCGTCATCGGCCGAGGGGTGGTGTCACACCGTGATGGAGGCGGCGATCCGCGGCACCCCGACCGTCGCCCTGCGCGTCGGCGGGCTGCGCGAGTCGATCGTCGACGGTGAGACGGGCTTTCTCGCCGACGACGTCGACGAGCTCACCCGTCGTGTGCGTGAGCTCATCGTCTCCGCCGAGCTGCGAGCCCGTCTCGGCGCGGTCGCGCAGACACGCGCCCACGGCTTCAACTGGGACGCCACCGCCTCCGCGTATTTATCGGTCCTGCTCGACGCCGCGCAGACCTCGCCGGTGCAGCTGCGCCGGCGGTTGCGCGCCCGGCTGGTCGCCGGCCGCACGGCGTGAGCGTCGACGCCCCGCCGCCCTGGGAGCGGGCGCACTCGGCGATCGCGCCGGTCCCCGGCTGGTTGACCCCCGCTCAGGCACGGCGGCTGTGGGACGCCGCCGGTTCGCTGTGCGCCCCCGCGCAGATCGTCGAGATCGGAAGCTTCCGGGGACGCTCGACGATCGTGCTCGCCCTGGCGGCCGCCGACGGCGTGCAGGTGGTGGCGATCGACCCGCACCGCGGCGGCGACCGCGGTCCGCGGGAGTACGGCGACCGGCCGGACGTCGGCGAGGCCGACCACGAGGCGTTCGCCGCCAACCTGCGCCACGCCGGCGTCGCGGCCCGCGTGCGCCACGTCCGGCGCTTCTCCCAGGACGCGCTCGACGACGTCGGCGGCGAGATCGGGCTGCTCTACGTCGACGGGGCGCACCGCTTCGTCCCGGCACGCGCCGACCTGCGCCGCTGGGGAGCGCGGGTGCCCGTCGGAGGACGGCTGCTCGTCCACGACTCCTTCTCCTCGGTGGGCGTCACGCTCGCACTGGCCGCCGAGGTGATCGGTCGCGCCGGCTGGCGCTATCGCGGACGCAGCGGGTCGCTCGCCGAGTACGAGCGCGTCGCTGCCCTGCCGAGCGCCACCCGGGCGCTGGAGATGGCCCGCGGCCTGGCCCAGCTGCCCTGGTTCGCGCGCAACCTGGCGATCAAGGTGCTGCTCGTGGCGCGGCTACCGGCGATGGCGCGCCGCCTCGGCTCAGACGTCTGGCCCTACTGACCCGGTCGCGCCCGGATCGCGGTCGCCTCACATCAGCCGTCAGCGGCCGCGCGCGCTCCGTCGTCGATCTGCACCGGATAGCCCGCGCGCAGCACGGCGAGGCTCGCGGGTGGCGTCAGCGTCGGGGCGCTGCCGCGCACCGGTCGCGGCAGGCGCTGGCCGTAGCCCAGATGCGTCCACGTCACGAGGCATTCGTCGAGCACGATCGCCGGCGCCCCTTCGCCGGTCAGCACGAACGCACCGGCCGGCAGCTCCTGCCACGCGACGGAGTGGATCCGGCGCCGGCGCGTCCCGCGCACGAGGCGCTCGGCGTGCAGCTGCCGGTCGAGCGCCTCAGCCGAGGGCGGCGGTTCGCCGAGCCCCTCGGCCCAGGCCGCGCGGTACGCGTTGTAGCCGTCGCGGCGACAGAGGGCACAGGGCCGGTGCCCGGCGGCCAGCGAGACCGCCTCGTCGTGGAAGAACAACCAGGTGAGGCGATGCGGCAGCCACTGCTCACGGCGCAGGCCCTTGTACTGCAGCGTGCAGGTGAGCCAGTGCGGGTGCGCGTGCAGACGCACGATCTCGCCGCTGCCGGAGTGCAGGATGCCGCGGTTGCCCGTCCACGCGCACCGGAGCGCCAGGGCCTCGATGTCGCCGGTCGGCGTCACGCGGTTGCGCCGGGGGGACGCGACCGGTGCGCGCACGGCCACTAACCGAACATCCCGGGATCGGGCGGGTTCGGGTCGAGGGCGTGGACGTTCTCGGAGATGTGGTGCACGGTCACGTCGGACGGGCGCGCGAGCAGCTCGCCGACGGCCGCGCGGTAGCGGCGGTAGTGCGGCGTTCGGTAATGGTCGCGCAGCGCCCGCTCGTCGGCCCACGCCGACAGCAGGAAGACGTCCCCGAGCTCCTCGGCGTCGAAGAAGCGAAAGCTCTCGCAGCCGGGCTCGCCACGGCTGCCCTCAGCGAGGTTGGCCAGCGCGGCGCGCAGCTCCCCCAGGCGCCCGGCCAGCCCGTGGACGTCGGCGGTCATCAGCACTGTGGGGTCACTGATCTGTGGGATTCTCCTCTCGTCCGCGTCGAGCGCAGGTCGGCGAGCACGCGCACGAGCGCCAGCCCGAGCGCGCACACCGCCAGCACGGCAACGAAATGGGCGTAGATCTCGACCTCGGCGTAGTTGGGATCGAAGCCGCCCTCGTTGCCCGGCGGGAAGATGAGATAGATGGCGGGGACGACGATCACGAGCAGCGCGCCGGCGAGCCGGGTCAGCCGGCTCTCCGGTACGCCCCGCCAGAGCGCGTAGGCCAGCAACGGCCCGAGGACGACGCCGGCGCGCAGCGCGAACACGAACCCGAGCACGGCCGCGGCGACGACCCCGGCCGCGAGTGCGCGTGCCGGTGACCAGCGCCGGGGCGGTCCGGCGGCCGGCAGATCGGCCAGAGCCTGATCTGTCCGGCCGGCCGGAGGCGTCGGCGACCGCCGTCGCCGGCGAACCGCCAGTACGGCGAGCAATACGAGCATCCCGAGGGCGGCCAGGCCCGAGACGATGTCCGCGTCGACCATCAGCCGGTCGGGGGCGAAGCCGAAGCTGAGATGCGTGCAGCCGTGGCTCAGCGGCCAGCCGTTGGCGTAGCCCTGCAGAGGCACCGGCGCGCCCAGCGAGCGGCCGTCGCAGGTGGCCTGCCAGCCGGGGTCATAGCTCTGGCCGAGCACCAGCCAGGACGCGCCGTGGACGGCCACGCTGACGCCGGTCACCGAGCCGTTGCCCACGTGGCCGGGCGTGAGTACGCGCCCGCCGCCGGCCGCGCTGCCGACATCGCCGCCACCGGCCCCGCTGCCGGCCGCGCTGCCGACATCGCCGCCGGCCGCCCCGGTGCCGCTCGCGGCGATCGCCACCGGCGTGGGCGGCGCCGAGCGCAGCGCCAGCAGGTCGACGAGCAGTGGTCCCGGCTGTCCGCGCAGGGTGAGCGGTCCGGCCGGCAGTGCGACCGGGCGCCCGCATGAGTGGGCGCGCAGCGGCTGGCCGGCGTCCAGCTGGGAGATCGTCGCGCTCAGCGCCAGGCGGACCTGCCGGCCGCTGACGGTCAGCGACGGTCCCCGGCAGCCGCCGGGCAGCGGTCCGCTGCGGGGAATCGAGACACGGGCGCCGAGGCCGGCGATCCCCTGCACCCGGCCGATGCCGACCGCGCGCACGCCACGCTTGGACGAGGGGGTGAAACTCGGGAAGCCGGCGGCTATTACGTGTATGCGAAAACGAGGAGCGCGCAGGGCCCTGGGCACCGTTACCACGCCGTCTGGGCTCACGCGCAGCGGGGAGGTGGTGCCTCCCGGGTAGCTGATCGAAATCAGCGTGGGCCGGCGCACGGGCGCGGCCGACGGCACGAGGCGCAGGCGCCTGATCGTCAGCCGGTGGGTGGCCGAGACCTCCAGCCACGCGCCGCGGTCCGAGTACCACTCGCCGACCCAGCCGGCGTCGGGCGCGCTGCGGTCAAACGCCGAGGACGCCCGATAGCCGGGTCGTCCCTGAAAGCGCGACGACGAAGCGAAGCTGTCGGTGCCGCGATAGCCGGCCAGCCGGTCGAGCGCGGGGTCGGGGGCGGTGGCCGCGGGGCTGACCCATCCCTGAGCGGTCCAGCGGCGGGCCGCGGGTGCCGAGAAGCTGCGGGCGAGCACCGTCTCGCCGTCGCCCGGGTAATCGATGTCTCCGAACTGCGGATCGGGGTCGAACGGCTGGCGGGCGAACGGCTGGTCGCCGGTGGTCCGCGAGAACACATACGTGAGCGCGTCACGGTCGAGGTCGGTGTGAGCCAGGGCGCGCTGGACGAGGACCGGCGGGCGCAGCGCCTCGGTGGCGTGGACGCGCGGGATCGCGAGCTCCCGGATCCCGCCGCCGCCACCCGCGGCGACCCGCGGATGCGTGACCCGGTCCAGGGAGACGGTGAGCTGCGAGAGCCTGGCGCGGTCGCGCAGGACGAGGTGGTTGAGGCCCGGGTGGATCGCAAAGTGCTCACCGTTGATGCTGACCGCCAGCACCGACGCGCGTGCGTCGTCGTACGGCGTGAGGTTGACGTAGGGCACCGAGCGGGGCCTGGGGAAGCCGATCTGCAGATCGCGCTGGGAGGCGTCGACGTGGCGATCGACCAGCCACTCGGTGTTGGGGTTGCCGTCGAGCGCGGCGAACGGCCGGTGCTCGGGGAACTGGGGATAACCCGGCGAGAAGGTCGAGCGCACGTAACTCACTCCACCTCCGAGCTCGGTCACCGTCTGGGCGGCGCTCCCCGCCTGCGGGAACGGGTCGAGCTGCGCCGAGTCCTTGGAGATCGGATCCGTCGGTCCGAGCACCGGACCCGTGTTCTGAAACAGCGAGGAGGTGGCGATGATCTGGCGGCGGTTGCTGTCGGAGATCACGAGGTTGGCGCCCGCGGCCGCGGCCGCGCGGATCTGGGCGGTCGACATGTCGGCGGCGTAGCGCAGCGCCTGGCCGGAGGGCAAGGCGCCGAGCGCCGCCAGGTCGATCACGCCGTCGCCGTCGCCGTCGAGGATCGTCGGCGCGGCGGCTGGGAGCACCCGGACCATCCCGGAGGTGGGCAGCGCGTAGCGCCGGACCTCCGGCAGCACGGTGCGCGCCGCCAGCTGGCCCGCGCCGGACTGGAACGCCCGCCGAGCGCCGTAGGAGCGCGCCGGACGGGACAGTCCCTGTCCGGCCAGCACCCGAGCGGCGTCCGCCGGGGCCATCTCGCCGCTGCGCGAGAGGTCGCCGTCTGACCCGACGACGACCGCGCCCACGCCGACCAGGTTGAGCAGCGGGCGCAGCTGACCGGGATAGGCGCGCTGCTGGGTCACCAGCGAGTCGACGCCCCACATCAGGTCGTCCGCGCGCAGGTCGGCATACGGGGTGATGCCGCGCTCGGCGACCGGGCGCGAGCTCAGCGCCGGCAGGATCGGGTCCACCGTGCCGCCCCAGCGATAGAAGCCGAACAGCTGACCGGGGAGCACCATCGCGCGGTCCTGCGCCGGCAGATCGCGGTCGAGGTCGGAGGCGACCTGATGCCACGCCGCGGGGACGCCGTGGGGGAGCGACAGCGTCGCGTCGAGCGCGGTGCCGTTGACCAGCGGCCACGACCCGGCCGCCAGCAGGGCGACGCCCAGCGCCACTGCGCACGCGCTCGCCCACCGCCGCCCTGTGAGCCTGGCCAGCCCACGCAGGCGCGAGGCGAGCGCACTCGCTCCCAGGCCACCGAGACAGGCGAGCCCGACGGCCACCAGCGGCCCCGCCTTGTAGCTGGTGCGCAGCACCTGCAGCAGGGAGAAGTGGTAGTAGGAGAAGAGCAGCCCGCGGCGCAGCGGCGTGCCGTTGGGGAAGCCCGCCGTCATCGCCAGCAGTCCGAGGAGCGTCAACAGCAGCAGGAAGGCGGCATAGCGGCGGCGCAGCGTCCACGGCAGGGCGGCGAGCGCGAGTGCGGGAACGAGCAGCGACGCTCCCACGACCCATGGCGAGAACAGCAGCGGCCCGGCCGACGCGTAGAACGGCTTGAGCGGACCGGTGTAGCTGATCCCGAAGTAGCTGGGCCAGTAGCCCATCAGCCGCAGGCTCTCGGTGAGGCTCGTCGGGTTCCAGATGGCGCCCGGCTGCTCGGTGAACTGCAGGATGTTCGGCGCGTGCGTGGCGGCCACGGCGAGGCCCATCAGCCACCACAGCGAGGCGAGTACCGCCAGGGGCACGAGCCGGATCAGAAACGGCCAAATCGCCCCGGCGGGCACGTCGCCGAACAGCCGCTCGTAGATGACCAGCAGCAGCGGGCCGACGAGCACCCAGCCGAGTACGCCGGCATTGACGCCGCCGCCACTGCCGGCGACGAACAGCGCCAACAGCGCCGGCCAGCGCCAGCCACGCGGATCGCGCAGGCCCTGGTGCACGGCGACGAGCATCCACGGCAGCAGCGCGTAGGCGAGCAGCGAGATCGAGGTCCGGTCGATGTCGGTGACGACGAACGGGTTGACCACGAACATCGCTCCGGCGACGAGGTGCGCGATCCCGCGGTGCGGCGAGTGCATGACGTCGAGCAGGCGGACGATCCCCCAGGCCCCGAGCGTCAGCAGCGCCGCCAGCCACAGCCGCTGCACGACCCACATCGGCAACTGGGCGCCGTGCCCGGCCGCGAAGAACGGCGCCATGGGGAACAGATAACCGCCGTACTGGCCGCTGAATACGTGCCCGAGGGTCGTGCCGGGAGTCCACGCCGAGACCACCTGCGAGAGAAAGCGCGCCGGCGAGACGTACAGGTTGATCTTCGTGTCGGCCACGACCACGCCCGGTCGCTGAGCGAAGGCCAGCGCGAACGAGACCGCCGTGAGCAGCAGGGGCACGGCGCGTCGATTGGACCAGGACGGCGGGTTCACGGACGGGGCGGGAGGCTAGAGGGCTGGTGGCCGGCCCCGCAGGTACGGGCGACCGCCTGGAGTCACCGCCCCCGCCGACGGACGTCGACGGTCAGCGCATCGCAGTGAGCAACTCGCCGATCAGCGCTCGCTCACGACGCCACACGCTGATCCCGTAGACCCCGACGAACAGCGCCGCCTCCACGAGCGCCTGCCACAACTCGCGATCGCCCCCCCATGTCGCCAGGCGCACGGCCATCACGGCGATCGTCGCCTGCGCCAGGGGGATCAGCGCGGGCGCCAGCAACCCGGACGCGCGCACCCCGGGCAGCAGCCGTCGCACGTAGAACCAGCGCACTCCGGTGGCGATCACGACGGCCGCCACCCGTCCGATGACGAAGCCGTCAGAGCCGTCGACGAGCAGCCCCGGAACGGCGAGCGCGGCGAACGCCAGCGCCCCGACGACCGCCTCCACCGCCGGCGGTCTGGTCTGACCGCGGGCACGGTAGAACGAGAACCAGTTGAACCCCAACTGCTGGATCGCGCCCGCCACGGCCAGCCCCTGCAACAGCACGACGGCCGGCTGCCAGCGATCACCGAGCACGAGCGACACAAGGTCCGGCGCGAACAGGACCACGGCGGCCGAGAACGGCAGCACCCACGCGAGCGTCGCCCGGTTTGACTTGACGAACAGCTCCTCCTGGGCCTCCGGACGATCCTGGATCGCACAGATCGCGGGGTAGATCGAGGAGGTCACGATCTGATCGGCGCGGTCGACGTACCGGGTCAGGGTCACCGCCAGCGTGATGAACCCCGCGGCCGCCAGCCCGGCATGCAGCTTGAACGCAAGCACCTGGCCCTGGGCGACGGCGAGCGCGCCGAGCGTCGCCACCAGCACCGGGCCGCTGAAACGCAGGTACCGCCGGGCGCTCACGCGGTCGAAGCGCAGCCTCAACCGGTGGGGGCTGACGGCGAGCCCGGCGGCCACGGCCGCGATGTAGCCCGCCACCTGGCCGATCACGATGCTCCAGACCCCCAGCCCGGTCGCCGCCGCCAGCGGCACGGTCACGATCAGGCCGACGAGCAACTGGGTGGCCTGCAGCGAGCGCTGCCGGGCGTAGTCCATGCGCCGGAAGAAGATCCACATCGGCGCCTGCAGGGCGAACGTCAGCGGCAGGTAGGCGAGCGCCAGGGTCAGGGGCAGCAGTCGCGCGTCGCGATAGACGGCCGCCACCGCCGGTGCCAGGGCGCAGATGATCGCCGTGAAGGCCGTTCCCAGCGCCAGCTCGAGCGTGAACGCGCGCTGGAACTCGGCCTCCTGGTCGGATTCCTCCTGCTGGACGAACGCCTCGTCGATCCCCACTCGCTTCAGGGCCACGATCGAAACCACGAACGTCGAGACGATCCCGTAGAGCCCGATCTCGCTCGGGCCGAGCAGGCGGGTCACGACAAGCCCCTGGATCAGGACGAGCCCGTCGATCGCGATCATGAAGCCGCTCGTCACCACCACCCCCCGCAGCGTCCGGCGCCGCAGCTCGGAGCGCGGGAAGGAGAACCGGTCGCTCATCGCTCGGCGGTTGCCACCGCCGGCGCGGACCGTGGCGGCCCCGCCGCCCCGGACGGTGCCGCCGGCGGCGCGGGCGGGGTGCGGCGGTACTTCAGGCGCAGCAGCGGACGTTCCACCGCGTAATAGCTGGCGGTGGCGCAGACGATGGTGACGCACACGCCGATGACGGTGAGCGAGAGGAAGGGAACGTGCTGCAGGAGGCCGATGTTGTGCATCCGGCAGCTGCCGTTGATGAAGCCGTAGCCCTGCGGCTGGCAGATGACCTGGAGGACCGATCCCTGCCACAGGTAGATCCCATACGAGATCAGCCCCAGCCAGGCGAGGCGGCGGTTGGCCAGGATCCGGCGCACGACGCCGCCGCCCTGAGTGCCGAAGATGGCGGGGATCAGCAGGCCGGCCCCGACGAGCGCGAACAGCACGTGGATCGCCAGGTCCTCGCGGGGCGACCAGTAGAGGGACTTCTGGCCGAAGAGCTCGATGATGTGCGGCCCGGAAACGATCTCGGAGGCCACGACATAGACGATCACGGCCGCCGCCCACGGCAGCACCGGCCATCGCTGGACGATCCTCACGGCGCGCGGGCGCGCTCCGCTGGACTGCAGGGCGACGCTGAGGATCGCCAGCGCCATCCCGGCGGCGAACCAGTCGGCGAACACCGGCAGTGTGTTCGCCCATGGGCTGAACGGCCGGTCGGTGCGCAGATAGAGCCGGTAGCCCCACGAGCCGACGCTGATCAGCGCCAGCAGCCCGAGCTCGATCCGCACCTGCCAGCGCACGGTCAGCCGGCGCAGGCACCGCGTCATCAAGGCCGCGTAGAAGGGGAGCACGATGTAGAAGGTCAGCTCGACGCACAGGCTCCACGCCTGTCCCAGGCCGCGCAGGACCGTGCCGTCGTTATAGATCTGCAGAAAGCCGTAGTAGATCCACCAGTGGTTGGAGAACACCCCACTCTCGCCGGGATAGATCGCCAGCACGGTGAGTGCCAGCCAGTACGCCGGGACGATGCGCAGCAGGCGGCGGCGGGCGAAGTCGCGCAGGCGCGTGTGGGGAGCGCCGACCATCCGCGCGGCGACGAACGGGCGATAGAGAAGAAAGCCCGAGATCAAAAAGAACAGCGTCACCCCGACGTTCGTGCGCTCGATCAGCGTCCCGTAGTGGGGGTTCTGGACCGCCGAGGTGTCGTAGCCGGTGTGGTGCAGCAGCACGGTGAGGGCGGCGATCGCCCGCAGCGAGTCCACCAGCGCAAAGCGCGGATGCCCGGGCGGTGGCGCGACTACCGGGGCGGTGGCCTCCTCGCTCATCGTCAGCGGATGGTACGGCCGCCCCTCGCCACCAGGGCCTCGTAGTCGCCGTAGCGGGCATCACGCCGGAACGCGTCCGCCAGATAACGGTCGAGGATGTGCACACCGCTCGAACGCCCGGCGCCGTCGTTCTCGCGCGCCGACGCCGTCGGATTGAGCCAGCGGACGACCAGGCGGGTGTGCGAGCCCCGCAGCGAGGCGACGATCTCGCGCTGGACCCGCGCGGTTGTCACCAGCCCCGGCTGCATCACGTCGTAGCGGGTCGGGTTGGGGTGGCCGAGGATGATGTACAGCAGCGGGTCGCCCACGCGGACCCGGTCGAAACGAGGATTGGCGACGAAGATCGGCTGGCCGGGGCGGGTGAGCCGGTTCACGGTGGCTCGCAACCGCCGTAGCGCGCTCGCGTCGGCCGGGCTGGTGTGCACGCCCGCGCCGGCCGGCCCAGGCACGGCGGCAGCGGCCGGTGGGTGCAGCGCCTGACCGGCTCGCCGCTCCAGGCCGGCGGCGGCGATCAGCACCAGCGCGACCGCCAGTAGCGCCCGCAGCGCCCCGTGGCGAGCGGTGGCCGCGGCGCTCGCCAGCAACACCGCCAGAACCGCCGACAGCGGGACGAGATGGAACTCGTCGGGCCGGCCCAGCAGATACGCCACGCCCACCAGTGCCAGCGGCACGAGGCCGACCGCCGTCCGGTCGCCAGAGTGCTCTTGCGCTCGCGAGGCGACGGTGAGCGCCTCCGCACACACGGCAGCTGCGGCGAGCAGGATCAGCGGAAAGTAGAACTCGAGCAGCTTGGTCGGACGTAGCGGTCCGTGGTAGTCCACGGGCAGCGGTAGCCGCTGCAGCCCCTGGATGTTCAGAAAGCCGATCGTGTCGTGGACCATCGCCCCCGGGTCCGTGATGAAGAACGGCGCCAGGGTGACCACCGCCGTCAACACGGCCGCGATCGCCGCGCGTGCTCGCCTGTCCGGTGGCACGACGATCAGCACCCCCAGGGCGGCGGCGGCGCCAATCTCCAGCCGGAACAGGGTCGCGAGCCCAGCCACGATGCCGGCCGCCGTGGGCCGTCGCGGCGCCAGCACGAGCGCGGCGAAGGCGAGCAGCAGGGCGGGCGGGTTGGGCCCCGGGCCGGTCGGCCACGCCATCGCGCCCGCGACCCCGAGCCACGCCAGCAGCGCCCATGGCCGCGAGGCCCCGCTGCGCAGCGCCAGCCGGAAGGCGAGCAGCGCGCACGTCGTGTCGACGATCACCCGCAGGATCCGCCAGCTGAGCAGCGAGACCCCGAACAGCTTGTCGAGGCCGGCGAGCACGAGCGCCTGCCCCGGGGGGTAGTTGGTCCAGAAGTCGCGGTAGGGCCACTGGCCGTGGGCGATCCTCGTCCCCGCCTGGAGCATCAGTCCCTCGTCGTGAGGTGATATCGGCCGCAGCAGGGTGAAGGCGGAGAGCCCCGCGGCCAGCGCCAGCAGCAGCAGCGCGAGACTCAGCCCGGGCACCGCGCGGTCCGCGGACGCCTCGGCGCGCGCAGGGTGGGCCGCGTCCACGCGGCGACCTTACCGCAGGATCCGTTACCTCTCCGGGTAACCGACCGGTAAACTGGGCGGACCGTGAGCATGGATGCGAGCACGATTCCTCGTTGGGGCCTACCGCTGACGCCGCCCCGCCCGCGCGTCCTCGTCGAGTGGCTGTCGACCCGCGACGCGGAGGATTGGCTGCCGGCTCCCGCCGGCGACGGGCGCCCGGTGATGCTGATCCCGGGCTTCATGGCCGGCGACGGCAGCCTCACGCGGATGGCCATCTGGTTGCGGACGGGCGGCTTCGTGCTGGCCCGCAGCGGGATCCGCTGGAACTCGGGCTGCATGGAGCCGACCGTCGAGGCGGTCGAGCGCCGGCTCGAGCGCGCGGTGCAGCAGACCGGCAAGCGCGCCCTGATTGTCGGCCAGAGCCGCGGGGGGTGCATCGGGCGCTCGCTGGCGGTGCTCCGCCCCGATCTCGTCGACGTGCTCGTGACGCTCGGCTCGCCGCTGCGCGATCAGCTGGCCGTGCACCCGCGCGTGTGGCCGTCGATCCTCACCGTCGGCACGCTGGGCACACTGGGCGTGCCCGGAATGTTCTCGCTCTCGTGCCTAGGGGGCGAATGCTGCGCTCGGACCCGCGAGGCGATGACGGGGCCGTTTCCCGACGACATCCAGTTCGTCTCGATCTACTCCCGCAGCGACGAGATCGTCCGCTGGGAGGCGTGCCTGGATCCGGCGGCGACGCAGATGGAGGTCGACGTCAGCCACATCGGCATGGGCATGGCGCGCGAGGTGTGGCGGGCGGTCGCCGACGAGCTCGGTCAGACCGTGCCCGCGACCGTCTGACCGCGGGCAGCCGGCTCTCTGGCCCCCGTGACGGCGCGGACGGGGCCGCAGATCAGCGGTCGTTCCTGCGCGGTGAGCTCGCGCCGGTAGTGCGACACCGCCGCTCGTGGTAAAAGCAGCATTGCAAGGGATCCGAGGAGAGGAGGGCCGGTCAGGATGAGCGTCGGTGATCGCCGTCACGTGTTCGCGATCGTGCTGGCCGGAGGGGAGGGCAAGCGCCTGGCGCCGCTGACCCTGGATCGCGCCAAGCCGGCGGTGCCGTTCGGAGGCAACTACCGGCTGATCGATTTCGCGCTCTCCAACCTCGTCAACGCCGGCTATCGGCGGATCGTGGTCCTCACGCAGTACAAGAGCCACTCGCTGGACCGCCACCTGTCAACGACGTGGCGGCTGTCGCCGCTGCTCGGTAACTACGTGGCGCCGGTGCCCGCGCAGATGCGCCGTGGCCCGCACTGGTTTCAGGGCTCGGCCGATGCCATCTACCAGAACCTCAACCTGCTGCGCGACGAGCGGCCGGACATCGTCGTCGTCTTCGGCGCCGACCACATCTACCGGATGGACCCCGCGCAGATGGTGCTCCAGCACGTCGAGTCCGGCGCCGGCGTGACCGTGGCGGCGTTGCGCGCTCCGCTCGAGCAGGCCGATCAGTTCGGCGTCGTCGAGACGGCGGCCGACGGGCGCACGATCACGGCCTTTCACGAGAAGCCCAAGCACGCGGTCGGGCTGCCCGATGCGCCACATCAGGTCTATGCCTCGATGGGCAACTACGTGTTCGACTGCGACGCGCTGATCGACGCGCTCCGGGCCGACGCCGAGGCGCGTGAGTCCGCCCACGACATGGGCGGCAACATCATCCCGGCCCTTGTCGAGTCCGGCGCGGCGCAGGTCTACGATTTCACCACCAACGAGGTGCCGGGAGCGACGGGGCGCGATCGCGGATACTGGCGCGACGTCGGCACGCTCGATGCGTTCTACGACGCCCACATGGACCTCATCTCGGTTCACCCGGTGTTCAACCTCTACAACATGGAGTGGCCGATCCTGACCCTCCCGGACCCGCTGCCGCCGGCCAAGTTCGTGTTCGCCGACGACGGCCACACCGGCCACGCGCTGGATTCCATGGTCTGCCCGGGGGTGATCATCTCCGGGTCGGAGGTCAACCGCTCGGTCATCTCGCCCAACGTGCACGTCGACTCCTATGCCCTGGTCGAGGGCTCGGTGCTGTTCTCAGGCGTGCGCGTCGGCCAGCGGGCGATCGTGCGCAACGCGATCCTCGACAAGGACGTGATCATCGAGCCGGGGGCGCGTGTCGGGATCGACCCCAAGGCCGACCGCGAGCGCTTCACGATCTCGCCGGGGGGCATCGTCGTGATCCCCAAGGGCGAACGGGTCGCAGCCGCGACCTGACGGCTGCCCAACGCGCCGACTGCCGCGAGCGGCACGCGCGTCGTCGGCCATCGGCGCCAGGAACCAGGGCGGGAGCGTCGACTCCAGTTCCTACAGCTCACCCCTGACCCAGGCCGCGCGCCGGGCCTACGTCAAGGCGTCCGACCACGACCCGCCCGACGTCGCTCCGTCGCCCGGAAGCGACGGCTGCTCGTAGCCCTGGGCGACGGGTCGCCTAGGCGGTGGCGGTCGCCCGCGCCTGCCGGGCGAGCTTGACGCGCGAGTTCTTGTCCAGCGCCACCTTGCGCAGCCGCACGGAGTGCGGGGTGACCTCGACGCATTCGTCCTCGCGCAGGAACTCGAGCGCCTGGTCGAGCGACATCTCCCGCTTGGGAACCAGGCGGACGAGCTCGTCGGCGGTCGACATGCGCATGTTCGTCAGGTGCTTCTCCTTGACGGCGTTGACGTCGAGGTCCTCCCGGCGGGAGTTCTCGCCGACGATCATGCCCTCGTAGACCTCGTCGCCGGGCTCGACGAACAGTGTCCCGCGCTCCTGCAGGGTGAACAGCGCGAATCCCGCCACCGTCCCGCGACGGTCCGCCACCAGCGAACCGGTCGGCCGCGTGCGCAGCTCGCCGTGCCACGGCTCCCAGCGGTCGAACACATGGTGCACGAGGCCGGTGCCGCGCGTCTCGGTGAGGAACTCGGTGCGGAAGCCGATCATCCCGCGCGCCGGAACGAGGTACTCCATCCGCACCCAGCCGGTGCCATGGTTCACCATCTGCTCCATGCGGCCCTTGCGCAGCGCCAGCAGCTGGGTGATGACGCCGACGTATTCGTCGGGGGCGTCGACGCTCATCCGCTCGACCGGCTCGTGGATCTTGCCGTCGATCTCGCGCGTGACCACCTGCGGCTTGCCGACGGTCAGCTCGAAGCCCTCGCGGCGCATCAGCTCGACGAGGATCGCCAGCGCGAGCTCGCCGCGGCCCTGGACCTCCCACACCTCGGGGCGGTCGGTCTCGGTGATGCGCAGCGAGACGTTGCCGACCAGCTCGCGCTCGAGGCGGGCCTTGACCTGACTGGCCGTCAAATAGGTGCCGTCCTGCCCGGCCAGCGGGGAGGAGTTGATCCCGATCGTCACCGACAGCGACGGCTCGTCGACCGAGATGACCGGCAGCGGCCGCGGGTCATCGGCGTCGGTCAGCGTGTCGCCGATCGTGATCTCCGGGATCCCAGCCACCGAGATGATCTCGCCGGCGGCGGCCTCGGCGGCGTCGACGCGATCCAGCGACTCGGTGACGTACAGCTCGGTTACCCGCACCCGCTCGAGCGAGCCGTCGTGGCGGGACCAGGCGACCGTCTCGCCGCGCCGGATCGTGCCCTGGCGCACGCGGCAGATGGCGATCCGCCCCACGTACGGGGAGGCGTCGAGGTTGGTGACGTGCGCCTGCAGCGGCTGGTCGGGCTCGTACACGGGCGCCGGCACGTGCTCGATCAGCAGGTCAAGCAGCGGCTTGAGGCTGGTTCCGGGGTCGGTGGGATCCAGCGACGCCTGGCCCGCTCGGGCGTTGGTGTAGACGATCGGAAAGTCGATCTGGGATTCGTCGGCGTCGAGGTCGAGAAACAGCTCATAGACCTCGTCGACGACCTCGTCGATGCGCGCGTCCGGCCGGTCGACCTTGTTGACGACGAGGATCACCGGCAGCCGCGCCTCGAGCGCCTTGCGCAGCACGAACCGCGTCTGGGGCAGCGGGCCCTCCGAGGCGTCGACGAGCAGCAGGACCCCGTCGACCATCGTCAGGCCGCGCTCGACTTCTCCCCCGAAGTCGGCGTGGCCGGGTGTGTCGACGATGTTGAGCTTGACGTCGCCGTAGCGCACGGCCGTGTTCTTGGCGAGGATCGTGATCCCCTTCTCACGCTCGAGGTCCATCGAGTCCATCACCCGCTCGTTGACCGACTGGTTGTCGCGAAACGCGCCGGACTGCCACAGCAGGGCGTCGACGAGCGTCGTCTTACCGTGGTCGACGTGGGCGATGATCGCCAGGTTGCGGATGTCGGAGCGGACGGCCATGGGCCTGGTTGAGGTTAGACGGCTCTAAGGCGCAACCACTGGGTTGCGTGCGATAAAAGTGCAGGTATATATGGTCCCTTTTCTCGCACGCAGCGTGGGAGAGGCGAGCCTTCGAATAGCATGGCCGCCGCTGGATTCGGGTTCAACGGAGGAAGGGTCTGCTGATGCGAAAGAAACTGTGGGTGGTCGGGCTGGCGATCAGCCTGCTGTCCACGCTTGGATCCGTCTCGTCGGCGTCGGCGGCGGCGCTGCCACCGATCAAGCACGTGTTCATCATCGTGCTCGAGAACGAATCGGCCTCGACGACGTTCGCACCCGGCTCGCCGGCGCCGTATCTGTCGCAGACGCTGACCTCCCAGGGCGCCTTCGTGCCCAACTACTTCGGGATCGGGCACTCCAGCCTCGACAACTACATCGCGATGATCGGCGGGCAGCCGCCGAACCCGACCACCCAGGCCGACTGCCCCACGTTTCAGAACATGAGCACGGATACGACCGCCAGCTTCGGTGCCGTGAACGGCAGCGGATGCCTCTACCCGGCGGACACGCCGACCATCGCCAGCCAGCTCACGGCCGCGCACTTGACCTGGGGCGCCTACATGGACGAGATGGGGCTCGATCCGGCGCGCGAGCCGGCAACCTGCCCGCAGCCGATGGTCGGCAGTCCGGACAACACCGAAGCGGCCGAGACCGCGGCTCCATTCGACGAGTACGCCAACCGCCACGACCCGTTCCTGTACTACCACTCGATCACCGACAACCTGGCCGACTGCCAGGGTCACGTCGTCAACCTCGGCCAGCTCCCTGCGGCGCTGTCCAGCGTGGCGACGACGCCGAACTACGTGTTCATCACGCCGGATCTGTGCAACGACGGCCACAACACCGCTCCGAACTGCGCCCCCGGAGAACCGGGTGGACTGGCCCAGGTCAACACTTTCCTGCAGACGTGGGTGCCACAGATCACTGCGTCCCCCGCGTACAAGCAGGACGGCCTGCTGCTGATCACCTTCGACGAAGGCGTGTCTGACAACAGCGCCTGTTGCGGCGAGCTGCCCGGGCCGGCGGCCGTCAACCCCGGGGGCGGCGGACCCGGCGGCGGGGACGTCGGCGCGGTGATGCTGTCGCCGTTCATCAAGGCCGGGACGGTCACCCAGACCGCGTACAACCACTATTCGATGCTCGGGAGCATCGAGGACCTGTTCGGCCTGTCGCACCTCGGCTATGCGCAGCTGCCCGGAGAAACCGACTTCGGCTCAGACATCTACACCAACTACACCGCGCCCGTAATCCCGCCGCCGATCATTCCGCCCGCGGCGCACCCCGCGCCGGTGACGAAGCTCACCACGCCGGCGCTGGCCTCAACGGCCTCGGCGACCGCCCGCGTGACGCTGCGCTACAGCGCCACGCCGTCCGGCGGCACCTCGGTCCGCTTCTACAACGTCCAGTCGCGCGACCTCGGCCTGCGCAAAGCCTCGTGGCGCACGCTTGCCGCGGCCACCCCGAAGACGTCGCTCACGTTCTCGGGAACACCCGGTCACACCTACTCGTTCCGGGTGGCCGCCACCGACTCGAGCGGTCAGACCGGCGCTTTCGCCACCCGCACTACCGTGATCCCCAGCGGAGTCAAGCCCGCCAAGGGCCACTACGGCAAGGGATGGAAGACGGTGAAGCGCAAGGGCGCGTGGCTGGGCCACGCGATCGACAGCTCCACCACCGGCTCGGCGTTCACGCTGCGCTACGGCGGCGGTTCGCTGACCCTGATCGGGGAGACCACCCCGGGCGGCGGAAAGCTCCAGGTCACGCTCGACGGCCACAGCCGGACACTGCACCTCCACTCGTCCAAGACGCGCGTGCGCCGGACGCTCGGCACGTTCAAGGCCAAAGCCGGCACGCATCACCTGAGGCTGACGATGCTCGGCGGTACCGTCGCGCTCGAGGGCTACGGGATCTCCGTGAGGACCGGCTAACTGCCAGTGGCGTCTGGCGGGGCCGGCGTTTCGGCCGCCTGGCCGTTTCGCTTACGCAGGGAGGCCGGCAGCTCCTCGGCTGCCGGTCCCAGCTCGGCCGCCGGTCCCAGCTCGGCCGCCGGAGCGGGCTGCAGCTGTGCGGGATCGGCGACCGCCGGCCCGCTGTCGCTCTGCGCGGCCGACGCGCTCGAGCCCATCGCCTCGAGCATCGGGCGAATCAGGTCGATCGGCATCGGGAACACGATCGTCGAGTTCTGCTGGCCGCCGATCTCGCGCAGCGTCTGCAGGTAGCGCAGCTGCAGGGTCGTCGGGTTGCGGCTCATCACGTCGGCCGCCTCGGCGAGCTTGGCCGCCGATTGAAACTCTCCCTCGGCGTTGATGATCTTGGCCCGGCGCTCGCGCTCGGCCTCGGCCTGGCGGGCGATCGCGTGCTGCATCCGCTCGGGGATCTCGACGTCCTTGATCTCGACCATCGTCACCTTGATGCCCCACGGCTCGGTCTGGGTGTCGATCACCTTGGCCAGTGACTCATTGAGGTGCTCGCGCTCGGAGAGCAGCGTGTCCAGGTCGGCCACGCCGAGCACCGAGCGCAGGGTGGTCTGGGCGATCTGGAGTGTCGCCGATTGAAAGCTCTCCACCTCGTTGACCGCCTTGGAGGGATCCATCACGCGGTAGTAGGCGACGGCCGTCACACGAGCGGGCACGTTGTCGCGGGTGATGATCTCCTGCGGCGGGACGGTCAGCGTGACCGTGCGCAAGCTGACGCGCACCATCCGGTCAAGCGTGGGGAGGAGCAGCTGCAGGCCGGGTCCGCGCAGTTCCATCAGCCGGCCGAGCCGGAACACGACGCCTCGCTCGTACTCGCGCAGAACCCGCACGGAACTGGCCAGCGTGGTCAGGGCGACGGTCAGCAGCACCGCGAGGACGATGACGATCGCGAGGACCATTACAGAAGCTCCCATTTCTCCGCCGGGCGCACCGACAGCGTCAGTCCGCTCAGCCGTTCGACGACGACTCGGTCGCCGGCGTGCAGCCCCACATCCTCGTCCTCGTCGTCATCCAGCGCCATCGAGCGCCGGGCCTGCCACAGCGATCCGTGCAGGGCCACGCTGCCGCCGTCCTGCATCCAGCTGCGCACGACGCCGATCTCGCCGACGAGTCCCTCGGCGCCGGTGCGCACCCGGCGCTGGCGCACGGCAAAGCCGCTTCTCACCGACAACAGCAGCGCGCCTCCGCCGACCCCGGCGAGCGCGAGCCCCGACAGCAGCCCGAGCGCCAGTCCGGC
>DATAUL010000199.1:0-12559 GCA_036268255.1 Solirubrobacteraceae bacterium | reverse complement strand
TCACCCTTGGGACCCGGTGCGCCGGTGTCACCCTTGGCACCCGGTGCGCCGGTGTCACCCTTGAGACCCGGTAGCCCGGTAACACCCGTGAGCCCCTGTGGGCCCGCAGGTCCCGTCGCGCCGCGTGCGCCGGCAGGTCCGCGCGGGAGCTGGCCCGCCTGGAAGTCGCTGGCGAGCAGTGAATGGTTCTGGACCTTTTCCGAGTTCACAGCACCGTCGGCCAGCTTGCTCGTGCGGACAGCCTGATCGCGCAGCTGGCGCGTGCCGACGCTGCCGGCGGACAAGCTCGTCGCCGCGTAGCTCGTGCCGCCGAGCGCGACGAACAGGGCCAGATAGCCGACGATGTGCCGGCGGCCGTGGCCGGCCAGGCGGGAGAGGGTCAACACGAGCCTCCTGTGGGGTATTGAGTCGCGGGTGGGATTCATGCGTCAGGTCAGCGGAGAACGATCGTCCGCACGGCGATCCGCCGGTGGGCGGCGGTGAGGCTGAGGGTGTAGCGTCCAGGGGCGAGCCGCCGGCGAACGTAGAGCACGAGGCGCTGGCGCTGGTGGAGGTGGATCGTGGCGGCGTAGACGACGCCGCGGCGGGTGAGCGTGGCCCGCGCCCGCTCGGTCGTGGTGAAAGACCGGCCCGGTGAGCGGGTGCGCCTGGCATTTGCGCTCGTGGCGCTCGCCGCGGTCATGGACGGTGACGATCTCGCAGGTGACCAATTCGACCTGACCGGCTGGCCCTGCCGGCCCTCTGGCCCCGGTCGATCGGCGGGGGCGTTCGCGCCGGTGATGAAGCCCGGGGTGACGCCGCTGCCGTTCGAGGTTGGCCCGGCCGATCGCCCCGCCGGCCGAGGTCGTTCCCCAGTAGACGAAGGCGCCGGCCTGCGCCACCCAGCAACCACGGACTGCGACCGCGATCAGACACGCGAGACGGTGGATGGACAGGCTGAACTTCATGTTGGCGGCTCAGATCTCTGCGTTGGCCGGGGATGGTCCTGCTGATGGCTGCGGGCAGACGCGAGCGCCAGCTCGATCGTCCGTGTCAGCGCCATCCACCCGCAGAACGGGTCGCCGTCGCCGGCCCCGCTACGGACGACCCCGCTGACGGGATCGGCACCGAGGTCGAACTCGACGGTCAGGCACAGGTGCGATCCCGGCTGCATAACGGTCGACCTTGGCGGCAATCCTGATCGTTCGCGTCGGCCATGGCGGGCTGATCTTTTCCGCCGAGCACCCTGAGCATTGCCGGCGGGCGGACGTCGGGAGCGAAGACGACTAGCGGGCCGGCTGGCCACGCAGCGTGGCGGGCAGCTGCTGGCGGGAGGTGATGTCGAGCTTGCGGTAGGTGTGGGCGAGGTGGGTTTGGATCGTCTTCGGGGTGACGAACAGCGCTTGGGCGATCTGGGGGTTGGTCAGGCCCTCGGCGGCGAGCTGGGCGACGCGAAGTTCGCTGGGGGTGAGGGCGTCGACGCCGGTGTATGCGGCGCGGCGGGGGCGGGCGCCGGTGGCGCGCAGCTCCTCGCGGGCGGCGTCGGCGAGCGGGGTCGCCCCGCTGCGATCGGCGAGTTGGAGGCCCCGACGCAGCGGTGGTTGGGCGTCGACGCGCCGCCCGGCGCGGCGCAGCTGCGCGCCCTGGTCAACGAGGGCGTGGGCGAGCGCGAGCGTCGAGGGACTGTGCTTAAGGACGTCGACGGCCTCGCCGAGGAGCTGCAGGCTCCGCGCTCCCCCCAGGACCAGGGCGCTGGTGCGCAGGGCGAGACCCGTTGTCCGCGGGACGCCCCATGTACGGGCGCGGTCCAGTCCGATCTCGGCGAGTCGCTCGGCCGGCTCCGGCTGGCCGAGCGCGGCGGCGGCCAGCGCAGCCGTATCGCGCCAGGGCAGCAGTCCGGGATGGTCGATGCCGAACCCGTCGGCGAGCAGCCGGCCGGCCCCCTCAGCGTCCGTCAGCGCCGCCCCCGGGTCGCCGTCGGCGAGCTCCACGCGAGCGCGGGCGTACAGGACGATCGCCTGGTCCATCGACTCGCCGGGAGCGCTTGATGCCAGCATCAGCGCGTCGCGGGCGGCGGCGTGGTCGCCGGCCTCGAGATACGCCTGGGCCTGGAGCGCGCCGATCCAGCCCTCGGCCCCACCCCAGCCCTCGCGGCTGGCCGTGAGGGCCTGGTCGAGGTCGGCCAGAGCGTCGTTGAGCGCCCCGCGGTGATAGCGCGGCATCGCCCGGTGATAGCTCGCCGAGGCGTAGGCCAGCAGGGAGCCACTGCGACGGGCGGCCTGAAGCGCGGCATCGGCCACGTCTTCGGCAGCGGCAAGCTCGTCGACGCAGACGAGCGCCTGGACGACGATCCCCGCGAGGATGCCGTGGCTGGCCGGATCGATCAGCGCGTCGCCGGCGATCGCGCGCTCGGCCACGCTGCGCACCCGCGCGGGCGCTTCACCGGCGAGCGCGAGACGCAGCGTCAGGTGGGCGAGCAGACCCGGATGGTCAGGGATCCGTCCAGAGCGGGCGGCCTTCATGAGCGGGACCATGTGCGCGTCTGCGCGGTCGCGCAGCGGCACTCGGAAGGTGCTGGCGGTGAGCTCGTCGACGATGAGTTCCTGAGCGAGCGGATCGCCCGGATCAAGTTGGTCGAGCGCCTCCTGGACCAAGCGCGCAGAGTCCTCGTGCTGGCCCTGCTGCAGGCGCAGCCGGGCCAGCGCGACCAGTCCCCGCAGCGTGTTCGCGCGGTCGGGGCGCAGCGCGAGCGCGCCGGTGATGTGCCGGTCGGCGCCCGGGTCTCCGTGCTGGACCGCCGCCGCCGCGAGCTCGAGCAGGACCTCGGCGCGCTGGTCGGCGCCCGGTGGCTCGGCGCACGCTCGCTCGAGGAGCCGAACGGCGGCGGCCGGGTCACCACGAGCGAGCGCCCGACCGGCCGCCCCACGCAACACATCTACCGTTCCCGCGTCGCCATCCGGAGTGCTCATCAGCAGATGAGCGGCGACCACGTCGACCGGCGCGCCGTCGGCCGCGAGCAGGCCGGCGGCGCGGCGGTGCCCCCGGGCCCGGACGAATGCCGGAATGTCGGCGTGAACGGCCGTGGCGATCAGCGGGTGCGTGAAGCGCAACGGCTCCCCCGGCTCGAGAACGCGGGCCGCGGCGAGCGCATCGGCGGCCTGCTCGGCGTCCTGAACATCGAGACCGGCCAGAGCAGCGGCATGCCGAAGGCGAGACCCGTCGGCCAGGACCGCGCAGGCGCCGGCGAGTCGCTGGGCGGGTTCGGGCAGGCGGCCGAGGCGCACGAGCAGCGACTGCAGGACGGACTCCGGTACGAGCTGCTCGACCGCGGCCACCGAATCCTTCGTCGGCGCGACCTGGTCGGCGTAGAGCGCCTGGATCAGTTCGCGCGCGAGGAACGGGTTGCCACCGCTGACCCGCGCGCACGCCTGGACAAACGCCGGGTCGGCACCGGGGAGCTCGACTTCGACCATCTGCCCGACCGCCGCGCCGGTCAGGCGCGCCGGCCTGAGCACACGATGACCCGCGCGGCCGCGAAGTGCGTCGAGCATCGCCGACGAGCTCGTCGCCTCGCCGCTGCGTGTCGCCAGCATCAATGCGATCGGCAGCTCCTCGACACGCGCCGCCAGGTAGGTCAAAAAGCCCAACGACGGTCGATCGCACCAGTGCGCGTCGTCGATCACGATGAGCAACGGCCGGGCCGCGGGCGCGGCCGGCGCCGCGAGCGTGAGGTTGACCGTGAGCCAGTAGAGCCCGCGAATGAACCCCTGCGAGTCCTGCGGAACCTGGGCGGCAGGATCGAACAACGACGCCGCCAGGCCGGCGTGCCCCGCCAGCAGCCGCTGCCGCTCGCCGGCCTCCGTCCCGGCTAGGCGGGAGACGAACAGCTCGGTGGCGACCCCGAACGGGATCTCCTGTTCGAACTCGATGCCGTGGGCGGCGAGCACGCGGAGCCCCTCGGCCTCGGCGTGCGCGCCGGCGTGGGCGAGCAGCCGGGACTTACCGATGCCCGCCGGCCCATCGATCACCACCACCGCACCGGCACCGTTGCCGGCCGCCGCCACGGCATCCTCGAGCAGCGCCCGCTCACCATCACGCTCGAGCAGCTCCCCCGCACTCGTCCGGTCCACGTCGACGAGCGGACTCTCGGAGGCCTCCATCGCGTCGATCCTAGGCGACACCCGCCCACGGCAGGCGCTCGGCCTCCACGAATGCCCGGCCTGGACCGACCTCGCCGGGAAACGGCGTTGAGGATCGGCCGAGGCCGATGCTAAAATGCTTGCCAGCAAGCAATTATCTTTCCCTGCATCATGCCCTCCACCGCCCCCCTCCTCGACATCGATACCGCCACCCGGCTGCGGGTGGCGATCGGCCGGCTCTCGCGCCGGCTGCGGGTCACGGCGGCTGGATCGGAGGCCGGGCTGACCCCGACGAGGATCTCCGTCCTGCTGTCGGTCGACCGCCACGGCCCGATGCGAATCGCCGAGTTGGCCGAACACGAGAGCCTGAACCCGACGATGCTCTCGCGGACGATCTCGCAGCTCGTCGACGACGGGACGCTGGAGCGCGTCTCTGACGACCGCGACCGCCGCGCCGCGTGGGTCAACGTCACCGTCGCCGGCCACCGGCTGGCCGAGCGCATGCGCCGCGAACGTACCGACGCGCTCAACGACGCGCTCAGTGGGCTTGATGCGCAGGACCGCCGGCTGCTTGAGCGCGCGTTGCCCGCGCTGGAAGGCCTGGCCACGCAGTTGCAGGACCGTCTCCCGTGACGCGGGTTGTACGCGCCGGACGCGTCACGTTCGCTGCCCTCGCGGTCCCCAACTACCGCCGTTACATCGGCGGCCAGTCGATCTCGCTGATCGGGACCTGGATGCAGATGACCGCCCAGTCGTGGCTGGTGCTGACGCTCACCCACTCGGGCACGATGCTGGGCGTGGTGGTGGCGCTGCAGACGCTGCCCGTGCTGCTGCTCGGTCCCTACGGCGGCGTGATCGCCGACCGTGTCGACAAGCGGCGGCTGATGATCGTGCTGCAGACCGCGATGGGCCTGCAAGCGCTCGCGCTGGGGCTGCTGACCCTCACCGGCTCCGTCCGGGTGTGGCAGATCGGGATCCTGGCCGGCGTGCTGGGCCTCAACAACGCCTTCGAGAACCCGGCCCGCCAGTCGTTCATGATGGAGCTCGTCGGACCCGAGCACCTGCGCAACGCGGTCAGCCTCAACTCGGTGCTCGCCAACGTCGCCCGCGCGGTCGGGCCGGCGATCGCCGGCATCATGATCGCCACCGTCGGGACCGACGTGTGCTTTCTCGTCAATGCCGGCAGCTTTGTCGCCGTGCTGTTCTCGCTGAGCTCGATGGACACCTCCGCCCTGAATCCCTCCACTCCGGCGGCCCGGACCAGGGGTCAGCTGCGCGACGGCCTGCGCTACGTCCGCTCGACCCCGGCGCTCGTCATCCCGCTGGTGATGATGGGCATCGCCGGCTGTCTGACCTACGAGTTCCAGGTCTCGCTGCCCGTGATGGCCGACCAGGGCCTGCACGTCGGGGCAACCGGCTTTGGCTTCATGACGGCCGCGATGGGCGTCGGGGCGGTCGCGGGCGGACTGTATGTGGCCGGCCGCGGCAAGATCGGGCTGCGGCCGCTCGTGTTCGCCGCGTCGGGGTTCGCCGTGGCGATGACGCTGGCCACGCTGGCGCCCGACCTGGCGTTCGAGATGCTCGCGCTCGCCTTCGTGGGCGCCGGCAGCATCTCCTTCATGGCGACGGGCAACTCCACGCTGCAGCTCACCGCCGCACCCGAGATGCGCGGACGCGTGATGTCCCTGTGGTTCGTCGCCTTCCAGGGCTCGACGCCGATCGGCGGCCCGATCGTAGGGGCCACGATGTCGGCGCTGGGCGCCCGCGCCGGACTGGGGCTGGGCGCGATCACCGTCGGCCTCGTCGCCTGCGGCGGGCTCCTGGCGATGCGCCGGCTGGCCGGCTCGCGGACCAGCGCGAGCAGCGCCGTCGTCAGCGCCGGCTGACGGCCCTGCGTTTGCCAACGCCGCCGGCGGCAAGCATGGAGAGAGGATGATCAGCTCCCTGCTCGACACCGTGCTCGACCGCACCGTGCTCGCCGGCTACACGAACGTGGGCTACGCCCTGCGCAGCCGGGGATGGGACGACGACGCGCTGCGCTCGATGTCCGGCAAGTCGGTGCTCGTCAGCGGCGCCACGTCGGGCCTCGGCCTGGCGGCCGCGGAGGGCTTTGCCCGCCTGGGAGCCGAGGTGACGCTCGTCGCCCGCGACGCGGAGCGCGGCGAGCGCGCTCGCGCACGCGTCGCCGAACTGCCCGGCGCATGCGAGGCGCACCTGGAGCTGTGCGACCTGGCCAACCTGGCTTCGATCCGCGACCTGGCGCGACGCCTGGACTCCCGCAGCGACCGGCTGGATGTGCTCGTCCACAACGCCGGCGTGCTCCCTGAGGAGCGGACGCTCACCGAGGACGGGATCGAGCTGACGTTTGCCGTCAACGTCGTCGCGCCGTTCCTGCTGACGCGCCTGCTGACCCAGAAGCTCGCCGCCGCCGCGCCCTCGCGGATCATCACCGTCTCCTCCGGTGGGATGTACACACAGCGCCTCCACACCGACGATCTCCAGAATGCTCACGGCCAGTTCAGCGGTTCGACGGCCTATGCCCGCACCAAGCGCGCTCAGGTGCTGCTCACCGAGGAGTGGGCGCGGCGCCTGGCCGGCCGCGGCATCGTCGCCCACGCCATGCATCCCGGGTGGGCCGACACGCCCGGCGTCAGAGCATCGCTGCCGCGCTTCTACCGGGTTACCCGACCGCTGCTGCGCTCGCCTCAGCAGGGCGCCGACACGATCGTCTGGCTGGGCGCCGCCGACGAGGCGGTGGCCGGCAGCGGGGGCTTCTGGCACGACCGCCGGCGGCGGCCGACGTCGCTGCTGCCCTCGACACGGGAAACAGCCGCCGACCGCTCCGCGCTGTGGGGCGAGTGCGAGCGGCTCACCGCCGACCCCCAACGAGTTGACTAATCTCGTCGACGTGAGCTCGGGAGAGGCGCCCACCTTCGACCTGCAGAGCCACTCGGTGCACTCAGATGGCGCGCTCTCTCCCGCCGACGTGGTGGCCACCGCCGCCGTGGCGGGCGTCGAGCTGCTGGCGGTGTCAGACCATGACACCGCCGAGGGCGTCCCCGAGGCCCAGGAGGCGGCCGGGGCAGCCGGAATCAGGCTGGTGAGCGCCACCGAGATCACGTCGGTGTACGCCGGACGCCAGGACCTCCACATCCTCGGGTACCTGATCGACCCGCTGGAGCCACAGCTCGTGGAGGCGCTGGCACGCTCGCGCTCCGACCGCGAGAAGCGCGCCGAACGGATGGCCAACGCCCTGCGCGAGCTCGGTTTCGTGCTCGACGACGAGATGCTCGCCCAGCGCGTCGCCCGGGGCGGCTCGATCGGTCGGCCCCACCTCGCCCAGGCGGTCGTCAGCCGTCCGGAAAATCACGACCGGCTGCGCAGCGACGGGCTGCTCGATCCGACCGACTTCCTCGTCGCCTACCTGATCGAGGGCAAGCCGGCATTCCGCGAGCGCCAGGCGCCCTCGGTGGAGGAGGCGATTGAGCTGATCCACGGCGCCGGCGGCGTCGCCGTGTGGGCCCATCCCTTCTGGGACATCTCCGAGCCGTCGGCCGTGCTGGACGCGATCGCGCGCTTTCGGCGCGCCGGCCTGGACGGGGTCGAGGCGTTCTATGCCACGCACACCGCCGGCCAGACGCGCCTGCTCGCCGACCATTGCGCGGAGACGAAGCTGCTGACGACCGGCTCGTCTGACTTCCACGGTCCCGACCATCACACCTTCTCGCGCTTTCGCGCCTTTGACCTGTACGGCCTGCAGCCCAGGCTCGGCCCGATCGCGGACTGACGGCCGCCGCAGCCGTGGCCGGACGACCCCGACGGCCGTCACTCCGCGACCGAGCCTGAGCGCTGTCCGTTAGTGGGTCGCGGGCGGGGTGCGCGCGGTGCGCGCGATGACCAGGGTGCGGTTGGGCGCGGTCACGACGAGCACCCGCTGACCGGCGTTGACCGACGAGAGGCTGGACTTCTGCTTGTCGTCACGGACCACGGCGTTGGCCGGGATCGCGAGCGTCACCGTCTTATAGGTCGCCTTGGGCGTGCCCTCGGTGATCTTCAGCCGCTGGCCAGCGACCGAGTCGACGACGCCCCGGTCGAACGTGACGGTGCGAAAGCCCGCCTTGGTGTGCATGACGACGTCGCCGTGCACGGCGTGTAGGGCAACTCGGCGCAGACCGCCCTTCCTGCCGTTGTGGGAGCGGTGGCCCGTGGCGTTTGTCTTCGTGCTGGTGGCCGCGCCGGCGCCGGCGATCACGCTCGCCCCCGCGCCGACCGCGACGCAGCAGACGGCGACCAGCAGCAATCGTGAGTGCTTGAGGATGTGTGACATTCGTGTGGACCTCGCTTTGTGATTTGACGTGCCGGATCACTGTCGCGGCGATCTGAAAGCAACGTGTCAGCCGAAGGTCAGCTGCGTGTAAAACCGGCGAGCCGGCGCGCGCTGCCCACCTACGATGTCCCCATGGGCGTCATTGTCATGGTCGTCGAGGACGAGCCGAACATCGGCGCGCTCGTGCGCACGTATCTGGAACGCGCCGGCTACCGGGTTCTGTGGGTGCGCTCCGGCGAGGAGGCCCTGGTGGAATTGCGCCGTCACCCGATCAAGCTCGTCGTGCTGGACATCGGCCTGCCCGGGATCGACGGCTTCGAGGTCTGCCGGCGGATCGCCGGCGAGGTGCCGGTGATCATGCTGACCGCTCGCGACGAAGAGCCCGACCGAGTGGCCGGTCTGGAGGTCGGCGCCGACGACTACGTGATCAAGCCGTTCTCGCCGCGGGAGCTGACCGCGCGGGTCAGGGCGGTGCTGCGACGCGCCGGGCGTGCCGCAGGCGGCGATGGCGGCGATGTGATCGCGGTCGGGTCAGTGACGCTGGCGCGCGGAGCGCGCGAGGTGCACGTCGACGGCGACGAGGTCGTGCTCACCCAGCGCGAGTTCGACCTGCTCGAGTTCCTGCTGCGCCACTCCGGCCAGGTCGTGACGCGCGATCAGCTGTTGGAGAGCGTGTGGGGCTTTCAGGCGCCCGGGGAGACACGCACGGTCGAGGTCCACGTCGCCCAGCTGCGCAAGAAGCTGAGACAGCCGGATCTGATCCGCACGGTGCGCGGCCTGGGCTACAAGGCGACAGCACCCGCCGCGTGAGCCTGCGCCGGCGTGTGCTCGCCTACCTGGCGCTCGCCGCCGTGGCCTCCTGCGCGCTGACCGTGGGGGTCGCCGTCGTGCTCGTCCGCCACCGGCTGGCCGGCCAGCGAGAAGGCAATCTCGAGGCCCAGGCCAACGTGCTGGCCCTGGCGGGCGGCGCTCCGGGCGCCCTGCGCGCCGGCGAGCACGTCTACCGGGTCGGCACCGGGAAGCCCAAGCGCCTGCGCCCGCGGGTCGCCTCAGCGGTGCTGGCGGCGCTGCCGACGACCGGCAACGGCGAGGGCTCGGTCACCGTCTCCGGCCGCTCGTTGATCTACGCCGCGCGCCAGACCGTCAACGGCCGGGTGGTGCTCATCCGGGGCGCCCGGCTGGCCTTCGCGGAGTGGCGGCCGTTCCTGTTCAGCCTCGTGCTCGCCGGCCTCGGCGGAGCGGCGCTGGCAACGCTGCTCGCCTGGCTGCTGGCGCGGCGGCTGACGCGGCCGATCGGTGACCTGTCGCGGGCCACCGAGCGCGTGGCCGCCGGCGAGCCCCGCGTCGAGGTCCCCGTTGAGGGCACCGACGAGCTGGCCGGGCTGGGACGGTCCTTCAACGCGATGTCGGCCGAGCTGGGGCGCGCCCGCGAGTCCCAGCGGCGCTTCCTGGAATCCGTCAGCCACGAGCTCAAGACGCCGCTGACCTCGATCCGCGGCTACGCCGAGGCGCTGTCTGACGGCGCGGTGACCCCCGCCGAAGGGGGCCGGGTGGTGGCCGCCGAGGCCGACCGCCTCGAACGGCTCGTCTCCGACCTGCTCGACCTGGCGCGCCTGGGCCGCGAGGGCTTCGCCGTCGAGCACCGGCCGGTCGACCTCGCCTCGGTCACCGACGCGGCCGTCCAGCGCCACCTCCCGCAGGCGCGCGAGCTGGGCGTGACCCTGGCGGCCGGGGGAGGCAACGGTGACCGTGCCTGGGCGGTGGGCGACGAGGGCCGGCTGCTGCAGGCGACCTCGAACCTGATCGAGAACGCGCTCCGGCTCACCCCGGCCGGCGGCACGGTCACGGTCAGCGCCCGTCCCGGCCAGATCGCCGTGGCCGACACCGGTCCGGGGCTGGCCGCCGACGATCTGCCCCACGCGTTCGATCGCTTCTACCTGTATAACCGCTACCGCTCCGAGCGGGCTGTCGGCTCCGGCCTGGGCCTCGCGATCGTCAAGGAGCTGACCGCAGCGATGGGCGGCGGGGTGCGTGCGTCGAGCCGCCCGGGCGGCGGCGCCGAATTCACGCTGACGCTCACCGTGCCGTCGAGCGCGCCGCCGCCGGCCGCCTGACCGCAGGAGACGCTTCTAGGTCACGCGGCGATCGCGCGTTCGGAGAGGTGCAGTCCGACCTTGCGCTTGACCCGCTGCAGCGCGTTGTCGACGGTCTTGCAATCGCAGTCGAGCCGCCGGCCGATCTCCTCGTAGGAGTGACCGTCGAGGTACAGCGCGAGCACGCGGGACTCGAGTTCGGAGAGGGCGGTGGAGATGCACGCCACCAGCGCGCGCAGCTCCTCGGAGGAGATCACCTGGTTGACGGGGTCGTGGACCGTGGAGCCGGGGAGCATCTCATCGAGGGTGGGCTCGTTGTCGCCGGTACCGCCCGCGGGGGTGCTGGAGAAGGACACATACTGGTTGAGCGGCGTGTGCTTGTTGCGGGTCGCCGTCTTGACGGCGGTGATGATCTGACGCGTGATGCACAGCTCCGCGAAGTTGCGAAAGCTCGACTCGCGATCGGTCCGGTAGTCGCGGACCGCCTTGTAGAGACCGACCAGGCCCTCCTGGATCAGGTCGTCGGCGTCGCCACCGGCGAGGAAGTACGACGAGGCCTTCAGCCGGACGAATCCGTAGTACCGGCGCACGATCTGGTCGTACGCCTCCGTGTGTCCCTGCTTCGCCAGAGCGATCAGATAATAATCCTCAACCCGAGGTTGAGACTGAGAGTAAGCAGACAATCGTGCCACAGGCGTTCTCCATGCCGCCGCGTACCCGCGGCAGATCGGATTTGTCGTGGCGCGCTACCTCCCCTGGCGCCGCACCGGTATAGAACCTTCCCCAGAAAGCCGCTGGCTCTCCGTCAACCCCAGCCCTAAAGCTCGAGTTGATCCTTATTTATGGGCGCGAGCTTGACATAGCACCGCACCGCTGTCAAGCGGCGAGCGGCGTTATGCAACCAAGCGCCCAGATCCAGGTGATTCGACGACGATTCAGGGCGCGGGGAGCAGCTCGGGGCCGCCGGGGCCGTCCCGGACCTCCCAGCCGAGCTCCCGGAGCTCGTCGCGCAGCCGGTCGCCGGCCGCATAGTCGCGCTCGCGACGGGCGCGTTCGCGCGCGTCTCGCAGTTCAAGGGCGCGCTCGGGCACCTCGATCTCGGGCGCGTCGAGCAGGGTGCGCAGGCCGAGCACGTCGAGCATCTCTCCCAGGTCCGCCGATCCGACCGTGCCGGCGGGGCTGCGGTTGGCCTCGCGGATCCACTCGGCGACGATCGCCAGTGCCCGCGGCGTGTTGAAGTCGCGGGCCAGCGCGTCGGAGAAGCGCTCGCGCAGCGGTGCCGACCATTCCGGGCTGGGCCCGTCGATCAGGCCACGGGCGGCCTCGCGGATCCCGGCGGCCCGGGCGGCGGCCTCGGCCAGCCGCTCATCGTCGAAGTCCATCGGCTGGCGCCAGTGAGCGCCGCTGAAGTACATGAGCAGCGTCTGCGGCCCATAACGCTCGAGCGTCTCGCGCAGACCGAACACGTTGCCCAGCGATTTGGACATCTTCTCGTCGCGCAGTCGGACGATGCCGACGTGCATCCACAGGCGCGTCAGCGGCTCCCCGTGGGCGGCCCGCGTCTGGGCAGCCTCGTTCTCGTGGTGAGGGAAGATCAGGTCGCTGCCGCCACCGTGGATCTCGAAGTCCAGTCCGAGCAGCTCCTCGGCCATCGCGGAGCATTCGATATGCCAGCCGGGGCGACCGGACCCCCAGGGAGCGTCCCAATGTGTGTCCTCGCCCTCCTTGCGCCCCTTCCAGAGAGCGAAATCGTGGGGATCGCGCTTACGCTGGATCTCCTCGGTCCCCTCGCCCTGATCCATCTGCTCGATGTCGCGATGCGACAATTCACCGTATTCCGGGTAAGACCGGACCGAGAAGTAGACATCGCCGTCGCTTGCGTACGCATGCCCACCGTCCACCAACCTCTCGATCAGGCCCTCGATCGCCGGGATCGTCTCGCTGGCGAGCGGCTCGTGATCGGGCCGGCCGAGTCCGAGGGCGTCGGTGTCCTCCCGGTAGGCGGCGGTCATCTCGCGCGC
>DATAUL010000198.1:0-5538 GCA_036268255.1 Solirubrobacteraceae bacterium | reverse complement strand
ACCAGGACCCGGCCGTACGGATCCGAGATGAAGCTGGAGCCGTAGAAGGTCAGCGGGGGCTCGGTCCCGATCCGGTTGACGGCCACCATGAACGTCCCGTTGGCCACCCCGTTGGCGACGATCACCTGCTGCCACAGGGGCTGGGTGTCGAAGTCAGGATGGTCGGGCTCGGAGCCGATCGCCGTCGGGTAGACCAGAATCTCGGCGCCCGCCAGCGAGTAGGCCCGCGCGAGCTCCGGGAACCACTGGTCCCAGCACGTCGGACAGCCGAGTTGGGCCTCACCGTCCGCGGTCGGCAGCGCCACGAGCGGAAACGCGTCGTCCCCCGCGGGGCCGGGCCGGAAGTAGCGGTTCTCGTGGTAACCCGCGGTGATCGGGATGTGCAGCTTGCGGGTGCGTGACACCACCCTCCCGTCCGACGCGACCACGACCGCGGTGTTGTAGCCCAGGCCATCGTCGCCGTCGGCACGCTCGTACAGCGAGGCGTGCACGTAGACGTCATTCTCGGCGGCCGCCGTGCGCGCGAACGTGACCGTCGGGCCGCTCAGCAGCTCCTCGGGCGCGGCGCCGGCGGCGGTTGGCCCGGCGGGGGTGATCGCGAAGTACGGCGACAACGTCAGCTCCTGCAGACACACGATCCGGGCGCCCTCCGCGGCCGCCAGGCGTATTCCGGCGGCCAGCGCGGCGCGGTGCACCTCGGGATCCGGGTGCCAGCGCTCCTGGACCAGCCCGACGCGCAGCGGCGCACGTTCGCTGGGACGGGTCCTCGCCGGCGACGGCGGCGCCGGGTAGGCGGTCAGCAGTTCCGCCGCGGGCTCAGGCATTGCGCGGTGGGACCTGTTGGGTGATGCAGTGCGGCCCGCCTCCGCCGTAGGCGAGCACCAGTCCCGGCACGGGGACGACCTCCCGCCCCGGGTAGGCGCCGCCGATGATCTCCAGCGCCTCCTGATCGGTATCGGCTCCGGCGACGGGCACGATCACGGCACGATTGCAGATGTAGAAGTTCAAGTAGCTGGCGGCGATCGGCTCGCCCGCGACCCGGGCGTAGGGGAGCTGTGGCAGCTCGGTCACCTTAAGGCCGGCCGTCGCCAGCCGCGCGCGGTTGTCCAGGCAGTGCTCGTAGTTCGGGTTCTCCTCGCCGACCATCTGGAGCAGCACGTGGCCGGGCGGGGTGAAGGCGGCGATCAGGTCGACATGGCCGTCGGTGTCGCGGTCCTCGACGAGGCCCACCCCCAGCCACACGAACCGCTGGACCCCGAGCCGTGCGCTGAGCTCGGATTCGATCTGCTCGCGCGACCAGGACGGGTTGCGGTTGGGGTTGAGCAGGCACTGCTCGGTGGTCAGCAAGGTGCCCTGGCCATCGGTGAGGATCGAGCCGCCCTCGAGCACGAGCGAGGACTCGACCACCCGGTCGCCGAGCCGCTCGGCGATCAGCCGGCCGACGACGGCGTCGTGGTCCCACGGGGGGAACTTCTCTCCCCACGCGTTGAAGGCGAAGTGCACGGCGACCCGGGCCCCGTCGTCAGCGAGCGTGTAGATCGGCCCGCAATCCCGGAGCCACGAGTCATCCAGCTCCAGCTCGACGATCTCCACACCGGCGCCGCAGGCGGCCCGGGCTAATGCGGCGTCGGCTCCGGGGTTGGCGATCATCGTCACCGGCTCGAACGCCCCAACCGCGTTGGCGACGGCCGCGTAGTCGGCGCGCGCCTGCTCCATCGTCACGCCCCAGAGCTCGACCCGGCATGGCCAGCCCATCAGCGTTCGCTCGTGAGGTTCCCACTCGGCCGGCGTGCGCACGCCGGAAAATCTACGCCAGGTGCAACCGGTGGGCGACCGCGGCGGCCTCGGTGCGGCCCTGCACGTCGAGCTTGGCGAGGATCCGCGAGACGTGGACGCTGGCCGTCTTCTCGGCCATGAACAGGGCAGCGCCGATCTGGCGGTTCGTGGCGCCCTGGGCGAGCAGACCCAGAACCTGACGCTCGCGGGGAGTGAGGCCGAACGGATCAGACTCGGCGGCGCCTGCCCCATCGGGCCCCCGCGCCCCGTTGCCGTCCGCGGGCGCCGCCACCCGGTCCAGTCCGAGCCGGGCACGGCCGCCGAGCGTGGTCAGCTCCTGAACCAGCCACAGCGAGCCGAGCCGGCGCGCCGCCTCGAGTGCCTGCGCGGCGACCCTCGCGGCCTCGGTCCGTTTGCCGCCGGCCACGAGCGCCTCAGCCTGGCGCCAGCGTGCGGTCGCCGCCGGATACGGACGCTGGACCTCGTCCCAGGCGATCGCCGTCAGCGCCCACTCGCGGGCCGCCCCCTTGTCGCGGGCCCGCGCGAGCTCGGCGCGGGCCTCGGCGAGATAGGCGCGCTCGACCGGACCGCCCTCTGCGGCGGCCGCGTCGAGGCGCTCCACGTGGATCCTCGCCCGGGCGAGCGCATCGCGGCGCTCTGCGGGCTCGCGCAGGTCGCGGGCGCGCTGGGCGCGGTCGGCCTCCAGCCGCGCTCCGACCACGCTGACGCGAGCGATCCGCATCACGTCGTCGGTGCACACCTCGAGGCGATCGAGCGCGTCCTGCACGGCCGCCTGGGCGGCCTCCAGGTGGCGCTGGCGCCGGCACAGCTCGCCACGCAGCACCCCGTACATGCCGATCCACTGTGGCTCGGCCGACACCTGCACGAGCGGCTCGGCGGCGTCGAGGGCAGCCTGCGCGCGGGCCTCGTCGCCCGTACCGAGCGCGAGCTCAGCCTCGCGCTCGTGGGCGAAGATCCCGGCCACCCCCAGCAGCCGCGTGCGGCCGCCGATCAGGTACTCCTCGGAGGTGTCCCACTCGCCGGCCGCATACGCCGTTTCGGACACCGTCAGCTTCATCCAGTCATACACGCGGCTCAGCCGTCGCGGCGTGGCCGCCATCCCCTCCTTGGCGGTCGCCAGCGCATCCTGCGTGCGTCCGACCATGCTCAGCGTGTCGGCGAGGTTGGAGTACGCGGTGGCGAGGTTGTCGGCATCGCTCGACGCTCGGGCCACCTCGACCGCCTGACGCAGCCGCTCCAGGCCCTGGTCGACGTCGCCGAGCGCCGCCTGGGCCATGCCGAGCGTGTTGAGCATCTCGGACTCCGAGGACTGATCGCCGGCCTGGCGCGCGGCCTGCAGCGCCAGCTCGCCGTCGGCCGCGGCCTCGCGGAAGCGCCCGCGCAGGAAGCGCGTCCGGGTCAGGTGGGCGAGAAGATACGGGCGGACGCCGTGGGGGTCGTCGGGCGGCAGGATCGACAGCGCGCGCTCGGTCATCGCCACCGCCTCCTCACCGCGGTTCAGCGACCAGATCGTCCGCGCCTGACTGCCCAGCAGCATGGCGAAGCGCGCCGGGTCGCGTGTCGGACCGAGCTCCTTGAGCGCCTCGCGCAGGAGGCCCTCCGCGCGGTCGCGGTCGCCCGCGATCCGGTGAGCGCGGCCGCCGCGGGCCAGCAGCGCGACGTGGTCCAGGCCCGCGACCGTCTCGGCGTCCTCGACGCGCGGCCACAGCTCGAGCGCGTTCTCGTACAGGTCCGCGGCCTCGCCGTAGGCGAGCACGCACTCGGCGGCGTGCGCCGCCCGGACGGTGCTGCGCAGCGCCGACGGCTGGTCGCCGGCCGATGCGTAGTGGCCGGCAACAGTGGTCGTGCGCTCCAGCTCGCGTTCGTCGCCGTCCTCGCACAGCGACTCCAGGTAGCGGGCGAGGGCGAGGTGCAACTGCGCGCGCTCGCCGGGGAGCAGGTCGTCGATCAACGCCTCGCGCAAGAGCGCGTGACGAAAGCCGAAGCACTCCCCCTTGACCTCCACCAGCACCTGCTCGGCCACCGCCTCGCGCAGGGCGAGCATCTGGGCGTCGCCTCCGAGCTCGGTGACCGCGGCCAGCGCATGCTCGTCGAGCGAGCGCCCCACAGCGACCGCGCGGGCGAGGCGCTGGGCGTCGGGCGACAGCCGCTCGATGCGCGCCATGAACGCGTCGCGCAGGCTCTGGGGTGCGCTCCCCCGGCCGTCGAGTCCGGCCGCCAGCAGCTCCTCGGTGAACAGCGGATTGCCCTCGCTGCGCGTGAACAGCCGCTCCAGCAGCGGCCCCTCGGGCTGGGCGCCGAGAATGTCGGTCAGCGCCTCGGACAACTCGTCGCGGTCAAATGGCGCCAGGTCGATCCGCCGCGCCCGTTCCAGGCGCTCCAGCTCGGAGAGCAGTGGTCGCAGCGGATGGCGGCGGTGCAGCTCATCGGCCCGGTAGGTGAGCAGCAGCATCACGCGCTCCTGGCGCAGGCTGCGGGCGAGGAAGGCGACGAAGGTACGCGTCGAGCGGTCGGCCCAGTGCATGTCCTCGAGCGCAAGGACCAGCGGCGCCGTCTCGGCGACGAGATCGATGAGCTCCAGCACGGCCTCGAACAACCGCAGCTGCCCGGAGCCGTCGGCGCGCTCGTCGCGGACGCGCCCGTCGTCCTCGAGGCCGGGAAGGATCGTCGCCAGCTGCGCCCGGCTGCCCGCCGTCAGCTCGGCGAGCGCCGGGTGCCGTCCGCGCACGAGCGGACGCAGGCTACTCAGCAGCGGGGCGTAGGGGAGCTCGCCGTCGGCCTGCTCGACGCCGTCGCCGCGCAGGAACAGCACCGCCGGCCGTTCGCCGCCGGCGGTCGCCGCCTCGGCGCCGAGGCGCTGCTCGAGCTCGGAGACCAGGCGCGTCTTGCCGACGCCCGAGTCACCGCCGAGCAGGACGAGCGTGGATCGTCCGGCGGTGGCCTCCCGGACGGCGAGCTCCAGCTCCGCCAGCTCGCCGACCCGTCCCACGAAGTGGCTGCTCGTCAGTCTCGAGCGCATGACCGAAGTATCCACGGACGGCGGCGGCCACGGCAACGCGAGACCGGGTGAGGCGACGGGGACGGCGGGTCGTCGCTGCCGCGCGGGCCCGAGCGCGGGCGGCTGCGGCGGCGAACTCGTCTGCGCGACCCTGCGCGAGGATGAAGGTGAGGTCGGGGTGCATGTGGGCTTCCTCTCGATGGCTTCCACGTGATCTCAGAATGGACTGAGACCGGTGGGCACACATCGGGAGAAAGGGGCCACCTGAGGTCGTCGACCCCTTACCCCGCAGCCCCGACCCCTTACCTCCCTCAGGCGGAGCTGGAAACCGCCCGGCCACCGTTTGCGCCGGGTGCCTCCGGAGCGAGCTCGCCCGCGCTGAGCGGGCTGGCCGGCGAACGGATGGCGGCGGCGATCTCGTCGGCGGTCACGTGCTGGGGGTGGTGGCAGGCGGCCAGATGGCCGTCGGCGTATTCGGTGAGCTGCGGCTCGACCGCGGAGCAGACGTCGGTCGCGCGCGGACAGCGGGTGTGAAAACGGCAGCCCGACGGGGGGTTGATCGGGTTAGGGGGCTCGCCGGAGACCGACACGCGGTCGCGGTCGCGGTTCTGCTTGGGGTCCGGGATCGGAATCGCGCCCAGCAGCGCCGACGTGTAGGGGTGGATCGGCTTGTTGTACAGCTCCTCGGCAGGGGAGATCTCCATCAGCTTGCCCAGGTACATGACGACGATCCGGTCCGAGAC
>DATAUL010000197.1:0-10425 GCA_036268255.1 Solirubrobacteraceae bacterium | reverse complement strand
CGTGTGATGCTTGACTTCCAAGTACCCCGAATCTCCGCTGAGTCAGCGGATGACACCCGCGGATCGTTCACGATCGAGCCGCTCGATCGGGGCTTCGGCTATACCTTCGGCAACTCGCTGCGCCGCGTGCTGCTCTCCTCGCTGGCCGGCGCCGCCGTCACGAGTGTTCGCATCGAGGGCGTCGCGCACGAGTTCTCGACGATCCGGGGGGTCAAGGAGGACGTCACCGACATCGTCCTGAACCTCAAGGGCATCGTCTGCCGGATGCACTCCGACGCGACCGAGATCGAGGCCCCGCTGGTGGTCACCGGCCCCGGTGACATCACCGCCAAGGACATCGACCTTCCCTCGGGCGTCGAGATCCTCAACCCCGACGCCCATATCGCCACGCTTGAGAAGAAGACCAAGCTCGAGGTCTACCTGACGATCGGCCGCGGTCGCGGATACCGTCCCGCCGAGGAGAACAAGTCGCCCGACCAGCCGATCGGCGTGATCCCGATCGACTCCATCTTCTCGCCGGTGCGCCGCGTCGCCTACAACGTCGAGCAGGCGCGCGTCGGCCAGAAGACCGACTTCGACAAGCTCACGCTCGACATCGAGACCGACGGCTCGATCGATCCTCATGCCGCACTGCGCGAGGCGGCCGAGATCCTCATCTCGCAGCTGGCGATCTTCACCGACGCCGACCGCCTTGAGGACCTGCGCGCCGTCAACGCTCCCGGTGCACTGGACGGTGGCCTCGTCGGCGCTAACCAGGTCGGCCCCGCGTCGCGACCGCCCAACGCGATGGACGACATCCTGATCGAGGAGCTCGAGCTGGGTGTGCGCTCCTACAACTGCCTGAAGCGGGCCGGGATCCAGACCGTCGGCGACCTCGTATCGAAGACAGAGGGAGAGCTCAACGCGATCCCCAACTTCGGCAAGAAGTCGATTGACGAGGTGATCGAGACCCTGCACGCACGCGGACTCGATCTGCGCAACGATTAGTCAGACATGCGCCATCAGCGTAAGCGATATCAGCTCAGCCGCAGCGCCTCGCATCGCAAGGCGCTGCTCATGAACCTGAGCAAAGAGGTCATCGAGCACGAGCGGATCAAGACCACCGAGGCGAAGGCCAAGGCCGTCAAGCCCGAGGTGGAGAAGCTCATCACGCTCGCCCGCCGCGGGGATCTGCACGCGCGTCGGCAGGCGCTGTCGGCGCTCGGGCAGGACAAGTTCACGGTCTACAAGCTGTTCGAGGAGATCGCCCCGCGCTATACCGAGCGTCCGGGTGGCTACACCAGGATCCTGAAGCTCGGGCCGCGCCGGTCGGACTCGACCGAGATGGTGCTGCTCGAGCTGGTCTAGCTCCGCGGCGTGACTGTTGAGCCGGGCGGGCCGAGCGCTCGGCTGCTGATCGAGTACGACGGGACCGAGTTCTCCGGCTGGGCGCGCCAGCCCGGCCGGCGGACCGTGCAGGCCGAGTTGGAGCGCGCGCTGCGCATCCTCCTGCGCCGTAACACGGTTTCATTGACGGTGGCCGGGCGCACCGACGCCGGGGTGCACGCGACCGGCCAGGTGGCCAGCTACGCCGGGCCGCCCGCCCGCGGCGACGGGCTCAACGCCCTGTTGCCCAATGACGTGGCGGTGGTGGAGTGTGTGGCCGCTCCGCCGGGGTTCGACGCGCGTCGCGATGCCACGAGCCGCGCCTACCGCTATCGCCTGCTCACGCGACGCGCGCGCAGCCCGCACGAGCGCCGCCGGGCGCTGCACTGGCCGCAGATGCTCGATCGACAGGCGCTGAGGGAGTGCGCCGGCGTGCTGCGCGGAACGCACGACTTCACGGCGTTCACGCCGACCGAGACCGACCACGTGCGCTTCGAGCGAGACATCTACGCCGCCGCGTGGCACGAGGGCGAGGGCGGGTTGCTGGAGTTCACGATCGAGGCCGACGCGTTCATGCGCAACATGAACCGCGTGCTGGTCGGGACGATGCTCGAGGTCGCTCAGGGCCGGCGCTCGCTGGCCGAGTTCACCGAGCTGCTGTCCGGCCGTCCGCGCAGCGACGCGGGCATCACGGCCCCGCCGCACGGCCTGCACCTGGTGGGCGTGGGCTATGGCGGGCAGCGCGTTGTACCCGGTTGACCGCTGAGCATTCATGCACTGGACGAATGTTTGATGTAGCTTGACGGCTCAAACCCCTACACTTTCTCCAGCAGTGGGGCGCAGACGCCACGGGGGCGGCCGCGGCCTGAGAGGTGCCTCGCGCACTTCTCCGGCCGCGGTAACGCGTTGCCGGCGCACGCGGGCTGGACGCCTCAGCGCGGCATAGCATTGAGCACCGTGCGAGTGCTGCTCACCAACGACGACGGGATCGAGGCCGAGGGCCTGCAGGCGCTGCGCCGCGCGCTTGCCGCGGTGCCGTCGGTGCAGCTGGCCGTCATCGCCCCCGACGGCAATCGCTCGGCGATGGCCCGCTCGATCACCACCCGGCGTCCTCTGTGGGTGGAGGAGATCGACTTCGAGGATGGGTCGGTCGGCTTCGCCACCGACGGCACGCCCGTGGACTGCGTCCGGCTGGCCAACCTCGGCCTGGTGGAGGATTTCACGACCGACCTGGTCGTCAGCGGCATCAACCACGGCTCGAACCTGGGCGACGACATCACCTATTCGGGCACCGTGGCCGCTGCCCTGGAGGCGATCGTGCTCGGGATCCCCGGCATCGCGGTCTCGCAGCAGTCGGCCTCGCGCGAGCTGGACTTCCGCGTCGGCTCGGCGTTCGACTTCGAGCTGGCGGCGACGTTCACCGCCCGTCTGGTGGACGAGCTGCAGAACGTGCCGCTGCCGACGGGCACACTGCTGAACATCAACGTCCCCGGCGGACGTCCGCGGGGCGTGGCCGTCGCCGGTCTGGGCAAGCGGGTGTACCGCGACGAGCTGGCGCTCGTCGACGAGTCCGGGGGCCGGCGCCAGTACCGCATCTACGGCGACGCCACCTTCGAGCGCGACGAGACCGGAACCGACCTGGCGGCGGTGGCGGCCGGCCAGATCGCGGTCACGCCGATCCACTTCGACCTCACCGACCGCGACGGGCTCGATGCGCTCGCCCGCTATGACCTGGCGCGGCTGATCGCGCCCGCGGCCGAGGAGGTCACCGAACCGTGAGTGGCGCCGGATCGGATCCGGCGGCCCGTGCCAACGAGCTGCGCGAGGAGCTTCAGCACCACGGCTACCGGTACTACGTCCTCGACGATCCCGAGGTCGGCGACGACGTCTACGACGCTCTCCTTGACGAGCTGCGGGCGATCGAGGCCGAGCATCCTGAGCTCGTCACGCCGGACTCGCCGACGCAGCGGGTCGGCGGCGAGCCGGTCTCGGATCTGGTCAAGGTCCGCCATCCCGAGCCGATGCTGTCGCTGGCCAACGCGCGGTCGGCCGAGGAGCTGCAGGCCTGGATCCAGCGGATGCGCAACCACCTGGCGCGCGAGGGGATCGAGGACCCGGACTTTGAGTTCGTCGCCGAGCCGAAGATCGACGGACTGGCGATCTCACTGCTGTACCGCGATGGGGTGTTCGAGCGCGGGGCGACCCGCGGTAACGGCGAGGTGGGCGAGGACGTGACCCACAACCTGCGGACGATCGGCTCGATTCCGCTGCGTCTGGACGCCGAGGATCCGCCGGCGCTGCTGGAGGTTCGCGGCGAGGTCTACATGTCGCTGCCGGACTTCGCGGCGCTCAACGAGCGGCGCGCCGAGGCGGGGCTGTCGACCTTCATGAATCCGCGCAATTCGGCGGCGGGCACGATTCGCCAGCTGGACCCGAAGCTGGCGGCGGACCGGCCGCTGTCGCTCTGGTGCTACGCGATCGGGGTGACCGAGGGCCTGAGGTTCGACGCCCACTGGGAAGCGCTCGAGTGGCTGCGCGCGCATCGATTCCCCGTCAACCCCGACGTCAAAAAGCTCCACACCGACGAGGAGGTGGTGGCGCAGTGCGAGTCCTGGGAGCGTCGCCGGGGCTCGCTGGACTTCGAGATCGACGGTGTGGTCGTCAAGGTCAACCAGTTCGCCCTACAGCGCCGGCTGGGCGTCGTCGGACGCGACCCGCGATGGGCGATCGCATGGAAGTTCCCGCCCACGACCGCCGTGACGCGGCTCAACGACATCGGCTGGAACCCCGGCAAGTTCGGCGACCTGCACCCGTACGCGATGCTCGAGCCCGTCCACGTGTCCGGGGTGACGATCAAGCAGGCCACGCTGCACAACGAGGAGGACCTGGCGCGCAAGGACATCCGCATCGGCGAGGAGGTCATCGTCCTGCGGGCGGGGGACGTGATCCCCCAGGTGCTCTCGCCCGCTCCGCACGTGGCCGAGTCCGCACAACGCCCGCCGCCGCCGCACGCGCCGGAGCGGTGCCCGGTCTGCGAAACCCCGACGGTCAAGCCTCAGGACTCGGTGTTCACCCGCTGTCCCAACCGCGACTGTGCCGGGCGCCGCTGGCAGCTGCTGACGTTCTTCGTGTCCGCGCTGGACATCGACGGGTTGGGCGAGAAACAGGTCAGCCTGTTCATGGACCTCGGCTGGGTTCACACCGCCGCCGACTTTTATGACCTGACGGCCGAGCAGATCGCCGAGCAGCCGGGATTCGGGACCGTCTCGGCAGAGAAGCTGGTGACGGCGATCCGGGCGTCGAAGGAGATGCCGTTCGGCCGGGTGCTGGTCGCACTGGGGATCGAAGAGGTCGGCGGCGTGACCGGACGCAACCTCGCTCAGCAGTTCCGCTCGATCGACGCCCTGCTGGCGGCCGACCCGGAGGCGATCGAGCAGACGCCCGGCGTCGGGCCCAAGATGGCCGCCGTGATCCACGAGCAGCTGCACGACCCGATCATGCTCGAGCTGATCGCCGACCTGCGCGAGCGCGGACTGCGGTTCGAGGAGGAGGGTCCGCCGCCGGGGGAGGGCCCGCTGGCGGGCAAGACGCTGGTGTTGACGGGCACGCTGCCTGATCTGACCCGCGAGCAGGCCACCGAGCGGATTCTGGCCGCGGGCGGTCGCGTGACCGGCTCGGTGTCGCGCAAGACCAGCTTCGTGGTGGCGGGGGAGAGCGCCGGCTCCAAGCTGGCCGACGCGGAGCGGCTCGGCGTTCCCGTGCTTGACGAGCCAGGTTTGCTGGCGCTGCTCGACGGCGACAGCGACGGCAGCACGACGGCTGACGCCGCGGACTCGGGGCGTTAACCGCCGTAGCGGGCGACCGCCAGCTGCATCCGATTCTGGATCGGATGGGCGTAGTCGGGATAGATCCCGTTCATCAGGAAGGCATAGGCGAGCGTGTGGCCGTCCTGCGCGCTGCAGTAGCCGGCCACGTTGGAGGCATCGTGCAGAGTGCCGGTCTTGCCGCGGCAGCGGCCCTGGGCGTAGGTGCCGTTCAGCTCGTGCTCGAGCGTGCCGGTCTCGCCGGCGACCGCCAGGGAGCTGGTGAAGGCGCTGTTGGACTGCATGTCGCTCAGCAGCGTGACCACCTGAGCCGGGGTGGTGCGGTCAGACCGCGACAGTCCGGAGCCGTCGTTGAGCTGCGGATGGATGCCGAAGCTCGAGGCCACCTGGGCGCGGATCACGGCCGCGCCGGCGGCGGTCGTCCCCCCGCTGCCGAAGCGCGCGCCCAGGTCCTTTGCCAGCGTTTCGGCGAAGAAATTGTCCGACGGCGTGTTGGTCAGCGAGATCAGCGTGGCGATTCGCGGCGAGCCCGCGGAGGCGAGCGTATGGGCCGCCTGGGGGGTGGCGCCGGCGGTCACGCGGACGCGGCGGGGCACCTTGACGCCGGCGGCCTGCAGGGCCGCGACGAACTGCTGACCCGCCTCGAGCGCCGGGTGGGCGAAATACGTCGAGCCGTCCGAGTTGGCCCAGCCGCGGTTGTAGGACAGTCCGCTGAGCTCTCCCTCCACCTCGATCGACGGCCGGTTTCCGGTGGCCGGGGTTCCGCGGTCGGCGTCGAAGACGGTCTCGTCGGCGACCACGTTGCCGTTGAGCTGCTTGATGCCGGTCACCGAGACGAGGTTGGAGACGAGGTGCTGCATCGTCGCTCCGGTCCCGTACGCGCGGCTGTCGAAGCCGGCTGAGCCGAACGTCGGATCCCCGCCGCCGCGCAGGTACAGCGTGCCGTTGAAGGTGGATCCGACCTGCTGCCCGGACCCGAGCACGGTGGTCGACAGGTTGGCGTTGGCGCCCAAGCGGGTCAGCGCGGTCGTCGTCGTGTAGAGCTTCTCCACTGAGGCGGGCAGCCGCGGGGTGTTGGCGTTGTGGGAGAAGAGCTCTCGGTTGGTGGTGAGGTCGACCACGTAGGCGCCGCTGTAGTTCCCCGCCTGACGCATTCCCGCGTTCAATGAGCGCTTGAGCGAGGCGACCGCCTTGGACGAGGCGCCCCCGGGCGCCGGAGCCGGGCTGCCGCTCTGACCGAGGGCCCCGCCGCCGCCGGCACGGGTTGCGGCGAGGGCACCCGATACACATGCAAGCGCCACGAGCGTGGCTGCGGCGAGCGTGGCGGCGGCGACGCGCATCGATGATGTGTAACCGATCGGCAGGTCGAAAGGTGCGGTGATCGCTGCCTTCCGTCCGGCGCCGGCTTCCGGCCCTGTCTCGCTCTAGAATCCAGCACGCGATGGGCAAGGTCGTCAAGCTGGACGGGTCGGGAAACGACCGCTCAGCGTCCAAGCGCCCCCCGGCGAAGCGCACCGCGGTCCACGGCACCCCGGTCAGCGCCCGGCCGTCCAGGACGGCACTCGTCCTCGGTGGTGGCGGGTTCACCGGCGGCGTCTACGAGATCGGCGCCCTGCGAGCGCTGGACCTCCTGTCGGTGCGCCACACGGTCAACGAGTTCGACGTCTACGTGGGGACGAGCGCGGGCTCGTTCGTCGCGGCCGCTGTCGCCAACGGTGTGACGCCCGAGGAGATGATGCGGGTGATCGTCCAGCAGGTGCCGACCCCGTTTCCAGATGCGAGCATCAGCTCGCTGCTCAAGCCCAACTACCGTGAGTTCCTGACCCGGGGGGCCAAGTTCCCGCTCCGTCTGGCCAGGCTGCTGCACGCTCTGGCGCGCGATCTCGGCCAGATCTCGGCCGTCGACGTCGTGCTCGGTTTGGCCGACGCGCTGCCCACCGGCCTGTACTCCGCCGAGGGGATCGAGCGCTACGTGCGCCGGATCCTGTCGGACCCCGCCCGCACTGACGACTTCCGCGAACTGCGCCGCGAGCTGTATGTCGTCGCCACCGATCTGGACTCATGCGAGCGGATGGTGTTCGGCGGCGATGGCGCGGACGAGGTACCGATCTCCAAGGCCGTCAGCGCCTCCAGCGCTGTGCCGATGATCTACAAGCCGGTGCGGATCGACAACCGCGAATACATCGACGGCGGCCTGGTCTCGACCACCAACCTCGATATCGCCGTCGAGCGCGGAGCGAAGTTCATCGTCGTCGTCAACCCGCTGGTGCCGTATGTCAACGACATCAGCAGGCGGATCCCGACCCTGAGCGGATCCCGCCCCCGGCGGGTCTCGGACATGGGCTTTCCGCAGATCGGCTACCAGGCGTTCAAGCTGATCGCGCACCAGCGGTTACATGAGGTGGCCCGCCGTTGGGAGGAGCGCTACCCGGGCGTCGACATCGTCCTCATCGAGCCCGACCCCAACGATGAGTTGATGTTCCAGACCAGCGTCCTGAACTTCACCTCACGCGTCGACATCGCACGCCACGGTTTCGAGTCGGTCACGCTGCAACTGGCCCACGACTACCAGCGGCTCAAGCGGGTCGCCGCTCGCCACGGGATCGAGATCTCGGCCAGCCGCGTGCGCAAGGTGGTCAAGCACTTCGACGCCGAGCGAGAGTCGACTCGGGCCTGGCGCAAGATCCTCGAGCAGACGACTTCGACGCTGCTGCGCCAGTCAGCCGGTCAGTGACGGGACGGCCGAGTGCCGCGCCGCTGGCCCCGGAACGCGCTGCCGTGCATGGCCAGTCAGCCGGGCCGACGCAGCCGCGACCCGGCACGTGCGCCGCGGGGCGAAGGAATGCTTCGCCTGACGGGCGGCGCTGGTGCGAGCTAGGCGCTCGCGGCTTGAGCCGAGACCGTTTGCGTGACGGTCATCTCCCGAAGGGTCGTAAGGAACAGGGTCTTGTCGATCCGACCATTGAAGATCGGGACGCCCAGCTCAACGCATTTGACGATGACATCGCGTCTTTCGAGTCCAGCTTCGCGCGCGAGCTCGGTGGGCGTCAGATGGTTTGCCATATGGGAGTCTCTCCTTTGCAGCGGTTCACAACATGGCAGCAAGTATTGCGCCTCGCCCGGACGGGCACAACGTCTAAATGGACGAAAGTCGGGGTCCCGTCCCTGGGCTTTACTCCATTTTGCTGTGCGTTCGGCAACATTTAATTTCGCCAAAAGTTGATTGAACAATAGAGTTCAGTGGCACCTACAAGGACGTAGCGGAATCCACCCCCGGGGGATCAGTCAGATGGAGCTGGCGCTCAAACCGACGGCGACGATGGCCCTGCGAAGCGAGCAGGCGCTTGTGCAGGCGGCACGACGCGGGGATGACCGCGCGTTTGAGCAGCTCTATGCGGAGTACCGCGAGCGCGTCACCGCGTTCATCCACAGCAAGGTCCGCGATCACGGTCGCGCCGAGGACATCTCGCAGGAGGTCTTCATGGCCGCCCTGCGTCAGCTGCGCTCAAACGACCAGCACATCGCCTTCAAGCCGTGGATCTTCGCGATCGCCAAGAACGCCTGCATCGATGAGTTCCGGCGCTCCACCCGGGGGCGAGAGGTCCCCGTCGAGACCGACGACGACTTCCCCACCGACCAGCGCGCGTCGCTGTCGGTCGTGCCCTCGCCGCCGGCGGCGATCGAGAGCAAGCAGCGGCTGGATGATCTGCGTGGCGCGTTCGGCGGCCTGTCAGAGAGCCACCATCGGCTGATCGTGATGCGCGAGCTGGAGGGGCGCTCCTACGACGAGATCGGCACCCGGCTGGGCATGACCCGCCAGATGGTGGAGAGCGGTCTGTTCCGCGCCCGGCGCAAGCTCAGCGCGGAGTACGACGAGCTGGCCAGCGGGCGCCGCTGCGAGCAGGTCCAGACCGTCATCGACAGCGGGGCCGCGGTCAAGCTCAGGACACTGGGCATCAAGGAGCGCCGCCGGCTGACCCAGCACCTCTCCCACTGCCAGGGCTGTCGCCAACAGGCGCGCCTGGCGGGCGTGGACGAGACCCTGCTCAAGCCGCGCAGCATTGCGGCCAGGATCGCGGCCCTCGTGCCGTTCGGCGGTCTGTGGCGCTGGCCCTGGCGCCACGGCGGGTCGGCTCCGGCCCGGGCACACGCTTCGGCTCACGTGACCGCATCGGGCGCCGCTCAGGCGGCGGGCGCTGCCGGGTCGTCGGTCACGATCGGCCAGGCGGCCGCAACCGTCGCGGCCCTGGCGCTCGCCGGCGCGGGCGGAGGGATCGCGATCGCCCAGCACGACCACGCCGGGCACCGCTCGCCCGCCCATCACGTCACCACACGCGGTGCCGGCGGGTCGGTGGCGGGCAGGAATCCCGCGTCCGCCGCACAGGCGACCGCCGGTTCGACAAGCACGGGCACGGGCCGGACGGCCAGTCATGCCTTCAGCGCTCGCCGTACCACCGCCGGCTCCAAGACCGGCGCGACGGCACTCGGGACGGGTACGACGAGCTCCGGCACCAACTCGCCCGTGCCGGGGCGCAACCAGCCGACGGGCGGCTCAGGCTCGCCGACGTCCAGCACCGGCGCGTCGAATTCGACGCCGTCCTCCGGAAGCTCCGCCACGAGCCCTCTGACCACGACGATCAACCATCCCGGCGACACGCTCAACAAGGTCACCGCCCCGGTGAAGAAGATCACCGACCCGATCACCAAGGCCACCAACCCGGTCAGCGGCACCGTCAACAAGGTGCTGTCCTCGCCGCCGGTCAAGAGCGTCACGGACCCGGTCAACAAGGTGCTGTCCTCGCCGCCGGTCAAGAGCGTCACGGACCCGATCACCAAGGCCACCAACCCCGTCACCTCGCCGCCGCCGGTCAAGAGCGTCACCGACCCGATCACCAAGGCCACCAACCCCGTGACGTCCGCGCCGCCCGTCAAGAAGGTGGGGTCGACCGTCGGCGGAACCGTACAGAAGGTGCTGCCGCCCGCCTCGACGACTCCCTCCAGCGGGTCCACCGGCTCCGGCGGCTCGCAGAGCCCGCTCCCGACCCCCACGAAGGTGGTCGGCGGGCTGTAGATCCGGGCCGCTGGTCGTCGGCACTCACCGCGGCGGGACACGGCTGTGGGATACTGGCTCAATCGGGGCGTGGCGCAGCCTGGTAGCGCGCACCGTTCGGGTCGGTGAGGTCCCCGGTTCAAATCCGGGCGCCCCGATGAAAAAGCCCCGCCGCACGCGCCGGTG
>DATAUL010000196.1:0-5410 GCA_036268255.1 Solirubrobacteraceae bacterium | reverse complement strand
GCCGCGATCGGCGCGGTCGTGCTCGCCCGCCGCCGCCGTGGCCTGACCGAGGACGACGCTGCGCCGGAGTTCCACCCGGCCCGCTCGGCGTTCAGCGGGACGATGGCCGAGGCCGCCGGGCTGCGCCCCGGCGCCGGCACCACCCCCGAAGCCGACGAGCAGACAGAGCCGCTCGGCGTGTCCGGCACGCGCGAGCGCGACGGCGACGAGGGCGGCTGGTAATGGCGATCGGCTGGTATCTCGCCGTCTCGGCGATCATCTTCAGCGTCGGCGCGGTCGGCGTGCTGATCCGGCCCAACCCGCTGGTCATCCTGCTCTGCCTGGAGCTGATGCTCAACGCCGCCAACCTGGCGCTCGTTGCCTTCAGCCGCATGTGGGGCAATCAGGCCGGCCAGGTGTTCGCGCTGATCGTGATGGTCGTGGCCGCGTGCGAGGTGACCGTCGGGCTGGGGCTGATCGTCGCCATCTACCGGCGGAGGATGGCCGTCAACGTCGACGATCTCAACGAGCTGCGCGGATGACCGCGACGACTTTCGGCTGGCTGATCCTGCTGTTCCCGCTCGTCGGGACGGTCCTCATCGGCGTCGGCTACCGCAAGCTGTCGGGGACCGCGGCGGGCTGGCTGGCCTCGCTCATGATCGCGCTCTCCTTCGCGGCCTCGGTCGGCGCGCTCATCTCGCTGCTGGGCAACTCCGAGGGCCACCGCGAGCTGACCTCCTCGCTGTGGACCTACGCCGGCTCCACCGGGCTCGACGCCCAGCTCTCGATCCTCGTCGACCCACTGTCGATCTTCATGGCGCTGATCGTCTCCGGGGTATCGACGCTGATCCACATCTACTCCGTCGCCTACATGAAGTCCGATCGCGGGTACTCGCGTTTCTTCGCGTACCTCAATTACTTCGTGTTCTCGATGCTCCTGCTCGTGATGGCCGGCAACTTCCTGCTGCTGATCGTCGGCTGGGCGTTCGTCGGCGCCGCCTCGTATCTGCTGATCTCGTTCTGGTACCGGCGCACGACGGCCACCACCGCCGGAATCAAGGCCTTCGTGATCAACGTGCTCGGCGATGTGGGGCTCGTGCTGGGGACGTTCTTCATCCTGCGCCACACCGGCTCGCTGGACTTCCTGAAGACCTTCCACGCCGTGCCCCACGTGTTTCATCACAACAGCACCGATCTGGTGGCCGGATGCCTGCTGCTGCTGGTGGGCGCGTTCGCAAAGTCCGCCCAGGTCCCGCTGCACACATGGCTCCCGGACGCGATGGAGGGCCCGACGCCCGTCTCGGCGCTGATCCACGCCGCCACCATGGTCACCGCCGGGGTGTACCTGATCGCTCGCATGCATCCCCTGTTCGAGGTCGCCACGACCGCGGCCGACGTCGGGGCGATCGTCGGCTGCGTGACGCTGCTGGTGGCGGCCTCGATCGCGATCGTGCAGACCGACCTCAAGCGGGTGATCGCCTACTCGACGATGTCCCAGATCGGCTACATGGTGATGGGCGTGTCCGTGGGCGCCTACTCGGCCGGCCTGTTTCATCTCATGACCCACGCCTTCTTCAAGGCGCTGCTCTTCATGTCCGCCGGCTCACTGATCTCGGCGATGGGCGGTGAGCAGTCGCTCGACCGGATGCGCGGCTTTCGCAAGGCGATGCCGTTCACGTTCCTGTGCTTCATCGTCGGCGGTCTGGCGCTGTCCGGCGTGCCGCCGTTCTCCGGCTGGCTGTCCAAGGACGACATCATCGCCTACCTCGATCATCGCGGCGGGGGCTTTGAGATCCTCGGCATCCTCGGCTACGTCGGCGCGCTGATGACCGGGATCTACACCTTCCGGATGATCTTTCGCGCCTTCTTCGGAGACCCCTGTCCGGAGGCCCGCGAGCTCGAGGAGGGCCACCTGTACCACCCCGAGAGAGCCTTCAATCCCGGGACCGGCGAGGTGGAGGACACCGACGTCGGCTTCCCCGGCCCTGAGCACCACATCGCCGAGCGCGACTGGGCGATGAAGGTCCCGATGAGCGTGCTCGCGGTGCTGGCCGTCATCGGCGGGGTGCTCCAGATCCCCGGCGTCGACGCCGGCATCAACCGCTTCCTGGCGCCCACGTTCGCCGGCTCGCGTCTGGCCGAGCTCGATCCCGCGAGCGGCACGGCGTGGGTCGGCCTGATCATCGGCGCGCTCATCGCCGTGGCGGGGATCACGATCGCCTACCGCATCTGGGTCGTCAACCCGGCAATCGCCCTCCGCCTGCGCGAGCGTCTCCCCGCGGTGCACACCTTCCTCTATCGCAAGTGGTACTTCGACGAGCTCATCGACTTCACCGTCGTGCGCCCCGCCCAGTGGATCGGACGCTTCACCCAGTCTGTGCTGGAGCGGGCCGTCGTCGACGGCGGGATCACCGGTTCGGCGACGGGCGTCGTGCGCGCCGCCTCCGCCGCCGTCCGGCGAGCCCAGACCGGCTTTGTGCGGTACTACGCGGCCCTGATGATCGTCGGGATCGGCTGCGTCGCCCTGTACTTCCTGATCGAGGCCACGTGACCCTGACGATCCTCATCTGGCTGCCGCTCGCGATCGCACTCGTGGCCTCGCAGCTGCCGGCGCGGTGGGCGGGGCGCATCGCCGTGCTCAACAGCCTCGTCACTCTCGGCGTCGCCGTCGACTTCCTGGCGCGCTTCAAGCTGGGCCACTCCGGTCTTCAGTTCGTCACCGACAAGGTGTGGATCTCGGCGCTCGGGGTCCACTACAAGCTCGGCCTGGACGGGCTCAATGTCGCCCTCGTCGTCACCACGTGCATCGTCTTCTGCGCGGCGATGCTGTGGAGTGCCCCGCGCGAGTGGGATCGCCCGCGCACCTTCTACTTCCAGTTCGCGCTGGCTCAGGCGGGCGTGCTGGGGGCGTTCTGCGCGCAGGATCTGGCTCTGTTCATCGCGTTCTTCGATCTGATGCTGATCCCGTTCTTCTTCCTCTCTGGAATCTGGGGTGGCGAGGACCGGGTGCGCGCCACCACGAAGCTCGTGATCTACACCCTGGTCGGGTCGTTCTTCATGCTCGTGGGTGCGATCGCCACCGGCGTGCTGGCGGCCAGCCAGCACGGCACGGGGCTGACGTTCGTGCTCAGCTCACTGCAGGCTCTCCCCCTCTCGCACAGCTCGCAGACGTGGATCTTCTTGTGCTTCGCGATCGCCTTCCTGGTCAAGATGCCGCTCGTCCCGTTCCACGGCTGGCTGCCCGACGGTTACAAGGCGATGCCGTTCCCGGCGGTGGCGGTGTTCTCGGCGATCCTCTCCAAGGTCGCCGCCTATGGCTTCCTGCGGGTCGTGATACCGCTGTTCCCCTACGCGGCCGTGCACTTCCAGGTGATCATGCTGCTGATCGCGCTCGCCTCGATCCTGTGGGGCACGCTGGTGGCATTCACCACCCCGGACGCCCGTCTCGTCGTCGCCTACTCGAGCGTGGCCCAGCTCGGGTTCATCACGCTGGGCATCTTCTCGCTGCACCCCGACGGCGGCCAGGGCGCTCTGCTGCAGATGGTCAACCACGCGCTGGTCACCGCGCCGCTGTTCTTCATCGTGGCCGCGCTGGCCGAGCGCGCCGGCGGCTCGGAGAAACTGGCCGACATGGGCGGGATCGCCTTCCGGGCGCCGATCCTGGCCACGCTGGCGCTGATCATCACCCTGGCGACGCTGGCGATCCCCGGCTCGTCGAACTTCGTCGGTGAGTTCCTGATCCTGTTCGGCGTCTTCAACGCCAAGCTGGCGATCTCAATGGTCGCCGCGCTTGGGGTCGTGGGTGCGGCCGTCTACGCGCTGCGCCTGTACATCCGCGCGCTGCACAACCGTGTCGGCCCGAAGGTCACCTCGTTCGAGATCACGGTGCGCGAGGCCGTGCCGGTCGTCGGCATGGTGATCGTGATCCTCGTGCTGGCGTTCTATCCCCAGTTCGGGCTGCGCCGCTCTGCGCCGTCGCTGAGATCCTCGATCGCGGCGGCCCAGTCGCAGGGTGCGACAACCGCACACCAGGTGGCCCAGGCGCCATGAGCCTCGTGATCACGATCGCCGCCGCGACCGGCCATCTCAAGGGCCCGCACATCGACTGGGCCTCGTTCATGCCGTTCCTCATCGTGGGCGGCGGCGCTCTGATCGTGCTGCTCATCGGCCTGCTGGGCAGCGGCGAGCACACCCCCATCCGCGCGCGGGTGGTCCCCCTCGTCACGGTCGCCGTGCTGGCCGCGTTCATGGTCATCGGCATCAGCCGCTTCAACCATCCGGCGTCGATCATCGCCGGCGCCCTGTCCGTCGATGACCTGGCGCTCGTGCTCGACATGATCTTCGCCACGGCGGCGATCGCCTGCGTGTTGCTGTCGCTGCGTGCCCGCGCCCCGGAGACTGCCGGCCACGGCGAGTACTATGCGCTGCTGCTGTTCAGCGTGCTCGGGATGGCCGTGCTGGTCTCGGCGGAGGACCTGGTGACGCTGTTCATCGGCTTCGAGCTGCTGTCGATCCCGCTGTACGTGCTCTGCGCCTCGGAGTACCGGCGAGAAGGCTCGCTGGAGTCGGGCCTGAAGTACCTGGTGATCGGCTCGGTCGGCTCGGCCACCCTCGCCTACGGCCTGGCGCTCGTCTACGGCGCCACCGGCGCGACCTCGTTCTCCGCGATCGCCTCGCAGATCTCGTCCGGAGGCATCGCCGGCGGCCTGCTCGGCGACCCGCTGCTGCTCACCGGGCTGGCGCTCGTGCTCGCCGGGTTCGCCTTCAAGGCCTCGGTGGCCCCGTTTCACCAGTGGACGCCCGACGTCTACGAGGGCGCGCCCACGCCGGTCACGGCATTCATGGCGACCGCCACCAAGGCGGCCGCACTCGGCGTGCTCCTGCGCTTCTTCGACGTCGCCGCGATCGACCTCCAGAGCACGTGGGCCCCGGCGCTGGCGACGATCGCCGCGATCACGATCATCGTCGGCAACGTCGGAGCGCTCGGGCAGTCGTCGCTCAAGCGGATGCTCGGCTACTCGAGCGTCGGGCAGGCCGGCTACATGCTCAGCGGCGTGGTCGTTGGTAGCCGCTTGGGCGTCAATGCCACCGTGCTCTATCTCGCCGTCTACCTGATGATGAACCTGGCCGCGTTTGCGGTCATCATGGGCGTGCAGGACGAGCGCTCCGACGGCGACGACATCTCTGGCATCGCCGGGCTCGGCGCCCGCAGCCCGTGGCTGGCCTGGCCGATGACGATCGCGATGCTCGCCCTCGCCGGCATCCCCGGCACCGTCGGCTTCATCGGCAAGTTCCAGCTGATCCATGCGCTCGTCAACGGCGACTACACGTGGCTGGCGATCGTGCTCGTGCTCGGCTCGATGATCTCCCTCGGCTACTACCTGCGGGTGGTCGCCTCGATCTGGATGCGCGCGCCCACAGCGAGCCCCGG
>DATAUL010000195.1:0-3877 GCA_036268255.1 Solirubrobacteraceae bacterium | reverse complement strand
GGCGCCCATCCGGGTGAAGGCGAGGATGTTCGAGCGAGCCACTCGGGAGTGGGTGACGTCGCCGACGATCCAGATGTTGACCCCTTCCAGGGAGCCCAGCCGCCGGCGCAGGGTGAACACGTCGAGCAGCGCCTGCGTGGGGTGCTCGTGCTTGCCGTCGCCGGCGTTGACGACGGCCGCGCTCGTCCACCCGGCGACCAGCTGGGCGGCGCCGGCGTGCGGCGAGCGGATCACGATCGCCGCCGGGTCATACGCCGAAAGCGTCTGCACGGTGTCCTTGAGCGACTCGCCCTTGTCGACGCTCGAACCGGCCGAGCGGATGCTGACCACGTCGGCCGATAGGCGCTTGGCAGCCAGCTCGAAGCTCGAGCTGGTGCGGGTGGAGGCCTCGTAGAAGAGGTTGACGATCGTCCGCCCGCGCAGGGCGGGGACCTTCTTGATCTCGCGGCCCGAGACCTCGGCGAACGACTCGGCGCGATCCAGGATTCGCTCGATCCCCGCCCGGTCGAGGTCGTCGATCGAGATCAGGTGGCGCGAGCGGTGGTCATTCATCGTCATGCGGCTTTGATCCTCGTTTGCTCGGCCGGTCCGATCGTGACCTCGTCGACGCCGTCGACCTCCTGCACGCGCACGTTGACGCGCTGCTCCTGGGAGGTGGGGATGTTCTTGCCGACGTAATCGGGTCGGATCGGCAGCTCGCGGTGGCCGCGGTCGACGAGGGCGGCGAGCTGGATCTTCGCCGGGCGCCCGTAGTCGAAGATGACGTCGATCGCGGCTCGCACGGTGCGCCCGGTGTACAGGACGTCGTCGACGATCACGATCGTGCGCGCGTCGACGGAGAAGTCGAGCTCGGTGGAGTGGACGACCGGAAACTCCGAGCCCGCGGGCCGTCCAGCGCCGGCGGGGCTGTTGAGGTCGTCGCGATAGAAGGCGATGTCAACCGAGCCCAGGGGCACCGGCGAATCGAGCAGCTCGCTGGTCAGCGGTTGCAGCCGACGGGCGAGATGTGCGCCCCGGCGGTGGATGCCCACAAGTGCGACTGCCCCGTCGGGATTCTTCTCGACGATCTCGTGAGCGATCCGCACGAGCGTGCGGCGAATGTCATCGCGGTCGAGAACGACCGTGGTCTGCGGGTCCAACTCTGCTCCTTCCTGGCCTCACGGGACCGGGTTAAAGGGGCTGGCGGCGTGGTGAGGCGGAGCCTAGCAGCGCCCCCGGCGTGTCCCCCTCGGCCGCGCCCGCCGGTCCTCCGTCCGGCGGCCGGCCGAGGCGATAGAGGACGTGGGCCAACCCCGCGTGGAAGATCTCACGGTCATAGGTGAAGCCGACCTTCTCCATCACCCGGCGCGAAGCCGCGTTGTGGGGCAGCGTGAGCGCCACCAACTCCGTCAGATCGAGCTCCTGAAACCCCGTGCGCACGGCGGCCCGGCCCAGCTCGGTGGCCAGACCCTGCCCCCAGCGCTCGGGGACGATCGCCCAGGCGACCTCCACCGACAGCCGGCCGGGGGCATCGGTGTACTCGAGGCCTCCGCGACCCACGAACTCCCCCGTGGCGCGGTCGCGCAGCAGCCACAGCCCAAAGCCGTGGCGCTCCCACAGGGTCAGCTGACGCCGAAGCCCGTCCTGGACATCGGCCTCCGTCGGCGGGTGCGGGAACGGCCACAGCGTCGGGTAGACGCGTGGGTCCAGCGCGAGGCGGGCGAGGAACGGCTCGTGGTCGGGGTCCAGACGCTCGGCGATCAGCCGGCGTGTCCGCACTCGCTCCGGGATGAGCGCCTTCACGTCAGGCCTGCACGACGGCCTCGGCGGTCGTTGTCGGCGCGTCGCCGGGATCCCAGCGCACCAGCCGCGGCTCGCCGCGTTCAGCGAACGGGATCTCGATCGTGTCGAAGTCCCGGGGCACGACCGTTGGCGCGAACACGGCGCGGGCCTCGTCGCGCAGCAGCCTCAGGGGGTGCCGGGTCGAGATGTGGTTGAGCGCCAGCATCGCCACGTCGGCGTCGCGGGCGATCTCCGCCGCCTGACTGGCGGTGGAGTGCCCGTTCTCGGCCGCGCGCTCGCGCTCCTCCTCGGCGAACGTCGCCTCGTGGACGAGCACGTCGGCGCGATGAGCAGCCACCCGAACGGCGTCGCACGGCCGGGTATCGCCCGAGAGCACCAGCTTGCGCCCCGGACGCGGTGGCCCCATCACCTGCTGGGGGGTCACGCCGTTGACGGTCTCCCCCCGCTGCACGCGCCCGAACTCCGGGCCTTCGATGAGGCCATGCGCCCGGGCGGAGTCCGGGTCGAACACGCCGGGCCGCTCGTCCTCGAACACGACGTAGGCGAGCCCCGGGCCGCGGTGGTCGACAGGGACCGGCGCGATGCGGTAGCCGTCGCGCTCCAGGACGTCCCCGGTCTCGAGCTCCACCGCGCGCAGCTCGAAGCTCGGCCGCCCGCTCATGCGCGCGACCAGCTCCATCAGGGCGTGCAGGCCGCGCGGGCCGTGCACGGTCAGCGGCCGCTCGCGACCACGCAGATTGAACGTGTTGAGCATTCCCGGCAGGCCGAGCCAGTGATCGGTGTGGAAGTGGGTGAGGAACACCTCGGTCAGGTCGGCGAGCCCGACCGAGCTGACCAGCTGGCGCTGCGTCCCCTCCCCGCAGTCGAACAGGATCCGGTCGCCGCCCCGGCGCACGAGGATCGCCGGCAGCCCCCGGCGCGCGCTCGGCACCGAGCCGGCGGTCCCGGCAAAGAAGATCGACAGATCCATGGTCGGGTTCAGTCTGCCACCCGCCGCCGCCGTGCCTGCCGCGGTCGCCTTTAGCCGGCCCGGTCACGGCCATTTCGACGGGGGCGATGGCCGGCATGAACGGTCCCGCTGTCCGTGCTCGCGGGATTCCCCCGCCTGCGAAAGCGCGCAGCGCGCCCCCCGCCGGGAGGCGACGTGGGAGATCTCCGCCATCTGGTGGCGGAGATCTCCCACACGTGAAACTGGACGCTGAGACTGGACGCTGAGACGCGCAACCCGGAGGTTGCGTGGGCGATAAGTGCTGAATGTCAACACTTATCGCCCCCGGGCGCCCGCCGCCCTTGACCCGGACGTTGTCAGTCGAGGTCGACGAGCTCGAACGTCAGGCGGCCGCCGGCCGCCCGGCAGATCCCCATCGTGTGACGGGGCGCGCGACGGCGCTCCGTCGGGCTGCCCGGGTTGAAGATCTGAAAGCCGTCGGCGGCCTGCTCGTGCAGCGGGATGTGGGAATGACCGAAGACGACCGCCTCCGCTCCCGCCCCCGACCCGGCGAAGCGCCGCCGCAGCCGCTCGAGCCGCCCGCGCGACGCTCCTGCGTCGTGGATCAGCGCCATCCGGGCCCCGCCGGCCTCCACTACAGCTGTCTCCGGCAGCGCCGCCCGCACCGCGGCGTCGTCGACGTTGCCGTGGACGGCGACGACGCGCCCGTATGACTGAAGCTCCTGCAACACCTCAAGCGTCGAGAGGTCACCGGCGTGCACGATCAGATCGGCCGCCCGCAGCCGGTCCAGGCACCGTTCAGGCAGGCGTCGCCAGCCCTTGGGCATGTGGGTGTCCGAGATGATCGCGATCTCCACTGTAAGCTGGCCCTTCGATCTACCCCGATCGCACGCGCCCGTAGCTCAGGGGATAGAGCGTCCGCCTCCGGAGCGGAAGGTCGCACGTTCGAATCGTGCCGGGCGCGTCCACAAAAAGCCCTGCTTTGCGGGGTTTTTTGTCGTCCGCGCGACCCGTTGAAATCCGACCGCTTTGAGCCGTTTCAGTGGTGGAGAATCGGGGAGAATCCTCGCAGCCTCTGCGCAGTGGCTCAGAGCCACACACGGGGCGCTTTCCCCTGGAGGGTCCGTTCGGCCGCTGGTCGGCGGG
>DATAUL010000194.1:0-2710 GCA_036268255.1 Solirubrobacteraceae bacterium | reverse complement strand
TGGTGCGGACGCGGGCGCCGGGCGACTCCGGGGCGGATGATCCGGCGGAGGTGATGATGCGCGGGACCCCGGCGGGGACCGCCGGCCGCGCGCAGGACATCGCGTCCGCTGCCGTCTACCTCGCCGGCGACGAGGCGCGGTTCGTCCAGGGCACGGTGATCGACGTCGACAGCGGACGCATCGGTGTCGCTGTGATCGCCGCGTGACGCGCTACCGTCAGGCCGATGGCCGAGCCGCAGAAACCCGAGGTCCAGGTCCCCTCAGACCAGGCGCCGTCGTATCAGCTGGAGCTGGAGGACATCGCGGTCGGCGACGGCGACGAGGCGGTCTCGGGCCATACCGTCGAAGTCCACTACGTAGGCGTCTCCTGGCAGAACGGGCAGCAGTTCGACGCCTCGTGGGACCGGGGGCAGACGTTCAAATTCGCGCTGGGCAAGGGACAGGTGATCTCCGGGTGGGACCAGGGCGTGGTTGGAATGAAGGTGGGTGGCCGGCGGCGAATCACGATCCCGCCGATGCTCGCCTACGGAAAGCGCGGCGCCGGCAACGTCATCGGTCCCGACGAGACGCTCGTGTTCGTCGTGGACTTGATCGCTGTGCGCTGACGCAGCGCCCGGTGACCGGGTCTTCAGTGCGCGCGAGCGGAGCGGTGAAGCTTCCGGCGGTGATGCACACGCGGGTGCCTCGGCCGCCGATGACGGCTTTTAGCGCGCGTCGACTTCGATGCCTTCACCGTCCTGGCGGGCGGCGTGCGGGTGGTCCGGACCGGTGACGTGGTCGTCCGAGCGGGCGGGGTGCTCGTGCGGGCGGGGGTGCTGGGGTTCTGGGCGGGCGTGGTGGCCGGGCGGCCCGGGGCCGTCGCAGTTGGCAGCGTGCCGGCCGTGTTGCCGGGCGCGTGGATGATCTGCAACTGAGCCAGGTCGCTCGCCGTCATCGACATCGTCATCGTGTCGCCCTGGCCCTGCGCGGGGTCGTCGAACGTCGTGTCGTTCATCTCCTGCAGGGTGACGAGGTCATCGCCGGTCACCGAGTCCACGCCGACGCTCTGCACGTAGGCGACGTGTCCCGCGTCGCTGTCGTCAGTTCGGGGCCAGACGATCACGGCGCCGGCCGCCGGCGCGTGGTCGACGGTCAGGCCCTCGAGCGCAGCGTGCTGGGGCCAGGTGTAGGCGGTCCAGTCGCTGGGGTTGGGATCTGTGGGGGAACGGTTGTTCCATAGGTCGGGGCGCATCTCCAGCGCCCAGTAGGTGCATTGGCCCCACGCATACGGGCCATCCGGCCAGTAGAAGGGACTGCCCTGATCCGGAACGACCGTCCAGCAGGTCGCGTGGTAATAGACGGCGACCACCGGCGACGGGCAGGTGCGGGAAGTCTTGACCAGCGACGCCGAGCTCGGGGTCCACGATGCGTCACTCGCCAGTGCGCGGGCGGGCGCGATCAGCCCGGCGAGCGTCAGAGCGACGACCCACGCCAGCGCGGCCAGCCGCCGGCGATGAGCGGGCAGCGAGTGGGGGAGGACGGCGCCGAGCACAGTTGCTCGGGTCGTCGGCGCTTCGCCGTCCCAGCGTGAGCGCCGAGCGCGATCGTGGCCGTTTGTTGTGGGTTACCGATCCGGAACCCACCGCCAGACCGGCCGGCGGAACGACGGAGGTGGCGTTCGCCTTACTTGAGGGTGGCGACTGTCCTACGACGCGGGGCTCGAATCAAGCCTGGAGAGCGAGGGCGTCGAGGAGCCGCTGCGCCGACGACTGAAAGCGCGAGAGCCCGCCGTAGGTGCGCGCCAGCAACATCGCCCCCTCCAGGCCGCTCAGGATCATCTGCGAGGCTTCGCCAGGCGTCACGCTCCGCGAGAGGCTGCCGTCGATCTGGCCTTGGGAAATGACCTTTCCCAGCCACGCTTCGTTGTCCTGAAAGAACATCACGACCGCTTTGCTCATCGGCTCAGGCAGGGTCTCGTACTCGGCGGCGAGCATCCCGCACAGGCACATGCGATCTCCCCGGAGTACTCCGGTGTAGATCTCGACGTAGGCGTCGAGCTTGGCGCGCGGCCGGGTGACGTCGCGATCGATGTGTGCGAGAGCGGTGGCGAAGCGAGCGCTGTAGCGCGAGATAAGGGCGTGACCGAGCTCGCCTTTGCTGCGGAAGTGATAGTGCAGGCTCGCCTTGGTGATCTTGAGCTCGTCGGCGATGTCGGCGTAGCTGATGCCGTTGAAGCCGCGAACCTGGACGAGCCGCTCGGCGACGTCGAGCGCGCGATCTGCTGTGCCATGCGATGCCTGTCGACGGCTCGACACCATGTCGTATCCACTCTCCGGCGGCACGTGAAATGCCTTGACATTTACCTACTAGTAGGTAGGCTAACACACACACGGGACGTATCACCGCGACAGAAGGGACCGGGATGCAGAATCGCCATGACCGACCGACGGCCAGGTTCCGCGCGGGCAGTACCCGCTCGCGGGCACCTGGCCATACCCGGGCGACGGCGCTGTCGTCGCCGAACCGGACGGACAGATCTGACAGAAGAGGTGAAGCACATGGCACGCGTGATGGCTGACTGTCGTCGCTTCGAAAGTGACAACAACTGCACGCTGACGATCATCGGTGAAGAGGAGGAGGTGGTCAGCGCCGCGGCTGAGCACGCAATGTCGGCTCACGGCCACCAGGACTCCGCCGAGTTTCGAGAGCAGCTGCGCGGAATGCTCGAGCC
>DATAUL010000193.1:0-5048 GCA_036268255.1 Solirubrobacteraceae bacterium | reverse complement strand
CTGTGCTCGTGGAACGCGCTGATGGTCTCGGCTCTCGCCGAGGCCGGCGCCGCGCTCGATCGCGAGGACTACCTGGCGGCGGCGGTCGACTGCGCCGAGTTCCTGCTCGGCGAGCTGCGGACCGCGGACGGCCGGCTGCTGCGCACCTGGAAGGACGGGCGGGGCCACATCGACGCCTACCTCGAGGACCACGCTTATCTGCTCGAGGCGCTGCAGACCCTGTATGAGGCGACGTTCGACCCCCGCTGGCACCAGGAGGCCCGGGCGATCGCCGACACGATGATCGCCCGCTTCGCCGACGATGATCAGGGCGGCTTCTTCACGACCGCGGTCGACCAGGACACCGGCTTTGCCCGGCGCAAGGACCTCGACGACTCTCCGATCCCGGCGGCCGGCTCCTCGGCCGCGTTCGGCCTGCTGCGTCTGGCGCTCGTGACCGGCGAGGCCGACTACGAGGAACGGGCGCTCGGGGTACTGCGGGTCCTTGCACCGATCGTCGGTCGCCACCCGCAGGGCTTCGGGCACGCCCTGCAGGCGCTGGACTTCTATGTGTCCAAGGTGCACGAGGTGGCTCTTGTCGGCTCCGGAGACTCACTGTCGCAGCTGGCCCGCGTGGTCCGCGGCGACTACCGGCCGCACGTCGTGCTGGCCGGCGGTCCCCGGGATGGCGTTCCGCTGCTGGAGGGCCGCGAGCCGATCGACGGCCGCGCCGCCGCCTACGTCTGCGAGGGCTTCGTCTGCCAGGCGCCGGTCACGACCGCCGACGAGCTGGCCGCTGCGCTCGCATAGCGCGTCGTCACAGGACCGGCAGGTAGCGGTCGAGCTCCCAAGGCGTGACCTGGACCCGGTAGTCGTCCCACTCCTGGCGCTTGATCTCGATGTAACGGTTGAACATGTGCTCGCCGAGCGTACGCAGGACCAGCTCTGACTGGGATGTGAGCTCGATCGCCTCGCCGAGCGTCTCGGGCAGCTGCTCGATGCCCAGGCGCCGGCGCTCGTCGGGCGACAGGTGGTACAGGTTGCGGTCCATCGGGTCCGGCAGCTCGTAGCCGTGCTCGATCCCCTCCAGCCCGGCCTGCAGCAGGACGGCGAACGTCAGATAGGGGTTACAGGCGGGGTCGGGGCAGCGCAGCTCCATCCGGGTCGCGCGCTCCTTGCCCGGGTGATAGAGGGGGACACGGACGAGAGCCGAGCGGTTGCGCCGCGACCACGCGACGTACACGGGCGCCTCGTAGCCCGGCACGAGGCGCTTGTAGGAGTTGACCCACTGGGCGAAGATGGAGGAGATCTCACGCGCGTGGCGCAGCTGGCCGGCGATGAACGCCTTGCCGACGTCTGACAGGAAGTTCGGATCATCCGCGTCATAGAAAGCGTTCTGCTCGCCGCGGAACAGCGACTGATGGGTGTGCATCCCCGAGCCGTTCTCGCCGAACAGCGGCTTGGGCATGAAGGTGGCGTACAGCCCGTACTTCATCGCGTATTCCTTGACCGTGATCCGGTAGGTCATGCAGTCGTCGGCCATCTTCATCGCGTCGGCGTAGCGCATGTCGATCTCGTGCTGGCTGGGACCAACCTCGTGGTGGGTGTATTCGGTGTGGATCCCCAGCTGCTCGAGCGCGAGCACCGTCTCACGGCGCAGGTCCGAGCCGGCGTCCAGCGTGGTCAGATCGAAGTAGCCACCCTCGTCGAGGACCTCGGTCGACTTGGAGTCCCGGAAGTAGAAGTACTCCAGCTCGGGCCCGACGTAGAAGTGATCGAAGCCCATCGTCTCCGCGCGCTGGACCGCCCGGCGCAGGACATGCCGTGGATCGCCCTCATAGGGCGTGCGCTCCGGCGTCTGGATATCGCAGAACATCCGCGCCACCCCGGCCTCGTTGGGGCGCCACGGCAGCTGCACGAAGGTCGACGGATCGGGCATCGCGATCATGTCGGACTCCTCGATCGCGTTGAAGCCGGTGATCGAGGAGCCGTCGAACCCTGCTCCCCCCTCGAAGGCGTCAGCGAGCTCGGTGGCGTTGATCGAGAATGCCTTGAGCTGACCGAGGATGTCGGTGAACCACAGGCGGATGAAGCGGATCTCGCGCTCGGCGACGATCGAAAGGACGTCGTTGGCGCTCAAGGGCTGGTCGTGCATCGGGCGGAAACGTTACTTGGCGGGCCCATCGCCCGTCTTTGGCCGCGTGGCGAGGAAGTCTCGGCGCCAGGGAACCGCGAATCTGGCAGCTCAGGCGCTCGCGGCACTGCGCCCGCCGAGCCAGCGACGCGCCCAGTTCTGCAGCTCGGCGAGAGCCGGCTCCAGCTCGTGCCCCATCGTCGAGAGCTCGTACTGCACGCGCAGCGGCGGCCCGGGGATCACGGTCCGCTCGACCATCCCGCGGCCCTCGAGCTCCTTCATCCGCTCTGAGAGCAACCGGTCAGACAGCTCGGGGATCGCCTGGGCGATCTCGGAGAAACGCAACGGCCCGTCCATCAGGACACGGAGGATCGCCCCCGTCCAGCGACGCCCGACGAGCTCGACCGCCTCGTGGTACAGCGGGCAGCAATTGCCGCGCGGCTGCTCTTCGTCGGCGGTCGGCTCGTGGGCGGACATCAGCGGCCGGAGCCTACGCCGCCTCGAGTGCGCGGGAGGCCTCCGTGGACCCATCGACGGGGACCTCCCCGGCGACGTTGACCATGGCGGCGAAGCCCTCGAGCGTCACCGCGGCGATCGCCTCGAGGATCTGCTCGTCGTCCCAGCCGGCCTCGCGGGCCTCCTCGTGCAGGTGCATCGGTGGCCGGCCATCCTGGAGCAGCGCGTGCAGATAGCGCAGCAGCGCCGCCTCACGCTCGTCGCGCGAATCGAACTCGCGGGCGAGGGCGACCTCGTCGATCGCAAGACCCGCCCCGCGCGCCGCCCGGGAGTGCATCGCGATCCCCGGCTCGGAGTGATAGTGCTGGGCGACCGCGAGGGCGATGCGCTCCAGCGTCGGCAGGGCGAGCTTGCCGTGGCGAAGCTCGGACCGAAAGCGGGCATAGGCGCGCAGCGCCGCCGGCGAACCGGCAAGGACACCGAGGAAATTCGGCAGCTGCCCGCCGGAGGCGAGTGCACCGCGCAGGACGGTGGCCGAGCCCTCGGGCGCCGTCAGGTCATCGTGGATCTGGAACCTGCTCATGGGAATCTTCATCGCTTGACCCTCGAAGGTCGGAAAAAAGGGAAATGGGACGGCAGGGCATGGCCAGCCCTGGCCTTTACTTTCAAAATGGGCTTACAGCAAGTAAGCTTACCGGTCGTAACAGCCCTGTACAAGGCCTCTCCCCGTATACGGAGACGGCCTAACCGGAGATCACCGGGATTCCAGACATCGGTGATCGGGAGCGCCGGGAGGCGGCGTGGCGCAGCGACTACAGCGTCGCCGCGTGAGCGCTCGTCACGGCGACGAGGATCAGCATGACGCCCAGCAGAAACGCCCACAGCGCGGCGCGATCCGGACGGAAGCCGGCGCGCTCGTGCCGGCGCTCGGGGCGCGGCCGACGGGAGCCGTCGGCGCGCCGTGCGGGATACCGCTCGGGTGCCTGGCCGCGGATCGTCACCGTCCGGCGGCCGGGCACGCCCGCGCCCTGGCTCGCCGACCCGTTGGGCGACGCGCCTCGGTAGGCGGCCCGCCCTCCACCGCGTTCATCCGTCACGCCCAATTTGGCCCCGGACACAGTCGCACCTGTCTGCGGCATCTCACGTCCCCTTTTCAGTGCATGCAGGGCTTTCGCCGGCCGGCAGAGCTCGGCGAAACAGCGTTCCAGCAGTACCGGTCGGCGATCGTACCAGCGGCTTCAGACAGCAGCCGGCGCAGTCTCCCGGCATCCCGCAATTCGGGGGAAAAAGCCGCCGCCGGGCCCGTGCTACTCGTTGCCCGCGACCTTCGCCACGAACTTCGCGACGTCGGTGGCGTCGACGCCGGTGAGGACATCCGCCGGCATCACTCCCTCGCCGAGGCACGCCTGGTCGGAGCTGCTGCTGGCGTTGGGCAGACAGCCGTTGGCGATGGTGTGCACCACGACTGTCTCGGAGGGCTTGAGCGTGTCGAGGTTGGGGCCGACCTTGCCGACAGAGTTGGACGCGGCGAGCGTGTGGCAGACCCCGCAGTGCTCGCCGAACAGGGTGCGGCCGTCGCGCTCGGCGGCGGTGAGCTTCATGCCGCCGATCTGAGCGTTTGCGTGGGAATGGTTGCCGGTCAGCAGCGCCAGCGGCAACGCGATCCCGAAACCGATGGCCACAAACGTGAACATGACGCCGGCGATCCGGTTGCCCCCCCGCGAGGGGCCACGGGCAGCGGCGCGGACATTGCTCGGACCGCCGCGCGCGGCGACGTAGAACAGGCCGAACGCAACCACGACCCAGAAGGCGACGAATGCAGCAACGGCAAGCACGCGAGCGGCACCTTATCGCGCAGGCAGGGCGAATGGGCCGCTCGTCACCGCCGGCGTCCGGAGGCAAAGCTCATCACCGGGGGCGCGACCGCGCGGAAGTCCTCGGCCTCGCCGGCGGCCGCGGCCCTCTGTTCGGCCAGCCCACGGCGGACCTGTTCGTCGAGCATCGAGAAATCCTTGATGTCGGCGACCAGCCGGTCGGGCGCGTCGATCGAGTCGACCCGGTCGACGAGCACGTTGATCACCCCGCCGCCGGCGGCGAACCGCTCGAGCTTGCCCTCGGCCACCATCAGCGGTTCGGTTCGGACAGTCAGCCGATGGCGCTCGTAGACCTTGGGCGGAATGATCAGGTTGATCGTCCCGTGCTCGTCCTCGAGCAGCAGAAAGACGACGCCGCTGGCCGTCCCCGGCCGCTGGCGCGCCACCACCAGCCCGCCCACGCGGACGCGCCGGCCGTGCTTAAGGTGCTCAAGGTCCGCGCTGGTGGCGATCTCGCCGGCCATCCGCTCGCGCAGCAAGCCGAGCGGGTGGGGGCCGGTCGTCAGGCCGGTGGCGGCATAGTCAGCCAGCATCCGCTCCCATTCCGACAGCTCGCGCAGCGTCGGCGGGGCCGGTAGGTCGAGCGGGAGCGCCAGCTGCGTGCC
>DATAUL010000192.1:0-2626 GCA_036268255.1 Solirubrobacteraceae bacterium | reverse complement strand
ACGCCGAGCGCTTCGGGATCGATCCCACTCCGGGCCGTCGCTTCCTGGCCGCTCAGCGTGCCGGTCAACGATGATCCGGTCAGCCCAACTCGTGAGACCGCAGGTGCCGGATTCTTGCCGCTCGTACTGCTTTGGCTAGCTCCTGGACGCCAGCGCGGATCGCCGGTTCGGGCATTTGCGCGTAGCCGAGCAGGAGGGCTGGCGGGCGCTCGTGGGCTGCTGGCCGGTAGTCGCTCATCGTCTCGAACTCGATGCGGCGCTCCTGGGCCTCCTCTCGGATTGCTTGCTCGTTGTCGCGGTCGGGCAGCTGGACCGTCACGTGCAGCCCGGCCGCGACGCCAAGGACAGCGGCTTCCGGCAGCGCTTCGGCGAGCGCGTCGACGAGTGCATCACGGCGGCTGCGGTAGCGGGTTCGCATGCGGCGTAGGTGGCGGTCCAGCTCGCCGCGGGTCAGGAAGTCGGCGTACGCGTGCTGTTCGATGCGGGCGGTACCGCGGTCGGCGAGGAGCTTCTCGTGGCTGACGGCTTGCAGGAGCCAGGGCGGCACAACTAGCCAGCCGATGCGGAGAGCCGGCGCGAGTGTCTTGCTCGCCGAGCCGACGTAGATGACCCGGTCGGGATCGAGGCCCTGAAGCGCGCCGATGGCCGCGCGGTCGTAGCGGTACTCGGCGTCGTAGTCGTCCTCGATTGCGATCGCGTCGCTCGCGCGTAGCCAGGCCAGCAGGGCCGTTCGTCGCTCGCCGGTGAGCACGACGCCCGTGGGGTGCTGGTGGGCGGGTGTCAAGACGACCGCGTCGGCGGCGGCGCGCTCCAGTTCGTCGACCCGGGTCCCGGCTTCGTCGACTCCGATCAGAACCGGTTGCAGGCCGGCGTGTACGGCGACTAGGCCGTCTTCGGGGTTGCTCGGGTCCTCCAACGCGATCCGTGTGGCGCCGGCTGCCGCGAGGGCGTGGCACACCACGGCGAGGCCCTGGGTGTAGCCGTTGGTGACGACGATCTGCTCGGGGTCGGCGACGACACCGCGGACGCGGCCGAGGTAGTCAGCCAGGGCGGAGCGCAGCACCTGCACCCCGCGGGGGTCGCCGTAGCCGAGGTCGGCGTCGGTCATCGTCGCGAGCGCCGTGCGAAGCGAGCGCAGCCATGCCGCCCGCGGAAAGGTTGAGACGTCAGGCACGCTGGGACGGAAGTCAAAGCGCGCGTGGGCCGCCGGGAAACTCGCCTCCGCTCGCGCCCCGCTCGCGACCGCCGCCGCCTCTGCGACGCGCGGGCGGGCGCCCTGGCGCAGGCTCAGATAGCCCTCGGCACCAAGCTGGGCGTAGGCGTCGACCACGACCCTGCGCGAAACGCCAAGCTGGCGCGCCAGGTCGCGGGTGGAGGGCACCCGCGCACCCGGTCGCAGGGCGCCCTGCCGGATCGTCCGTCGAAGGTGGTCCTCGATCTGTGCCCCGAGCGTCCGCGAGCCGTCGCGGCTCACGGAGAGGAGCAGCTCTAGCGGCTGACTGGTCTCGTCCGAAGCCATGGTTCTGGATCTTTCATCTGCACCAGTGCAAACCTAGCATTGGCCCATGCCCTGGATCGCCTCATCCCCCGGCGCGCGCCGTCTGTTCGCCACGTCGATCATCGCCCGGCTACCCCCGGCGATGCTCAGCGTTGGGCTGCTGGTGCATGCACAGCACCTGACGGGCTCGTTGGCGGCGGCGGGCGTGGTCACCGGCGTCTACGCGGTCGCGCTCGGCGTCGGCGGACCGCTGCTCGGGAGACTTGTCGACCGCCGTGGGCAGACCTCGGTGCTGATCGCGAGCGCGAGCGTGGCCGCAACGCTGCTGGTCGCGATCGCCGTGCTGCCGGCGGGCGCTCCGCTCGCCGGTCTGGTCGCGCTCGCGGCCGGAATCGGGCTAGCGACCCCGCCGGTCGGTGCCTGTCTGCGAACCCAACTCCCCGCCCTCCTGCGCGATCCCAGCGCCGTCCGCGCCGCCTATGCCCTGGAGGCGTCGATTGTTGAACTGACGTTTGTCTTCGGGCCGCCGCTCGCGCTGTGCGTTAGCGCGCTCTGGTCCACCGGCGCGGCCCTCGCGGTCGCCGGCGTCGCCCTGCTGGGCGCGACCGCGGCATTCGCCGCGCAACCGGCCTCACGCAGCTGGCGACCGGCGCGCGATGGACGGCGGCCGCACGGAGGCTCCCTGCGCACACCGGCGATGCGAACGCTGCTGATCGTGTTGATCGCCGTCGGCGTGCTGCTCGGCGCCGACGAGGTCGCTGTCACCGCGGCCGCCAAGACGCTTGACAGCACCACGGCCGCCGCCCCCCTGTTCGCCGTTTGGGGCGCCGGGTCGTTCATCGGCGGCTTGCTCGTCACCCGTCTGGGGGGCGGGGCACGCAACGCCGGCGGGCTTGCGCTCTTGCTCGGCGCGCTCACCGCCGGACACCTGGCCCTGATCCCAGCGGACGGGAACATCCTCGCGCTGGCGGCTGTGCTGCTCTTCGCCGGCGCCGCGATCGCGCCGACCGAAGCCACCATCTTCGCGATGGTCGACCACGCCGCCCCCGCCGGAACCATGACCGAGGCCTTCGCCTGGCTCGCCACCGCGATGGCGGTCGGCGGCGCCATCGGAGCGGCCAGCGCCGG
>DATAUL010000191.1:0-3117 GCA_036268255.1 Solirubrobacteraceae bacterium | reverse complement strand
CGGTCCGCTCAGCCCTCGTGGCCGGACATCTTGGGTGCGGGTTCGTCGGCGAGGAAGTCGAGGATGAGCTGGTTCACGATGTGAGGCCTCTCCTGGCAGAGCAGGTGGGTCGCGCCGGGTACGACGGCGATCTGAGGGTCGTCGGGCAGGGCATGGCGCACGTCAGCGAGGTGATCCAGGGTGATGACCCCGCCGTCGCCGGCGATGACGAGCGTGGGCGCGCTGATGTTGGCCAGGTCCGCCAGTTCTACGCCGGTCGGTGTGGTGAAGATGCGGTGCAGCTTGCCGAACACGACGGGGAAGTGGTCGCCGCCGTCGGGAGACAGGGCGGCGTAGGTGTCGACGAGGGCCGGGGGAAGGTTGTCAGGCGCCATCGCGTCGACGAACGGGAGGTACCACGGCGGCGCCCCGTCAAGGGTGACGAACTGATCAACGAGCACCAGCTTGCGCACGAGGCTGGGCCGGCGGAAGGCGACCAGCAGCCCGACGAGGGCACCGTCGCTCCAGCCCACGAGGTGCGCGGATTGGGCCCGATTGCCTCCATGAACCCGATGGTGTGCTGGGCCATGTTCTCGTAGGTGATCGGCCCGTCGATGTCGGGGGTGCGGCCGTGCCCGAACCGTTCGGGGACATGGACGCGGTAACGAGCGGCGAGCGCGGGCGACTGGGCGTCCCACGTTTCGGCGGTGCACATCCCGCCGTGGAGCAGGATCAGCGGGTCGCCGCCGCCGCTGACCTCGTAGTAGGTCCGCACACCGCCGACGTCGATGTACGCCCCGGCGGAACGAACAGTTCTGCGCCCGGTCGTAGCTGCCTCCATGTGCCCTCCTCGTGGGTTGTCGTCATGGAGGACATCGTCGCCCCGACAGGGCGGCGCGCACATGGGTGGAACCACCACTTCTTACGAGCTCGGCCGGACGTCGCGGGTGAGGTCGATGGACCCGGCGCGCCGGGCGAGGTCGGCCCGGTTGCGGGCGCCGAGCTTGGCGAGAAGGGACGAGACGTGCTTTTCCGCGGTGCGGACGGACACGTAGAGCCGCTCGCCGATCTCCACGTTGGGGAGGCCTGCGCCGACGAGCGCCAGGACCTGGGCCTCCCGGGCGGTGACGCCCGAGGCGGCGAGCGTGGGCGGTACCGCTTCGATGCGCCGGCGTCGGGGGGTGGCACCGCCGGCGTCGCGCAGCGCCTTGCGGATCCGGTCTGCATCCAGGGTGGCGCCGCCGCCCTCATAGGCGTCGAGCGCTTCGCGCAGCCATCGCCGCCGGTTCGGTTCTCCTAGGACATCGGCGGCGAGGACTCGCAGCGCGGCGGTGTCGAGAGGCCATCGATCTGTGGCCGATGTCAGCACTTCGTCCACCCGGCCGGCGTCGCCGCCCAGCAAAGCGGCGGCGCCGGCGACCAGGACAGTACGGAAGTCGTACCAGTCGTGCTCTGGCAGTACGCGTGCTCTGTCCAGCGCGATGCTCGCCTCATCGAGCCTGCCGGTGGCGGCCAGTAGCCATGGCAGCCAGCACGGGGCGTTCAGCGGTATCACACCAGGGATCGAACGCAGCAGCTCGCACGCCCGCTTCAGCCACTCGATGGCGTCGTCCCACCGCCCGGCGCGATTACAGATGTCGGCGCGCAGCGCCGCAGTCAAGAGCAGCAGGTCAGCAGTTGGGGCGAGCGTCTCCGCTTGAGCCAGCTCGTTCTCGACGGACTCTTCGACGAAACTGCGGATGATGGCGCGGTAGGCGACGACATAGGCGAGCCGGTCCAGACGGAGCGCACGGCATCGCTCGATCGCGTTCTCGGCGACCGCGAGGGCCTCGGAGAGGTGGCCTCTGAGGGCTAGGCCGGCGACGAGGTTCTCCTCGGCCCACGTTAGCTCGGCGAGTGCCCCCGCGGCGCGGGCGAGCGAGACCGCCTCGCGGAGCCGATTCGGGGGCTCTCCCGTCATCAGCTCGAGCCGGCCGAGCTGCACGACCGCTCGTAGCTCGGCCTGGACCCGGCCCGCCGCTGCCGCCTCACGCGCCTGGCGCTCCCAGGCCGCACGCGCCGCACTTCGGTCGCCGCGGAAGTCGAATGCCCGGCCTTCCAGTTCGAGCGCGCCCAGCCGCTCGTCCAACCCAGCAGAAGGCGACCCGAGCACCTTGTGGGCGGAGCCGAGGGCATGGCCGTCATCTCCGCGCACCAGCGCCGCCCGGCCGGAGGCAAGAACCAGCTGCAGGTCGGCGTCGCCGTTGGCGGCGGCCTCCGCGAGGAACCTCTCCGCGAGTTCGAGGCGGCCGCCCTCCAGAGCGCTCAAGGTCCGGCGCAGACGACGGGCAGGCGTGTCCCCATGCTCGGCCACGATCACGGCTTCCACATCGAGTGCTTCCGACCAGCGGCCCTGCGCCGCCAGCGCCCCGGCAAGCGCGCCGCCCGCCGCCGCCCGCGCGCCTGGCGAGCGAGCCGCCTGACGCGCGTTCCGGGCCGCTCGGTCAGCGGCCAGGGCGGCATGGTCGGCCAGCCACGCCTCGGCCGCGCTGGTGAACTCGACGGCGGCCAGGTCCGCCTCGCCAGCAGTCAGGAGATGGCGGGCGCAGCGTTCCCGGGCGTCGGCGCCGTCACGCTTTTGCAGCGCGGCCGCGGCGCGACGGTGCATGCCGTCGAGGACCTGCGGGACGGTCACCTCGAGGACCGCCTCTCGCAGGACGGCGTGGCGAAACGCCACTGCGCCATCGCCGATCTCGAGCAACCCCGCCGCCACGCCCGCCGAGACCGCCGCCTCGATCTGTGCGTCCGCCCGGCCCGACAACTCGCGCATCAGGGCCGGGTGGAAGTCCTCGATGACCGCCCCCGCCACCACAATCTCGCGATGTTCAGTCATCAGTGCCTCCAACCTGGCTCGCACGAGGTCGCGGACGCTGCCGGGCACCCGCGCCGCCCCGCCCAGCCATCGCAGCGTCCGGTCGTCGTCCAACTGCACTGTCCCTGTTTCCACGTGACCGCGGACGAGCTCCTCGACCAGCAATGGGACGCCATCAGTGCGCGCCAGCACATCGGCGACCAGCGGCGACGGCGGATCCGCCCCCAGCAGCGCGCCCACCAGCTCGCCCACTGCCCGCTCCGGCAGCGGCCCGACCGGCAGTACGG
>DATAUL010000190.1:0-7694 GCA_036268255.1 Solirubrobacteraceae bacterium | reverse complement strand
GGGGCGCGGGCGAGGTATCTGAGCCTTCATCAAGCCGGTGCTGTCCGGCCGTCTCACCACCGAAGGATCACCGGACGTGCCGGAAGCATGTGCGGACCTCGTTGACGAAAAGCTCAGGCTGCTCAAACGCAGCGAAGTGCCCACCCCGGTCGGGTTCGTTCCAGTAGCGGATGTCAGTGAAGCGGCGTTCCGCCCATCGCCGCGAGGGGCGCTGGAGCTCCTTGGGGAAGATCGAGCAGCCGGTCGGGACCGTCACGGTGTCAATCGCCATGCCCGAGATATCAACGGTTTCGGCGTCCGGCCACCGGATCCGCTCCAGGCGACGCTGAAGATCGACGAGATCGCGATCGGCGATTGCGATGCGGAACCTCGTCACCTCCTCAGACACGCCACACACTCCGCTGGGACCCAGTCCCGGAGGCCCTAGTCGAAGCCCAGGAAGGTTGGCGTTGCGGGGTCGGTGATGAGGTCTTGTCGCGGGTCATCAGCGGGGAGCTCCTGGGGGGCTTCGATGAAGATGGCGTACAGGCGCTCGCGATTCTCCCGGGTTGCCGTTGCGCTGTGGGCGCTGATCGCGCTGCTCATGAGCTGCTTGGCGTCCGTCTGGGTGCCGGCGGTGACGATCAGGCAGGACTCGGTGGGCCAGCCGGCTTCGTCGTGCTCATGGGCGATCCAACTTTTCATGGGATCAGGCTAGGCCGTATCGGCTCGCATCGCTCGACACAGCACGTCAAACTCGGCCAGCACTCGTCCCTTGAGGCCAGGGTCCTGAGGAACGGCCTCACCGAGCGGATCGGCGTCAGCCGCCGGCGAGGGGTCCGAGTCCCTCGTGCGGGTAGGCTTGTAAGGGTGGAACCTGACGAGATCAGCCCGGTACCGGGCGTCGAGCGTTGGAGTTACGGCGCCTTTACTCAGGATCACGACTCTGAGACGACGACTGTCCCGGTGGTTCGGGATGACGGGGAGTCGGCCCAGTTCACGGTACCGAAGTTCGTCGAGGATCCAGAGGGCCTTCGCGCTATCGCGAAGATCGTGATCGAGGCGTTCGAGAAGTGGGAGGCTGTGCAGGGGCTGGGCGCCTGATGCGGTGGGAATCGAAGGCGCCGGCCTGTGTTGGTCTGAGCACCGACCGTGGGATTGCGCCGGGCTTGCATTTTTTCTACGCTTTTGTCCAAATTCATACGCGGTCCTCGGGCCTGAGCCAGCGAAGGGAGGTGATTGGATGCGAAAGCAACGTGGCCGGGTGACGGAGCCCTTGGTGCGCGAGAACGGGACGCTTCGCCCTGCGAGTTGGGATGAGGCGCTCGACGTCGCTGCGGCGGGCCTCGCCCGTGCCCGCACACAGGACGCGACGCGGTCTTTTGGCATGTTCAGCTGCTCGAAGGCGTCGAACGAGGTCAATTTCCTGGCGCAGAAGTTCGTGCGTTCTGTGATGGGGTCGAACAACATCGACTCGTGCAACCGCACCTGACACGCTCCTAGCGTCGTCGGTCTGGCGACGGTGTTCGGTGCGGGCGGCGGTACGTCGTCCTATAGAGAGGTCGAGGAGACGGATCTGCTGATCCTGTGGGGCTCAAACGCCCGCGAGACGCATCCGATCTTCTTCCACCACGTCCTCAAGGCGGTTCGTCGCGGCGCGTCCTTGCACGTCGTCGATCCGCGCCGCACGGGCTCGGCTCAGTGGGCCGATACGTGGCTGGGGTTGGATGTCGGCTCGGACATCGCGCTCGCCAATACGGTGGCCCGTGAGATCATCCACGCCGGGCTGGCCAACGAGGCGTTCATCAGCCGCGCAACGTCGGGCTTTGCCGAGTACCGCGCGTCGGTGGAGCAGTGGACGCTCGAGGAGGGCGAGCGGGTGACCGGCGTCCCCGCGCAGACGATCCGTGAGCTGGCGCATGCCTACGCGCGAGCCGAGCGGGCGATCCTCTGCTGGACGCTGGGGATCACCGAACACGTCACGGGCGTGGACAACGTCCTGGCGCTGATCAACCTCGCGCTGTTGACCGGGCATGTCGGGCGCTATGGGTCGGGCTTGAACCCGCTGCGCGGCCAGAACAACGTCCAGGGCGGCGGGGACATGGGCGCGATTCCGAACAAGCTTCCCGGTTTCCAGGATGTGCAGGACGATCAGGACGCCCGGGCGCGCTTTGAGGCGGCCTGGGGGACGAAGCTGGCTCCCAAACATGGCTGGCACCTGTCACAGATGTTCGAGGCGATGGAGCACGGGGAGCTGAATACGCTCTACGTGCTGGGCGAGAACCCGGCCCAATCCGAGGCCGACTCCAAGAAATCACTGGCGTTGCTGGAGGGCCTCGACTTCCTCATCGCCCAGGACATCATCATGACCAAGACCTGTGACATGGCCGACGTGGTGTTCCCGTCCTCGGCCTCGTGGTGTGAGGCCGACGGAGGAACGGTGACCAACAGCGAACGGCGGGTGCAACGGATGCGCAAGGCGCTTGATCCCCCCGGCCTTGCCCGCGACGATCATTGGATCATCTGTGAGCTGGCTCGCCGCCTGGGACACGATTGGGGCCATCCCTCCCTGGAGCAGGCGTGGGAGGAGTTGCGGTCGCTGAGCCCGATGCACCGGGGTATGAGCTACGCGCGGCTGGAGGAGACCGGTGGCCTGCAGTGGCCATGTCCGAGCGAGGACCATCCCGGCTCACTGTTCCTTCACGGTCGGCTGTGGGAGGAGCCGGTGCAAGGTCCGCCGGCGCCGTTCTCGATCGCGACGTGGGCGCCCCCGATCGACGAGCTGAGCGAGGAGTTCCCGATCCGGCTCACGACCGGCCGACGGCTGGACTCCTATAACACGGGCGTGCAGACGAATCTGTACAGCTCGCCGCTACGCCACGGCGAAACGCTGGATCTGTGTCCCGAGGACGCTGCAAGCCTGGATGTCGAGCCGGGCGAGATCGTCCGGATCAGCTCTCGCCGCGGCTCGATCGAGGCTCCGGTGCGCTTGGAGTCGGCCCTGCGCCCCGGGCTGGCGTTCATGACGATCCACTTCGGAGATGACGTGGACGTCAACGTGCTGACGACCGACTCCAACGATGCGAAGTCCGGGACGGCGGAGTTCAAGGCCACCGCCATCCGCATCGATAAACGCGGAAGCGGGGAGCGCGAGGCGGCCGGCGTGGCGAGCGGCGAGGCCGGTCGGTAGCGTGGACGTCCATCTGCTGGACGCCGAGCCGACCGCGGCCGAGCGCGACGCGGTGGACGCGTTTCTCGGGCCACCGATGTCGAGTTGGGTCGGAGCGGACCGGGTTGACGATGGGCATTCCGCGCACGGTGGGCACTCGGCGCGCGCAGAGCGCCATCAGCTGCTGCCGACGCTGCATGCCCTGCAGGAGCATGCCGGGTGGATTAGTCCGGGTGGCCTGAACTACATCGCGCGGCGTCTGACGATCCCGCCCGCGGATGTCTACGGGGTGGCCACGTTCTATGCGCTGTTCTCGGTCGAGCCCCGGGCGCCGCGGGTGGTGCATGTCTGTGACGACGTCGTGTGCCGTTGCGCCGGCTCGGAATCGCTGATCGCCACGCTGACCGAAGCGGTCGGCCCTCCCGGAGCCGACCTTGATGGCACCAGCTGGCTACCCAGCCCGTGCCTGGGTCAGTGTGACCGGGCGCCCGCCGCGTTGGTGATCGAATCCGGTGAGTCCCCGGTGGAGCGCGAGCTGACGGCGGTTGACGTCGACGGCCTGCTGGCGGTCATCGACGGAGCGACGCCCTCGCCTCCGCGTTCGGCGGTGCCGCCGCAGTCCGCGGGATCCGGACTTCGGCTACTGCGGCGGATCGGGCAGATCGACCCCGAGAGCCTGGATGACTACCGCGCCCACGGCGGTTATGCGGCGCTTCGCCGCGCGCTCGATCTGGGCCCGGAAGGGGTGATTCGCGAGGTCAACGACTCCAAGCTGATGGGCCGCGGCGGCGCGGCCTTCCCGACCGGGCGCAAATGGGACGCGGTGGCCCGGCAGCCCCGGCGGCCCCATTATCTGATCTGCAACGCGGATGAGTCCGAGCCCGGAACCTTCAAGGACCGCGTGATCCTCGAGGGCGACCCCTTCTCGGTCATCGAGGCGATGACGATCGCCGCCTACGCGACCGGCTGCGAGCACGGCTACGTATATCTGCGCGGCGAGTACCCACTCGCCCAGCGTCGGCTGGAGCACGCCCTCGAGCAGGCGCGCGACCGTGGACTGCTGGGGCAGGACATCTTCTCCCGCGGGCTCAGCTTCGACATCGAGCTGCGCAAAGGCGCCGGGGCCTACATCTGCGGAGAGGAGACCGCGATCTTCGGCTCGATCGAGGGCTTCCGCGGCGAGCCGCGCAACAAGCCGCCGTTTCCGGTTGAGCGCGGATTGTTCGGCCAGCCCACGGTCGTCAACAACGTCGAGACCCTTGTCAACACGCTGCCGATCGTGCTCGGGGGCGGTGCGGCGTTCGCCGCCATCGGCACCGAGCGCTCAACCGGGTCGAAGCTCTTCTGCGTCTCGGGGGCCGTCGAGCAACCGGGCACCTTCGAGGTACCGTTCGGGACCACCCTGCGCGAGCTGCTCGAACTGGCGGGCGGCGTCAGTTCCGGGCGCAGTCTGAGCGCGGTGCTGCTGGGGGGCGCGGCCGGCAGCTTCGTCACGCCCAAGGATTTGGATCTCCCGCTCACGCTCGAGGACACCCGCGCCGCCGGGACGACGCTCGGCTCGGGGGTCGTGGTCGCAATCGACGAATCGGTCGACATCGGTCGTCTCCTGACGGTGATCGCCGCTTTCTTTCGCGACGAGAGCTGCGGGCAATGCGTGCCGTGCCGCGTCGGGACCGTGCGCCAGGAGGAGGCCGTCGCGCGGCTCGTCTCTGGTCGGATCCGGGGAACGGTGCAGGACGAGTTGTCCCTGATCGCAGAGATCGGCGAGGCGATGCGCGACGCTTCGATCTGCGGGCTGGGACAAACCGCCTCAGCCGCGATCGAGTCGGCGATCGGTCGCCTTGGAGTCTTCGACGGAGGAACGCGTTCATGATCGAACTGCCGATGGCCCCCACCCGGCCGCCCGCACGTCTGGTAACGCTCACGATCGACGAACGCCCGGTCGAGGTGCCCGAGGGCTCGACCGTGCTCGACGCGTGCACCAAGCTGGGGATCGATACCCCCACCCTCTGTTACGGCGAGACCCTGACGCCCGCCAACGCCTGCCGGATCTGCGTGGTGGAGATGGAAGGCGCTCGTACCCTCATACCCGCGTGTTCGCGCCAGGTCGAGCCGGACATGGTCATCTCGACGGATTCGCCGCGGGTGCGCCGCAGCCGCAAGATGGTGATCGAGTTCCTGGCCTCATCGGTCGACCTCTCCACCACCCGCGACGCGCAGGACTACCTCAAGCGCTACGACGCCCACCCGGAGCGCTATGGCCCGCCGGCGCCCCCCGACACCGAACGCGACCGCAAGCGGACCGGCCATCACGAGACACCCGACGGTCAGACCGCCGCCACCGTGCACGCGCCCACGAAGATCGACAACGACCTCTACGTCCGCGACTACTCCAAGTGCATCCTCTGCTACAAGTGCGTCGACGCATGCGGTGAGCAATACCAGAACACGTTCGCGATCACCGTCGCGGGGCGCGGCTTCGACGCCCGCATCTCCACCGAGTACGCCAACCCGCTGCCCGAATCAGCCTGCGTGTACTGCGGCAACTGCATCGCCGTTTGCCCCACGGGCGCGCTCATGTTCAGCTCCGAGCACGACCTGCGCGAGGCCGCAGCCTGGGACGAGACCCGCCAGACTCAGACCGAGACGATCTGCCCATACTGTGGCGTCGGCTGCAGCCTCACCCTGCACGTCCAGGACAACCAGATCGTCAAGGTGAGCTCTCCGAATGATCACGACATCACGCGCGGCAACCTCTGCATCAAAGGCCGATTCGGCTTCCAGCACATAAGCCCCAAAACCGACTCGACCACCACCGGCTGACTCCACTCGCCCTCCCCGGCCCTCAGGAGGCCAGGACGTCGGGCGAGGTCGCGTCGTATTGGGGGATCCAGCCGGCGCCACGACCCTCCGTGTCCTTACCGAATCGCCGGCGAAGCGCGATCGTCGTGTCCCGCTTCCACGCGGTCAGCGGGGAGCTGAGGTGGTTGCTGGCACCCCGCTCTCGCGCGGCGAGCACGACCCTGCCGGCCCGCGGCCGGCGGGTGCGTTCGTAGCGAACAAGCCCAACGCTCAGATCGTCCGGCTCGGCCGACAGGGCGGTGGCGAGTACGGCGCCGTCCTCGATCGCCTGACATGCCCCCTGCCCCAGGTACGGGAGCATCGGATGGGCCGCGTCGCCGAGGACCGTGATCCGCCCCCGCGTCCATTGCGGGATCGGGTCGCGGTCGTAGAGCGCCCACTTGTACCAGGTGTCGCCGGCCTCGAAGATGCGCAGCACTGACTCGTGCCATCCGGCATAGCGGTCCAGTACCTCCTGGCGATCGCACTCGTTGATCCACGACTCGTGCCGGTAGTGCTCGTCGTCGTAGTGGCAGACGACGTTGATGAGCTCCTCACCCCGCACGGGGTAGAGAACGATCGTGCCGTGCGGACCCAACCACTGCGCGTTGTCGCGCGACGGTCGTTCGCCGGCGACCGCGTCAATCGGGATCACGCTGCGGTAGCAGATCTTTCCCGTGAACCGGGGATCGTCGGGGCCGAAGAGCGCGGCGCGTACCCGCGAATGGATGCCGTCGGCGCCGATGATGACGTCGGCCTCGATCTCACTGCCGTCCTCGAAACGAGCCACCGCCACATCATCGTGCGACTCGACCGTGGAACAGCGCTTGCCCAGGGTGACACTGCCGGCGGGCAGTGCGCCGGCGATCACGTCGAGGAGGTCGGCGCGGTGAACCGTCGCGCCGCTGAGGCCAAACGCTGCGGCCTGCTGGGCTCGGCTGATCTTCGAGATCGCGCGGCCCGTCCTCCAGTTGTGCGTCGCGGACCACTCCGATCGTCCCGCGACTCGGCGTACCGGGTCCTCCAGGCCGATCATCCTCAGCACCCGCATCGCGTTGGGATGGAGCGCAACGCCTGCCCCAATCTCCTTGAGCTCCGGCGCCGCCTCGTAGACCGACACCTCGAGGCCCGCCCGCGCCAATGCACACCCGGCCGTGGCACCGCCGATCCCGCCCCCGATGATTCCCACGCGCGTCATCGTTCCGACCGCCTCCTCTCCCTGACTCTTCTTGGGGCCCCGTCGGCGGTGGCCGGCCCAAGGGACAGTCTACGACGCTCCCGGGCGCCTCAGCCGCGTCGTAGGAGTCGCCCGACCGCGGACATCATCTCATCGGTCCGTTCGTCCTGCTCGGCCGGTTCGGCCCCGACCACGCAGGTGTGCGCATGGCCGTCGAGGAGTCCGAGCGCGACCTTGTCGAGAGCAGCCTGGGCCGCGCTGATCTGGGTGAGGATGTCGATGCAGTAGCGGTCGTCCTGGACCATTCCCTCGATCCCGCGAATCTGGCCTTCGATCCGGCGCAACCGCGCGAGTAGTTGATCCTTGGTGGCGGTGTAGCCCCTCGTCGGTGGCTGCGTTCTCGGCATGCGTCGAACTGTACCAGTACCTCTACCCCCTAGGGGTATTTGATAGTCTGCTCGCCATGAGCGTGATCGATGTCCTCTGGCACGGCTTGAGGGACTCGTTCCTGATGGCGTGGGAGGTCTG
>DATAUL010000189.1:0-3614 GCA_036268255.1 Solirubrobacteraceae bacterium | reverse complement strand
CGCCGTCGCCGTCGCGCCCGTCGAGCTCCTCGCGCTCCGGCACCCCCTGCTCGACGCAGAACACGTCGTGGCGCAGCTCGAGCAGGGCGCCCATCTCGGTCTCGCCCCGCACGCGCCGGACCTCATATGCCGCGCCGGCGGTCATCGCAGCAGATAGAAGCGGATGTCGCGCTCGAGCGCGGCGGCTGTCTCATACGGTCCGGCGTGGACGAACGCCGGCTTCCCGCGGGCCGTGATGTAGACGGTCTGTGGGAAGTACTGGGCGGCGTCGATGCTGTTGGCGATGCTCGCGTGGGGGTCGACGTAGCTGGGATAGGTGACCGGAAAGCGGCGCAGGAAGGCCTTCGCCGAGGCGGCGTGATCCTTGCTGTCGACGCCGATGAAGGCGACTCGGCGCCCGTAGCGGACGGCCGCTCGCTGGAAGGCGGGAAACTCGGTCTGGCAGGGCCCGCACCAGGACGCCCACTTGTTGATCACGACCGGATGGCCGCGCAGATGCGCCAGGCGATCGTGGAAGGCAGCCGTGCCGCCCGACAGCAGCTGACCAGCCTGGCCGTGCAACGAGACCAGGGGGGCGGACGAGCCCCGGAAGGCCGCGGTCACCGCCGACGTCGAGGGCGCCGCGTTGTGCGGCTGGCCGCCTCCGCAGGCGGTCAGGGCCGGACACGCGAGCGCTACGATCGCCATATACCGCCTGAGATCGCGCACGATCGACAGCTTGACAGACGGCCGTGAAAGCACATCTGCTTAAATAAGAGTTATCCTTCGGCCTGGAGGCCGGGGGACGCTTTCTGAGGATCTCTCTCGGTACTCGGCATGTTCCTTGCCGGGACCTGTCTGAGCCGCTTCGGTGTTACGCCGCGGCTCGTTCACGCTGACGCAAACCTGCCAACACTGATGGGTGTCATCACCCCCTTTCCAAGTCCTGACGCGATCGCGCGCGCCGAACTGCTGACGCGCGAACGCTTCGTATATGAGGGCGAATCGCTCGAGGAGGCCCTCGCACCCGGCTCCGCACGTCGCCGGGCGCTCGATGCTGCCCTGGCGGAGGTCGAGGCCGGCAACCGGACCCCCTCGATCGCCTGGCGCCGGGAATTCTCGCTGCTGCTCGGGCTCGAGCGGCTCCTGTCCGAGGATGAGCCGCGGCTCGTCGACGGCACAGTGCTCTCCGCGCATCAGGTCGATGCGCTCTCGGGGACGCTGACGGCGCTGCTCGCCGAAGTCCAGCGCAGCGGCAGCGCCAACGGCAACGTCGCACCCCCAGCGCCGGAACCCGAGCCCGAGCCGCAACCCGAACCCGAACCCACAGCCGGCTCCGACCCCGATGAGCCAGAAGACGAGAGTGACGAGGACGAAGACGACGAGCCGGACGACGAGGACGAGGACGAGGACGACACCGACGACGAAGACGACGCCGACGATGAAGACGAGGCCGAAGACGAGCCCGAGGACGAAGAGCCGCAGGACTGGCAGGACGAGGGCGACGAAGAGAACGCCCAGCTCGAGGAGCAGCCCGAGGATCCCAACGCCGCCAAGCGCTTCTGGTTCGAGCACGCCACCGGCGCCGGCAAGACTGTCGCCGCCCTCGGCTTCGTCGAGGCCTCGCGCACCGGCGGCGTCCTGATCCTCACCCACCGCCGCAACCTCGTCGACCAGTTCCACGGGGAGCTGCGCGATCGCGGCTACCGCGACCGGATCACCGGCGCGATGCTCGACGACCACGATGCCGCCAACGGACCGGTCACGGTCGAGACCTACCAGTGGTTCGTGCGCAACGCCGGGCGGATCTCGGACGCGTACACGATCGTCATCTGCGACGAGGCCCACACCGCGCTCGGCGAGAAGACGTCGGCGGCGATCCGTTCCTGGTCGGGCCCCGTGTTCGTCGGCATGACGGCCACCGGGGCACTCATCGCCCGCCACGTCACCGACCTGTTCCCCACGCAGACGAGCCGTTTCGACCTCGCCCAGGCGGCCCGGCGCGGCGTCATCTCGCCGCTGCGCTGTATTCGGATTCCACCGGGTCCTGGCGTACGGACGATCGCCAAGGTGCCGCTGCGCCGGGGCGAGGTCGACACCGAGTTCGACCAGGAGATGCTGGCCCAACTGCTGGACCAGACGCCGTTCAACGTCGCCATCGCCGACCTGTACAAGACGCGCTTCAACGGTGTTCCCGGGGTCGTCTACGCCGCCGGGGTCAAGCACGCCTACAACGTGGCCCAGTCATTCCGCGACATCGGGATCAAGGCCAAGGCGGTTTCCGGCGAGACCCCCAAGCGCGAGCTCGCCCGCGTGCTGGCCGATTACGAGTCCGGCAAGGTCGACGTGCTCATCAACGCCCAGCTGCTGGCCGAGGGCTGGAACAGCCCGCGGGCCACGATCTGCATGCATCTCGCCCCCACGGCCTCCAAGCGCATTTATCAGCAGCGCGTCGGACGCGTCACGCGTCGCCATCCCGGCAAGGAGGCCGGGATCGTCATCGACTTCGTGCATCCCGCGACCAAGCACGACGACCCGGTCGTGACCCTGCACTCGCTGCTCGATCGCGACGTCTACCGCGGCGGTGCGATCGTCGTGGGGCCGGTGCGCCGGGGCCGCGGTCGGCGGGTGCGGGTGGAACGCCGGGTGCTCCCGGTCACGCCCGATCCCGAGCGGCGGGCGGAGGTCTTCGAGCGGGAGTTGTGGCGGATCGCGGTCGAGCACCTGGACTACGGCGAGCAGCACGTGTGGGCGGCGCTGGCGGGAGCCCGGGTGGCCCCCAACGGGTGGCGCCGAGCCAAGGCGATGCTGCACTTCGACCGCCAGGGCGAGCTCAAGCGCCGCTTCCTGCTCACCGCGGTGCAGCGCAATCGCAACGCCCAGCTGCGGCTCCGCGCACTGCAGGAGATCGCCGCCAGCCGGGACGCCGAGGCGTTCGACACCGCGATCGACATCATGGGTGGCTGGGCGCGCGACGAACGTCGCGAGGGCGTCAAGATCATGCTGCAGGCGCTCGCCGAGCGCCGGATCGGGCGCCGCGACCAGGCCAATGCCTGGATCTGGCGGATGGCCGAGTACACCCGTGAGGTGCACGAGGAGTACGCGGTCCAGCGCTGGCCGGAGACCAAGCGCCTGCTCGGACTGCTGGTCAATTCGTCGGGCTCGGCTCATGCGCGCAACGCCCGCCGGCTGGTGCACGCCTCGCGCAAGGAGGATCGGCGCCTGTCGGCCGCTCTGCTGGCAGCCGCGCTGGCCCACACGCCGGAGGCCGAGGAGGCGCTGCGCGGCGCCCGCACCCGGATGGCTCGCAAGCCGGCCGCGCTGGCCCGTGAGCTGCTGCGCAATTTCCCCACGGGACGGCGCGGCAACAAGCGCCGCCGGCGCAAGTCCGGCTCGGGCGCCGAGAACGGCGGAGGCGCGGGTGCTCCCGACAGGCAGGAGCCCGCGACCCCGCTGGAGACCAACGCGGAGGAGCAATCCGCCACGTCCGCCAAGTCCGCTGGGTCCGCTGGGTCCGCTGGGTCCGCCGCGGAGGATGAGCGCGGCGATCCGGGAGACGCGCCGGAGCCCCAGCCCAAGCCTGCCACGCGGCGCCGCTCACGGAGCACGGCCAAGCGCAAATCCGGGGCTGCCGA
>DATAUL010000188.1:0-1713 GCA_036268255.1 Solirubrobacteraceae bacterium | reverse complement strand
CCGGCGATCCCGGGCAGTGTGGGCAGCCAGAACGAGATCGCGCGGTAGGCGAGCACCGCGACGACGGCGCTCCGCGCAGGCACGCCGAAGGCGGCGAACGCCCCGATCATCCCGCCCTCGACCCCCCCGATGCCCGCCGGCAGCGGGAGGAGGTTCCCGAGGGTGCCGAGGAAATAGCCGACGACGAGGACGGCGACGGGGATGACGATGCCAAAGGCGCGGAAGCAGACCCCGAGCACGGCGATGTCGAAGCCCCAGTAGGCCACCGCCCCCAGGAGGCCGAGACGCCGTTGCCGTGCGAGATCCACCGCGGTCCGCACTCCACCGCCGAGCGCCGCCGGCACCTTGGCGAGCCGCTGGGCGACCCCTCCCAGTACCCCGGGACGCTCCGCGAAGCGTCCGAGCCGTTGCTCGATGTCGCCTGGCGTCAGGGCGAGGCCGATGATCGCCGCGCCCAGCCCGGCCGCGATCGCCGCCGGCACAAGGGTGAGCACCACTGAGCCTCCGCCTGGGAACACACCGGCCCACAGACCGAGGCCGCCCACGATCAGCGCGGCGAGGTACGCCGAGTACTGCACGGCGAGACTGGCCACCATCCGGCACGCGATCACCTCGGCGGACATGCCGGCGCGGCGGAGCGCCCAGACGGTCACGGCGACGCCGCCGGCTCCGGCCGCCGCGACGAGGCGGATCGCCGCGATCCCGGCGAGCGGGATCTCCAGGCTCACCCGCCAGTCGATCCGGGGCACGCCGCGACCGACGACCGTGCGAAACAGCACCGCATAACCCGCGATCGAGAGGAGCTCCAGGGCCCCGCCCGCGGCAAACCAGAGCGGATCGCCGCCGCGAAGCAGACCCCACGTCTGCTGGAGGCCGGCCAGCTTGGGGATGAGGAAGTACAGGCCGACGACCACGACCACGACGGTCGCCGAGGCGATCAGCAGCCGTTTTCGCGTGATCGCCGCCGCCAGCGGCTCGTCCGGCGCGGAGGACTCGGACGCCCGCGAGTCACGCCCGTCGTCTACCGGCCCCGGCCCCGGCGGATCGTCTCTCTCGGGCACGCCGGTGAATTCGTCCCGTTCACTTCTCGCGGGGGAGTGGGGCTCGGATGAGAAAGCCGGCATCGAAACCTCTCCTGGGCTCCACTACCCTGCTCCGGGGCGCGAAACAAAGTCTCGGTCAGCCGGCCCGCGGGCGGTGTCGCGCGACGGGCGAGCTCAGGGTGGCGGTCCCGATCGTGGGCGAGGCGGCCCGGGAGGGCCTGCCGCATGGCTGCGGTGCGGCAGGTGCCGTCCTGAGCGAGTGACGGGCCTCGCTCTGGTGCTCCCGCGTCTGCGCCGCGGCGTGGGCGGCCGGTGAGCTCGGGGCCGGCGAGATCGAAAGGGGCCAATATGAACGCTTATCGCCCGCGCGGTTCAGGTGTCCGTGTCCGGCGCGTCCGGCGAAAAAGAGGCGCATCGGTCAGCCGCGTGCGCCGGGCTTGGCAGCGCAAAACCGCCGCTAACCTGGAGTGCAGCTTGTCGTCGGCCCCGTAGAAGTACGACGTGTTTCGCGGGGTCGCCGAATCCTCAGGGCGCCTGTCCGTAGGCGTCTGGCAATCAGTTCAGATCGACCGAGACCGGGAGTGCGCGCCCTATGGGTAACTCAGCGTGCCGTACTGCAGTTCGTGACCAGATCGACAACGCGCGAAGCCGACTCCATCCGCCGCCCGGT
>DATAUL010000187.1:0-3887 GCA_036268255.1 Solirubrobacteraceae bacterium | reverse complement strand
ATACGCCGCCCGCGGCTACACGCCGCTGCGTGGAGCGCTCGGCCAGCTGTCGTTTCGCCGCTACGGGATGCCGTTCGCGCCCGCGCCCAAATCCCGCCTGAGCGCCACCGCGCGGGCCTGCCGGGCGGTCGTGGCCGCGCGCCTGGCCTCGCCGGGCAGCGAATGGGCCGTCTTCCGCGCGCTGCAGCTGGCCAACTTCACCACCGGCCTCGTCCTGGAGGACGACGCGGGGCTGCGCGACGTGCTCGCCGGCGTGTCCGGCATCGACGCCGACGCAATCATCGACGCCCTGGACTCCGACGCGGTGACCGCCGCCTATGAGGCCGACAAGGCCGACAGCCGCACCGCCGCCGGGTCGCCCACCGAGCTCCAGGGTAAGGCCGGCAACACGGACGGCGTCGTGCGCTACACCGCGCCCTCGGTCATCTTCCAGTCCAACGGCACCCGTCTGGAGGCCGGTGGCTTTCAGCCCGTCGAGGCCTACGACGTCCTGGTCGCCAACCTCGATCCGGGGCTCACGCGCCAGCCGCCGCCCGCGACGCCGACGCCGCTTCTGAACCACTTCACCGGGGGACTGACCACTCAGGAGGTGGCGGCGCTGATGACCGCCGGCAACGACGCCCCGGACCGCAAGGCGGCCGAGGCAGCGCTGCTCGAGCTCGTCGCCGAGGGGTTGGCGACGCGCACCCAGCTGGGCGACGACGCCCTGTGGCGCGCGGCGGCCTAGCGTCCCAGTAGGCCGCAGGGGTAGCCACCCCCGCCGTCCGCTGCTCTTGGGGGTGCGTGGCGTGGTCATGGACGCCGGCGACGCGAGTACGGCGGGGGCGGCTACCCCTGCGCCTCTGGCCTGCCCAGCGTCTGTTGGGGCTCCGGCGTCTGGCTGAGGCGGTCTGGGCTTAAGCCAGAGCCCGGGGCGTTGCTGGTTGGCGTCGGCAGCTCCGGGGTGGTCCGTGTGCCGGGTTCGAATCTAGATCCAGGGGTTGGCGGCCAGCTCGCGGGCCACCGCCTCGGTCACGGTCAGCGCGTGGGCGACGGTCCGGTAATTGAGGTTCTCCGGGGTGTCTGACATCAGGTGGTAGTTCGCCAGCGCCTTGTGACGGTCGACCGAGGCCAGGGTGGCGGTCGGATAGCCGGCGCGGCTGGGCAGCACGGCATCGGTGGAGTTGCGCGCGCGTAGCCCTCGCTGCAGCGGTGCGCCTGCCTGGATCGCCGCGCGCTCGACGAGATCTCGGAAGCTGCGGTCGTGGTAGTCCTCCATCACGACGGGGCCTTCGCCCTCGAGCATGACGAGCTTCGGTGAGCCGACCGTCTCCAGGTTGAGAAACCACGTGCGATCGCGGTCCAGCTGGGGGAAGTGGCGACGGGCAAAGCCGTAGATCCCGCCCTGGATGACCTCCTCGGCGCCGCATGAGGCGAGGATCACCCGCAGCCCGTCGATCGGCGCGGCGCGCAGTCGCTCGGCGAGGGCGACGAGCACGGCGACGGCCGAGAGGTTGTCGTTGGCCCCGGGCACGATCGGGCTGCGGGCGATATCGACGAACGTGGCGAGGGCGAGCGCCGAGCCGGCGATACCGGCCGTTAGGTGTCCGCGGCGTTGGCGCAACGCGCCCGAGGCGACGAGCAGAGGCGCGCCGAGCAGCGCCCACCACAGGGGAAACGAGGTGTCGATCCGCTCGACCACGCCCGGGAATGTCTCGCCCAGCCACGCCTGGAAGGTGGGGTCGAAGATCGCGCCTGTAGGTGCGGCATCGTGGTGGGCGAGGACCACCAGCGTGCGGGGCGCGTCCAGCGGGCCGCAGGCGCCGACGACGTTCCAGGTCGTCTTCGGTTTGGACCGGACGCGGCGAAACACGCGCGGCCCGTTGGAGACGTCATCGGCGATCGCCGCCGTCACCGCGGCGGCGGCGAGTCCCGCCACCCGGCGCAGCGGCCCCGGCGCCAGGGCGGCCACGCCGGCGCCCAGGCTGGCCGCCGCCAGCGCGCGCATCACCTCGGCGTAGCCGTCGAGAAACGGCTCGGCCTGCACCTCGGCGGCACAGCCGGCGTCGCGCAGACGATCGGCGATCCACTCGGCCGCCCGGCGCTCGCCATCCTCGCCGGCCCGGCGCTCGATCGGCGCCAGCGCGTCCACCACCTCGCGCAACGTTGCCTCGCCCGCCGGCGAGTCGGTCACGCGGCGTTGAGGTTCTCGAAGATCGCCGCCAGCCCCTGACCGCCGCCGATGCACATCGTCTCCAGGCCATAGCGGCCGCCGCGACGATCGAGCTCGCGCAGCAGGGTGGCCAGGATCCGTCCGCCGGTGGCGCCGATCGGGTGCCCGAGCGAGATCCCCGAACCGTTGACGTTGACGCGCTCCAGCTCGTCGGGCAGGTTCCACTCGCGCAAGACCGCGAGCGCCTGGGCGGCGAACGCCTCGTTGAGCTCGATCAGGTCCATCTGCTCGAACGTCAGGCCGGTCCGGTCCATCAGCCGCCTGGTCGCGGGCACCGGGCCGATGCCCATCGTGCGCGGCGGCACCCCGGCGGCCGACCAGCCCACGAGGCGAGCCATGGGGGTGAGCCCCAGCTCGGATGCCTTCTCCTCGTGGGTGACGATGCAGACCGCGGCGCCGTCGTTCTGGCCCGAGGCGTTGCCGGCGGTCACCGTCGCGTCCGGGTCCTTGCGCCCCATCACGGGACGCAGCGAGCCGAGGCTCTCGAGTGTCGCGTCGGGCCGCGGATGCTCGTCGCGGTCGATCATGCGTGAGCCGTTCTTGCGGTCCTTGACCTCGACGGGGACGATCTCCTGGGCGAAGGTGCCGTTGTGCTGGGCGGCGACGGCGCGCTGGTGGGAGCGCAGCGCGAGCTCGTCCTGCTCCTGACGCGGGATCGAGTACTCGCGGCGGAGGTTCTCGGCCGTCTCGATCATCCCCCCGGGCACGGGGTAGTTCTCGCCGCCGGCGGTCACCCTTCCGCGGACGAGACGGTCCTCCAGCATCGCGCCACCCGAGCGCGCCCCCCAGCGCAGCGACGTGGAATACAGCTCGGTCTGGCTCATGCTCTCCGCACCACCGGCGAGGACGAGGTCGGCGGCGCCGGTCTGCACCTGCATGCTCGCCTCGAGCACGGCCTGCAGCCCCGAGCCGCAGCGACGGTCGATCTGCAGGCCGGGCACCTCGACGGGCAGCCCGGCGTCGAGCGCGGCCACGCGGCCCAGTGCCGGCGCCTCGCCGTTGGCATAGCCCTGACCGAGCAGCACATCGTCGACCTGGTCGGGAGGAAGACCGGTCCGGGTCAGCAGCTCCCTGATGACGGTCGTGGCCAGCTCGGTGACGCTGACGTCCCGGAACATCCCACCGAAACGGCCAACCGGGGTCCGGAGCGGCTCGCAGATGAGGGCGTCACGCATCGCGAGGAGCTTATCGAGGCTCAGCCTCCGGCCGCCGGCGGGTCAGATCGGGTCTGGCGGCGTCGTACTGCGCCGGCGTGCGGCCGACCAGCGCGCGAAAGTCCCGCGCGAAGTGAGCCTGGTCGTAGTAGCCGAGCTCCAGCGCCAGACGTGCCCAGTCGACCTCATCCTGAGCCTGCAATTGCTCGATTGCCTCGTGCAGGCGGTAGCGCTGCAGCACCCACTTGGGTCCGATTCCGACATACGCGGCGAACAGCCGCTGCAGCGTGCGTTCGGAGACGTTGTGGCGCGCGGCCACGTCAGCGACCCGCTCGCCCGGGGCGGCCCGGCGCATGTCGGCCACGACCTGCTCGACCAGCTCGCGCCGGAGATCGGGTCCGGTGGGCAGGCGCTCGCGCAGGAAGCGGTGGACGTGGGCGAGGGCGTGGTCGGGTCCGAGCTGGGGCGGGCAGGCCTGCTCCAGTCGCCCGCCCGCATCGCCGAACACCGCGGGCAGGCCG
>DATAUL010000186.1:0-4498 GCA_036268255.1 Solirubrobacteraceae bacterium | reverse complement strand
AACCATCCGGTTCTGACCGGGGTTTGAGTCAGCGGAAACCCGGGTCAACCCCGGCCACTCTCGGTTCCGTGCCGCCGCATCGCCCGCAGCCTCGTTCGGCGCGACCAGCAGCTCGACGTGATCTTCGGCTCCTGGCCGCGGCAACCGTGCGGTCGCCATCAGCGGTCGAGCTCCCGGTCCGGGCCTCGGACGCGGCCGAGCGGCCGTGACGGGCTCGGGGTTGATCGACCGGGGATCCGGAATTGTCCAGTGATTGGTGCGGGCGCGGCCGCCGCCCGCGGCCGCGAGCACCAGCTCGCCGGAGCAGAGCAGGGTGGCTCTAGCTCGGCGATAGGTGCTGTCGGCCATTGATGCCGCTGCCTGGATCTCGTCGGCGGAGAGTTCGGTGACAGCGCCCTCGGTGTCTGCGATGGTGGCCAGCGTCGCGAGCAGCAGCCGCGCTGTCCCGCGCGCGCGGCTGTAGCTGAGCACCGCCTCTACCAAGCCTGGGTTGACCTCGGTGTCGCACCACGGACCCGACTGAGCGAACCGCAGCCACACGACCGGCGAGCGCCCGCGCCCGCCGCCGGGCTTGTCGACTTCGACCAGGCCGCGTCGAGCCAGGCCGTCGCGGGCGATGAGGTATTGGCTGCGGCTCAACCCGGCCCGCGCCGCGGCGATCAGCGTCCCGGGCCACGCTCGCTGCTCAGGGTTAGCGAAACTCGCCAGCGAGAACGCTGCCAGCCGCTCGCCCGCGCTCACGTCCTCGAGGCGCAAGACAGCCGCGAGCGCCGCGTGACTCACCGCGCGGCTCCCATCCCAGGCGGGCAAGCACGGCGCCTCCGCAGACAGACTGCCCTGGGTCCGATCGATCGATCGAGCTCGTGCGCGTCGCGCACGACGTATGTGGTTTGGCTGAAGGCCATCGCCAGCACCCCGGCCGACGAGGGTGCTCGCGATGGACCTCCGCGACCAGCCGGGCGCGCAGCCGCCCACTGCAGGCTTGGAGTCCGTCCAAAGGCCCGTTAGACTGCGATACCAGAGATCTTTGTTGGCGCGGTCGGCGCCTGTATCTAGGGAGACCGGGTTGCAGTCCGGTCTTTCTCGTTTCCGAGCAAAGGTCCACCTGGTGGGCCGCGCGCGAGTCCTACATGGCGGCGGACGACGCCGGAGCCGGCTGGGATGCATGGGCCACTCACGCGGCCAGCTCCCGCGTGACAGGCTCGCTATCGCATTGCCGACCGGTGACGTTCAGCGTCCAGAGCGCCGATCGCCGCTGATCAACGGCGCCGCCTGCCCCCGGCCGAAATCGGCTCTCCACGGTTCCCAATCGCCAGACGCGAGGACCCGACGGAAGCGTCTGGACGGGCCGATTCGAAACCCAAGTGATCGAGTTGCTTTTCCCCTGCTTTTTCCCTCTGACCAGCGGGGTTTTGACAATTCCCGCCAAATCTTCGCATTTGCGGGGAGATCCCGGAGTGGGCGGTACTGGGTTCGAACCAGTGACTTCCTGCTTGTAAGGCAGGCGCTCTGACCAGCTGAGCTAACCGCCCGCGTCGGCGGGATGGTACCTGGGGTCGAGCGGCTGGTTTGGGGTCGGAACCCGCATGCCTGACTCAAACAGCCGGTAGGGGCGGCCGTCGCCCTGCTTGGCCTGGTACATGGCGACGTCGGCGCAACGGATCAGCTCCTCGGCCGTCGTGCCGGCGCTCGCCCCCCGGGCGATCCCGGTGCTGACGCCCACCGACAGGTTCTGCCCGGCCACCGAGAAGCGTCCGGCGAGGCGCCGGTTGATGCGTTCGGCCACGTCGATCGCCTCCTCGCGCGATGATGATGCCTCGAGGAGGATTGCGAACTCGTCGCCGCCCATTCGGGCGAGCGTGTCGCGCGGACGCACGCAGTCGCCCAGGCGTCCGGCGATGGCGGTCAGCAGCTCGTCGCCGGCCGCGTGCCCGAGCGAGTCGTTCACCGTCTTGAAGTCGTTGATGTCGAGGAAGATCACGGAGACGTTCCGCGGATCGCGCTCGAGGGCGCCCCCGACGCGCTCGGCGAACAGGATGCGGTTGGCCAGATCGGTCAGCGGATCGTGGGACGCCTGGTGCTCGAGCTCGCGCTGGTGCTGTTGCAGGCGCCAGATCGTCTGGCCGAGGCGGTCGTTCTCCAGCGCGATCCCGGTGTTGTTCGCCAGCGTCTCCAACAGGCGCAGGTCGTCAGGGGCGAAGCGGTCGACACTCCCCGAGGGGTTGCCGATCATGATCGTGCCGATCCAGATGCGCTCGCCCTTCATCACGGCGAACATGCCCGTGTCGAGCGCCCGCCGCTCCAGGTAGTCCGTGAGGCTGGGGGCGGCCACGTCGCTGGTCGGCGCGGCCCCGATCTCCTGGCGCTCGGCGAGCGCCCGCAGCGCGTCGGCGACGCCTGACTCCACCGGCTCCAGGACGCTCGGCTCAGCGCCCCGCCGGACGGTGGTCCGTAGCGCGCCGCCCCCGTCGGGCGAGAAGAAGACGACCTCCGCCGCCTCGGCGCGGAACGCCTCGACCGCCCGGGCCAGGAGGTCCTTCATCGCCGGCCCGATCTCGGAGGATCGCGACAGCTCCCGCGCGCTCTCGTACAGGAACTCGATCCGCGCGTGACGCTGGCGCTCCGTGGTGTAGGCCTGGAAGATGACGAACATCCCGGTCACCGGAAGCGCCAACAGGATCGCGGTCCGCCAGTCGTGGTAGGCAAGCGAGACGGCGCAGAGCCCCAGGCTGGTGGTGGCCAGCACGATCGTCAGATCGGTGCGGATCGAGGCGGCGATCTGCCGGGCGCTGAGGGGGACGTCGGAGAGCGAGATCGCGGCGCTGATGAGCAGCACCGCCATCACTGAGTTCGCGGCGGTGGCGAGCGCCGTCGCACCCCAGACGGCCGGATCGATCACGGCCGCCGAGCCGGCAACCGCATGGAAGACGATCACTGTAATGCAGCCGCCGAGCAGGAACTGCCCGAGGTTGAAGGCCAGTCGGATCGGCGCCAGCTTGCGCTGCAGCGCCAGGATGGCGAGGCGCCCGAGGGCGTGGGCGAGAACGACCTGGGGGCCGGTGGCGAACATCAGGCCGAACACGAGCGGGATCTCGCCCATCGACATCGAGTGCGCGCTGCGGCGGAAGTGGACGTGGATGACGAACCGCTCGGCCGCGGCGAAGCCGAGCGCGAGCGCCCAGAACGGCAGGCGGATCGAGGAGATGAGCGGCCCGGCAGAGCCCGCGCCGCCGCGCAGCAGGACGACGGCGGCGACGATCATCGCTGCGCTCAGTCCCCAGATCGCCACCTCCCCGGCGGGCATCCGCCGCAGCACCGCTCGCTTCGGCAGCGCGTTCACCAGTGGCCTTCCGCGCGGATACGGTCGCCCCGGGAGTGCTCGAATGCGGGCGTATTCGCGGGGACGGCCACTTCTAGCCCCACATCGTCGTCCAGCCGAGTGTGCTCCGGCCGGCGGTCATCGCGTCGACGCTGGCACCGGACGCCGGCGAGCAATCCTCACAGCTCCAGCTCGCGGTGCTCCAGCTGGCCGTCAGCGGATCGGTCGCCGTGCTCCAGCTGGCCGTGCTCCAGCTCGCCGTCGAGTAGTCGATCGACCCGGTATCGGCATTAATCAGCGTGCTCGGCGTCAGGTTCTGATCCGAGGTGAGCTGATCGGCGTCCGCGGCGTCGGCCGCGACGGCGTTGACCTCGTGGGCTCCGTCGGAGACGGGAACCGCCGTGTTGACGATCGCGCCCTTGACCTGCGCTGGCGTCCAGTCGGGGTGGGCAGCGACGAGGTCGGCCGCGATGCCGGCGACGATCGGCGCCGCCAGCGACGTCCCGCTGGCCTGGAAGTATGCGCCGCCGATCACGCAGCTGGGGCAGCTCGAAGCGAAGTCGCTGCCTGGAGCGAGTGTGGAGACGATGTGCGCCCCCGGCGCCAGTACATCGGGCTTGCGCACGCCGTCCTGGGTGATGCCCTGGCTGGACCAGCTGGCGGTGACATCGTCGGCGGGACGGACCGTGCCCTGCTCGTCGACCGCTCCGACCGTGAGCACGTACGGGTCGTTGCCCGGGGCATAGGAGACCGCGTCCGACGCGGTGCCCATGTTGCCGGCAGCGGCGACGACGACGATCCCGTGCAGCCAGGCCTGCTCGGCGGCCGCGTCAAGCGGATCGGTCGTATAGGAGCCGGGCGTGGTCGACCGAAACGACAGGTTGACGACGCGGATGTTGTACTGGTTCTGGTGATCGACGGCGAACTGAAGGCCGTAGATCGCGTCGAGGACCGTCGACTGACCGGAGTCGTCGGCGATCTTGATCGAGATCAGGTTGGCGTTGGGAGCCGTTCCGGCGTACTGGCCCCACAACGGACCGAGGAGCGCCCGGTCGTCGCCGTTACCCCCGATCAGCCCCGCGACCGCCGTGCCGTGACCGTAGGTGTCATTCGCGGTCCCGGCGCCGGGATCGATTACCGCAGACGCGACGACCCGCGAGGTGGAGTTCAACGGAGACG
>DATAUL010000185.1:0-3512 GCA_036268255.1 Solirubrobacteraceae bacterium | reverse complement strand
GCCCTCGCGGATGTCCTTCGCCCGGATCTCGCCGACGCCGTCGACGGTCTCCAGCTCGCCGTCCGATGCGGCGAGCAGCTCCTCCAGTCCTCCGAACTCCGTCACGATCCGCTGAACGACCAGCCGGGGCAACCGGGGGATTCGCCCCAGTATGCGGAAGCCGCGGGGAGATACGGGATAGTCGAGAGTGTTGAGCTTGCGGTCATAGCCGAGCAACTCGGCGAGCCGGCCGAAGTCCAACAGGTCCTGATGGGGAAGTCGGACCAGCTGGTCGAAGACGGTCGCGAAGCTCTCGTCGGTGTCCTCGACCAGATAGTCGTGCACCAGCGCGGCCTTGTCGGCGGCCACGCCGACCATCGTCTCGTCGAGCTGCATCTCGATCAGCCGGCCCTCGGTGCCGAGCTCGACGATGTAGCGCTCGATCTCGACGGCCATCCGCGTCACCAGCTCCACGCGCTGCAGCACGGTGAGCACGTCGTTGAGCGTCACGCCACCCTCGAACTCAAGCGCCGTCAGCCGGGTCGAGACCTGGTCGAGGCGACTGCGGTACTTGTCGAGCGTGGCCAGCGCTTGGTTGGCCTTGGCCAGCACCACGGGGATGTCCTCAAGGATGTATTTGCCACCGTCGACGTACAACGAAACGACCTCGCGCCGCTCTGAGACGGCGACGACGATCGCGTCGGTCTGCTTGGAGACGCGCTCGGCGGTGCGGTGCCGGGTGCCGGTCTCCAGGGTGAGGATCGTCGGGTCCGGGGTCAGCTGCACGTTGACGTGGGCGATCTTCGTCGCATTGGAGCTGAGCACGATCGCGCCGTCCATCTTGGCCAGCTCGTACAGAAACGCCGGCGAGTAATCGATGTCGAGCTTGATCCCGCCGGAGAAGAGAAAACCGAGCTCGTCGGCGTCGCCGATCACGATCAAACCGCCGGTGCGCGCGTCGACGATGTTGTCCAGACCTTCGCGAAGCGAGGTTCCGGGCGCGACCATTTCCAGCGCCCTCATGATGCGCGATTCCTGTCGAGACTCGAGCTCGTCTTTGAGCTCTTCACCGGAACGCGGCGGCATCAACGCTCATTTTAGCTGGAAGGCGCGCAGATCAGCCCTTCGGGCAGCTTTGCACCAGATCGGGCCCCCTGGACGGCAATCGTGTGCGGTCCCGCGACGCCCCCGTGTCCCCTCGTTCAGGCGGCCGCCGACACGTCCCGGGGCGCGGCCACGGCGCTTGTCAGCGCGGCTCGCAGGGTCTTGAACGCCTCTGGCTCGACCACCGGGGCGAGGCCGAACCGCCGCGCCTCGGTCAGCCGCCGGTCACCGTGGGCGACCGTGCGCAGCTCGCCGGTGAGCCCCAGTTCCCCGAAGCAGGCCAACGGCCCGCCGTCGTCGCCGATCAGGGCAACGCGCTTGAAGGCGCTGGCCACCGCCAGCGCGACCGCCAGATCGGAGCCCGGTTCGTCCACGCGCACGCCGCCGACGACGTTGACGAACACGTCGGAGGACCCCAGGCCGATCCCGGCGTGGCGGCCGAGCACCGCCAGTACGAGCGCCACGCGATTGCGGTCCAGGCCGGCCACCACCCGGCGCGGGGGCACCAGCTCCGACGGGCTGACCAGCGCCTGGACCTCGACCAGCAGCGGCCGTGAGCCCTCCATCGCGCACAGCACCACGCTCCCCGGCGCCTGCGTCGCCTCGGCGAGGAACCGGGCCGAGGCGTCGAGCACCTCGACGAGGCCGTGGTCGCGCATCTCGAACACGCCCGCCTCATTGGTCGAGCCGAAGCGGTTCTTGATCGCCCGCACCGTCCGGTAGGTGCGCTCGCGCTCGCCCTCGAACTGCAGCACGCAGTCGACAAGATGCTCGAGCACCCGAGGCCCGGCCAGCGAGCCCTCCTTCGTGACGTGGCCGACAAGCAGCACGGCGATCCGCAGCCGTTTGGCGACCTGGGCCAGCTCGCCGGCGACCTCGCGCACCTGGGCGACCGATCCCGCCGCCGAGCTGAGGTCCTCGGAGTGCAGGGTCTGCACCGAGTCGATCACGCACACCTCGGGGCGCTCCTGCTCGAGCGTCGCCAGCACGGTGTGCAGGTCGGTCTCGGCGATCACCGGCACGGCCAGCGCCTCTCCCCCGCCCAGCCGCTGCGCGCGCAGGCGAATCTGCGCCGCCGATTCCTCGGCCGAGACGTACAGCGTGCGCCGCCCCGCCGTCTGCAGGTTGGCGACCGCCATCGTGGTCAGCGTCGACTTGCCGATTCCCGGGGCGCCCCCGATCAACACCAGCGAGCCGGGCACGATCCCACCGCCGAGCACGTTGTCAAGCTCACCGATGCCGGTGCTCAGCCGGTCGTGATCCACCGCCTCGACGTCGCGCAACGCTACCGGGGTCACCGCCGCGGCCCGGCCTCGTCCGCCGCCCTTGCCCGGCCCGCCGGCGCCGCCGCGCACCGCCACTGGGCGGACCTGCTCGACGAGCGTGTTCCACTCGCCACAGCCCGGGCATCGACCCGCCCAGCGAGCGGTCTCGTGCCCGCAGGCGGAGCAGACGTGGACTGAGGAAGGTCTCGGCATCGTTCGTCCGAGCCTACGCCCCGGCCCCGACGTCAACGGGGGTCTGAGCGCGGATTGTCACACAGTTGTTACGGGTCGCCGCGCTCGCCGGGCGCTGGGCACGAAAACGGAAAATAGGGGCGGTTACGTGCCCAGGCCTCGGCGCGCCCGGGAAACGGGGCAAAGAAAAGGGCGCGCCGCCCGGAGGCGGCGCGCCCGTGAAACTGCGGTGACCGGAGGAGCTACTCGCCCTCGGTGGCGGCCGGGCCGCTGTCGGTCTCTGACTCCGGATGCGGCTCATCGGACTCGTCCGAGCCGCCCTCGGCACCGACACCCACCGGCGTCGGCTTGGGAGCGGGCTCGATGACCGAGAGCTTGACGTCCTCGTCGTCGGTGCCATCGACGCCGGGCTCGACGAGCACGGTCGACCCGGGCGGCACCTGCGAGCGCAGGACGAAGTCGGCCAGCGGATCCTCGATGTAGCGCTGGATCGCCCGGCGCAGCGGGCGGGCGCCCATTGATGGATCCCAGCCCTTGTCGACGAGCAGGTCCTTGGCTTCCTCGGAGAGCTCCAGCTGCAGCTCCCGCTCGGCCATCGACTCGCGGATCCGTCGCAGCAGCAGCTCGACGATCTCCTTGATCTCGTCCTTGGCCAGCTTGTGGAAGACGATCACCTCGTCGATCCGGTTGAGGAACTCGGGCCGGAAGACCTTCTTCAGCTCTCCCATGATCCGGTTCTTCATGTCGTCGTAGGTGATGCCGGTCTCGTCGTCGGACACCGCAAACCCGAGCGGCGTGTTGCGCGCGATCTCGGACGCCCCGATGTTCGAGGTCATGATCACGATGCAGTGACGGAAGTCGACCGTGCGCCCCTGGGCGTCGGTCAGCCGGCCATCCTCGAGGATCTGCAGCAGGATGTTGAACACATCCGGATGCGCCTTCTCGATCTCGTCGAGCAGGAGCACGCTGTAG
>DATAUL010000184.1:0-4117 GCA_036268255.1 Solirubrobacteraceae bacterium | reverse complement strand
GCCCCTGTGGCAGCAGGTGATCGTCGCCAACGGGGTGGCCAACGGGACGTTCATGGTGGCCGTCAACCGGATCGGGACCGAGCCCCCGCTGACCTTCTACGGCTCCAGCTTCATCTCGGATCCGTACGGCCGGGTCCTGGTGCAGGCGCCGCGTAACCGCGCAGCCGTCCTGGTCGCCGACCTGGACCTTGACCAGCGCCGCGACTGGCTGGAGCTGTTCCCGTTTCTGACGACGCGCCGGCCGGATGCCTACGCGCCCCTGACTCAGCTCTGACGGCGCTAATGCCCGGGTGCGATAAAAGTGCACTCTGAGGTACCTTTTATCGCACGCAACCAGATGGTTGCGCGACGGAGGGCGCGGACTCAAGCGGAGGACCCTCCGCTTATGAGCCTACCGACCGCAGGAGCGCCGCCGTGAGCACCGCGAACCGCGTCACCACCCCCTTCAACGCCCAGTCGACAGCGCCGAGGTCATCGCCGGTGTCGACCTCATCGGCCGCCGCGCGATCGTCACCGGCGGCGCGTCCGGCATCGGCATCGAGACCGCCCGCGCCCTCGCCGGCGCCGGCGCCGACGTCACCCTCGCCGTGCGCAACACGGCGGCGGGCGAGCGGACAGCGGCCGACATCGGCGACTCCGTCGCCGTGGCGCTCCTCGATTTGTCAAACCGCGCGTCGGTGGCGGCGTTCGCCGCCGACGGGGCTGGGACCGCTGCACACCCTCGTCAACAACGCCGGCGTGATGGCCTCACCCCTGATGCGAACGGCCGAGGGATGGGAGATGCAGTTCGCCACCAACCACCTCGGTCACTTCGGGCTCGCCACCGGCCTGCACGACGCGCTGGCGGCGGCCGGGGATGCCCGGGTCGTCTCGGTGAGCTCGTCCGCTCACCTGCGCAGCGGGATCGTCTTCGACGACATCATGTTCAAGCGACGGCAGTACGAGCCCTGGTCGGCCTATGGGCAGTCGAAGACCGCCAATGTGCTGTTTGCCGTCGAGGCGTCGCACCGCTGGGCGGGCGATGGCATCACCGTCAACGCGCTGCACCCCGGAGGGATCCGGACCCAGCTGCAGCGCTACGTCTCCGAGGAGGAGCTCGACCGCCTGCGCGCCGCCACCGGTACCCGTCAGCCCAACTGGAAGACGCCCGAGCAGGGCGCGGCGACATCGACGATGCTCGCCGCCTCGTCGCTGATTGAGGGGGTCTCCGGCCGATACTTCGAGGGCTGCAACGAGGCCGGGCCCAACGAGCGCGGAACGCGGACGGGGGTCGCGGCTCACGCCCTCGATCCCGAGGCGGCCGCACGCCTGTGGGACGTCTCCGTGACATACCTCGCCAACTAGCGGAACGCGTCGTACGCTGGGTCAACCCCTCGAACTCAGGAGAAGGACCATGCGACGCAGCAAGTCGATCGACGTCCGCAAGACCGGCGCCACGGTGACCGGAGCGACCGTCACGGGCGGGCAGGTCTCAGGCCCCCGGATCCTCGGCCCGACGGCAATGGCGCCGCTGGCGATCGCCGCCGGTGCGATCGGCGCGCTGGCGATCGGGCGACTGGCCATCGCCAACGCGGTCATCAAGAGGCTGCAGGCCGAGGAGATCGAGATCGGCTCGCTGAAGGTGGCCCAGCTCGAGGTCGGCGGCCAGCGCTGGCCGGCGCCGCCGGCGGGCTGAGGGCTCGTTTCAGCGGGCGAGCTTCTTGCCCGGGTTGAGCAGTCCCTTGGGGTCGAGCAGGCGCTTGATCGACTCGTGCAGCGTGAGCGCCGGCTCGGCCCACTGGTGGGCCAGCGCCCCGCGCTTGAGCAACCCGATCCCGTGCTCGCCGGAGACCGAGCCGCCGAGCCGTGCCGCCAGTGCGAAGAGCTCGGCGGCCGCGTCATGGGAGCGCTGAAGCTCGGCCGGATCGCCGAGGTCGACCATGAACGTCGAGTGCAGGTTCCCGTCGCCGGCGTGGCCCCAGCTGCACGCGGGCAGCCGGTGGCGCTCGCCGATCTCCCGCGTGGCGGCGATCGCCTCGGCGAGGCGCTCGAGCGGCACCACGATGTCCTCGGAGACCTTGCCGCCGCGCAGGGCGGTGACCGCCAGCGAGACGCCCGAGCGCCACTGCCACAGCTCACGAACGGCCCGGCGGTCATCGGGGACGTGGGTCGCCAGTGCATCGCCCGCCAGCACCTCCAAAAGCTCGTCACGCAGCCGTTCGGTCTCGGCCACCGAGCTGCCGTCGGCCTCGGCGATCAGCATGAAGGCCGGCCGATCGGGAGCCTCGCCGGGGAAGGCGCCGATGGATCCGGCGACCGCCCCCTCATCGAGGTACTCGAGCGCCGCCGGCTGCAGGCCGTTGGCCAGCACCGCCTCGAGGGCCGCGCACCCGGTCATGGCGTCGGGATACAACGCGACGACCGGCAGCTGCGCGGCCGGCGCCGGGACCAATCGCAGCCAGGCGGCGGTCACGATCCCGAGCGTGCCCTCCGAGCCGGCCATCAGCGATTTGATGTCGTAGCCGGCAACGTCCTTGCGCACCGGACCGCCGACGGTGACGAGCTCGCCCGGAGCCAGCACGAGCTCGAGCCCCGTCACCCACGTGCCGGTCACCCCGTACTTGAAGGTGTGCGGGCCGCCGGCGTTGGTGGCGATGTTCCCGCCCAGCTGCGACTGCTCGGCGGCGCCCGGATCGGGCGGATAGAAGAGGCCCGTCTCGCGCGCACGGCGAGCCAGCTCGGCGGTCGTCACCCCCGCGGTCGCCCGCGCGCGCCACAGCTCCGGCTCGAGCGCGACCGGTTCGCGCAGCCGCTCGAGGCTCAGCACCACGCCGCCGTCGGGCACCGCTCCGCCGGTGAAGCCGGTACCGCCGCCGCGGGGGACGATCGGAACGTCGTGGTCGTAGCACCAGGCCACGATATCGGCCACCTGAGCGGCGTCGGCGGGCAGTGCCACGGCGTCGGCGCGACCGCTGACCCCTCGGCTCTCGGTGGCGTCGTGGAGGTACTCGCGGGTGCTGCCGGCCAGCACGGCGCCGTCGCCCAGCAGGACCCGCAGCTCGCGCTCGGCGGCGGTGGCGGACGTGGCGGTCACAGAGGCGATGCTACGCCTGAGCGGGGCTAGGGCCTCCGCCCGGAGGCCACGGGCGTGGCGTAATACAGCCCCAGTGCGGCGCAGATTCCGAGCGTCAGGTAGGGGGAGACGAACGCCAGCGCTGTGGCCAGCACATACGGCAGCACGCCCATCGCGGCCCGGCGGTAAATCTGGCGCCGCTGCTCCAGGGGCAATTCCTCGGCGAGCAGATGGGCGCGAACGATCAGCACCTCGCGGTTGAGCACCGAGAAGGCGATGGCCATGAGCATGAAGCACCCGCCGTAGATCGCGGCGGCCACGGGCTTGCCGCGGTGCGTGGCGACCAGGTCGGTGGCGAACGGCAGGATCCCGATCGTCATCAGGAGCAGCAGGTTGAGGATCAGGATCGTGTGGTCGGCCTCGCGCAGGCGGCTGATCATCGCGTGGTGGTTGATCCAGATGATCCCGATTGTCAAAAACGAGATCACGTAGGCCACGTACTGCGGCCATTGACGGCCGAGGTCGTAGAGGAGTGGATGGCCGGTGTCGTTGCCCGGCACGCCGATGTTCAGCACGAGCAGCGTGATCGCCACCGCGATCACGCCGTCGGAGAATGACTCGAGGCGATTGGTCCCCATCATGCAGACGTTCGCCGAAGGGCCGTCCGATCCTGGTCTCGGCCGCGCCGTAAATCCCATAGCATCTGTGGAGTACCGTCACCACAGCATGAGGAGAAACGAAAATGAGCGAGCACAGTGGTCCCGGATACGCCTCGCCGCAGGTCGCGCGTGAGCAGCCTCCCGAGCAGGTCATCTACGTTGCTGCGCTCTATGAGGGCACCGGCATCGACAAGCCCGACTTCATCGCGGTCGTTGACGTCGACCCGTCGTCCGGCAGTTACGGGCAGATCGTTGGGCGCACCGACATGCCCAACGTCGGCGACGAGCTGCACCACTTCGGCTTCAACGCCTGCTCGAGCGCCTGCCACTCGCAGCTGAGCCGCGACACGCTCGTCGTCCCCGGATTCCGCTCGAGCCGGATCCACATGCTCGACATCTCCGATCC
>DATAUL010000183.1:0-6020 GCA_036268255.1 Solirubrobacteraceae bacterium | reverse complement strand
CGGGCCCTCGACCGACAGGGTGTGCACGCCGAGCGTCCAGGCGACCATCGGCACCTGGAAGCCCTCGGTCATCACCGAGCCGCAGCTCAGGAGCTTCTTGGCACCGCCGTATCTGGCGACGAGCTTGGTCACGTCGGTGCGGAGCTTCGCCTGGTAGACGATCGAGTGATGGGTGCGCGGGATGTCGATCAGGTTGTGCCCGACCCAGTTGGGCAACGCCAGAAAGGCGATCCCCGCGATCGCCACTCCGACCAGGCCGCACACCTCGGCGACGGTGCGCCCCGCGGCCGCCCGTCCTCGACGCGCCCAGCGGGCCAGCAGGCTCCCGATCTCGGTCGCCGCCCAGCCCCAGGCGACGGCGCCGCAGACCTCCACGAGCGCTGAGCCGATCACCAGGTAACGGTTGTTGCCGCTGAAACCGATCTGGGTCATCACGGCGACGACCACGAACCACGCGACGCCGAGCGCGCCGGCGGCGAGCGCCACCGATTGCGCGCGCACGCGGGGGTCGCTGAGGTCGTCGCGCCGCGATCGCCGCCAGCCGCGTGCGAGCACGAACCCCACGACGAGGGCGAGTACGGCCGCGGCGAGCTTGATCCGCAGCAGCACCGTCGGCCACGCCGCCTTGGACAGCTCCGAGCAGAATGGGCATTTGGCGAGCGCCAGGCTGTTGGACCGCACATGAGTGGCGCGGGTGGCGCCGCGCAGCAGGTGGCCCGAGCCCCAGTACTCGGGTCCGAACCACAGGATCGGGATCAGCACGAACAGGCCCGCGACGAGCTTGCGAGCGCCCGGGTCCTTCCAGAACAGCCACAGCCCGTAGGGCCCCCAGAACAGCCAGATCTCCGGCCGGTCAAGCGCTCCCAGGAACCCGACCGCGAACGCCTGCCGGGGCTTGCCGTCCATGTGACGCTCGAGGGCGATCAGGATCGCCGCCGTCGCCAGGCCCTCGGAGTAACCGAGCGCGTTGGAGCTGATGTAGCCGCCGCTGAGCGCCAGCCCGATCGCCGCGATGGCGCCTGCCAGCAGCGCGGGCAACCATGTGAGCAGCAGGTCCGCGCGGCCCGAATCGGCGCCCGCATCAGCCGGCCGGCGCACGAAATACGTGCCGATCTGACGGGTGAGACGGACCGAGAGCCGGAACACCATCACGACCGCTGCGAAGGCTCCGGCCCGCGCCACGATGAGCCACAGGTCGGGCTCGGCCTTGCCGAACAGCGCGAACACGGTGGTGAAGATCACCGGCAGCGGTTTCCACGTCGGACCGCCGGTCGTCTGCAGGTTGACGTGGATGATCTCCCGGCCCCAGACGATCCACGACCACGGGTCATAGCTCGGCGTCGACGGGATCAGCAGCGAGAACGCGCCGACGGCCAACGCCACGACGATCAGTGCGAGGTAGAAGTTTCGCGCCGAGAGCAGCGGTCCGGACGAGGTGCGTGCCGACGCGCTCGCGCGCCGGCTGGGCGCGGAGGCGGCGGGAAAGTCGGTGGTCGAGGCGGAGAGCAGGTTGGCGAGCGGTCGTCGGAACTCGTGGCGAAGGAGCGCGGCTGCGTCGCGGACGCTAGCGCGCCGGTGGGCCGTGATCTTGCCCAGCGCACGACGCACGGCGCACGGTGGGTACGGCACCGCGTGCAAATTCTAGACCGCGGCCGCCCGCATGGCGCCGAGCGCGCGCTGCGCTCGCGCGTGCCGCCCCCGCCTCAGGCGAGACCGAGCGTGCGCTTCAGGGTGATGATCCTGCGGTAGGAGGCGTCGGCGTCCGCACGGCTGAGCCGGCCCTGTAAGAGCGCGGATCGCAGCGCGGCCAGCTCGCCTGGTGCCGAGTCGGTGTACAGCAGGACGTCCGCGCCGGCACCAGCGGCGAGCACGCCGGCGCTGCGCTCGTCGTGTCCGGTCGAGCTGCCCAGGGCATCGGTGATGACCACGCCGGAGAAGCCGAGCCGCCCGCGCAGCAGCCCGGTCACGATGGGGCGCGAGAGCGCGGCCACCGCGCCGCTCGAGTCATAGGCGTCAAATCCTGCCACCGCGGCCATGACCGAGTCCACGCCGGCGGGGATCATCGCCTCGTAGGGCTTCAGCGCGGCCGCGCGCTGCGCCGCGGTCGGGTGCAGCTCCATATGCGCGAAGTCGGTGTCGGTGGTCGCCGTGCCCACGCCGGGGAAGTGCTTGGCGCTGGCGGCGACGCCACGCGACTGCAGGCCGCTCGCGAACGCCGAGGCGTATCGCGCAACGGTCGGCGCGCTGAACGAGAACGCCCGCCCCTGGCGCCAGATGAACGCGTCACTGGAGATCGGCACGTCGACGACCGGCGCGAGGTCCCAGTTGATCCCCCAGCGCCGTAGTCCGTTGCCGGTCGCCCGTCCCTGGGTGGTCGCGGTCGAGATCTTGCCCGTGCGCACGATCTCCGGCGGCGACAGGGTCGGCGCCACGCCGGGCACCCGCTTGACCTCGCCGCCCTCCTGGTCGGTGGCGATCAACAGCCTGGGGTTGCCCCCGGCGCGGGCGGCCCGCTGCAGGGCGCCCGTCAGCGCGAGTGACTGCGAGCGCGAGCGAAAGTTCTCGGCGAACAGGATCACCGAGCCGACGTCGCCCCCGCGCACGGCGCGCACCAGCCAGCGGGGCGCAGTCGTGCCGGGAAAGCCGACCATGATCCGCTGGCCGAGCAGTCTGGCGTCGCTCGCCGGGACGGGGATCAAGGCGCGCTCCACGCCTCGGTGGCCCGTCGCCATGACGCCACTGGCGAGCGCGGCGATCAGGGAGAGCGCCAGGCGGGCTACCCCTGCACCCCCTTGGCGACGCAGGCCTCGACCTTCGACAGCAGCTTCGAGGACGCCTGGTTGGGATACAGCAGCGCCGAGCCGATCACCTCGGCGCCCTGGGCATCACCGGCGATCTGAAGGCCCTGAGCGTCACCTGGCGTTGGCTGGAACTGCACGGTCGGCCCCGTCGGCCGCACCCCGATCTGCATGCCCGGGAGGCCGCCGATCGTCACGCGCCGGACGGCGATGTGCTCCTGGTGCAGGCAGGTGAGGTGCTTCTTGCGGGGGTCGTCGACGTTCTTGCGGTTCGTCGTGTTCGCGGCCGGTGTGCCGGCCTCCGGCTTGGCGGAGCTGCCGCACGCGGACAGCGCAAGCGCCGCCAGCGCAGCCAACAGCCCGACCGGCACGAGGTTGCGCGAGGACATGACGCCAGAGCGTAGAGGATGATTCTTTCCGTGCTCGCCATTGCTGCCCTGACCGGACCGCTGCCCAAGATCGGGGTCGTGGTCGCGGCGCTGCTGGTCGCGACCGTCCTGCTGGCGCCCGACGTCCGGGTCCGGGCGAGCGCGATGCTCGGCGCGCTCGTGCTCTCGCCGGTGCTGTTGCTGTCGGACATCTGGGACTCGCCGCAGCTGCGGCTTGTGCACCGGCATCCGCTGCCCGCGCTCGTCGGCGCCGTGGTGGCGCTGGCCCTGCTGGTCGCCGTGGCCGCGCTGGTCGCGCGCCGTCCCTCGCTGCTGGCGCTGCTGGCGGTGTTCGCGCTCCCCTTCCGGGTGCCGATCCAGGCCGGCGGGGACACGTCGAACCTGCTCGTCCCGCTGTACTTCGTCGTCGCCGCCGGCGTGCTGGCGTGGATCGTGCCGACGGTGGCCGCCGGCCGCCGGGAGCGGCGGGCCAGAGTCGCAGTCCGCTCGCGCCGTCCCGAGGGGCGCCACGGCGCCGATCCGCTGCCTGAGCCGAGGGCCACCGCCTCGGCCGCCCCACCGCCGACGGCCGTCCTCTGGCTCCAGCGACTGCTGGCCGGCTACGTCGTGCTGTACGCCATCCAGGCGATCTACTCGCCTGACTTCGAGAAGGCCCTGCAGCAGGTGGTGTTCTTCTATGTCCCGTTCGCGCTGCTGTACCAGCTGCTGCGCAACCTCCGCTGGACGCCTCAGCTGGTGCGCGACTGCCTGCGGCTGCTCGTCGGGCTGGCGCTCGTGTTCTCGCTGATCGGATTCATCGAGTACGCCACCAAGACGATCATCCTGAACCCCAAGCTCGTCGTCGCCAACGACCTGCATACGTACTTCACGGTCAACTCGGTGTTCTTCGACCCCGACATCTTCGGCCGCTTCCTCGCCCTGGCGATGGTCCTGTTGGCCTCGCTGCTGCTCTATCCACGGTCGCGGCGCGAGCACCTTGGCATCATCGCCGCGCTGTCGGTGCTGTGGGCGTGCCTGGTGCTGACCCTGTCGCGCTCCAGCCTGGGGGCGCTGCTGGTCGGCCTCGCCGTGCTGGCGGCGCTGCGCTACAAGCCGTCGCGAGCGATCGTGGTGGCGGTCGTGGTGATCGTCATCGGGGCGGCGGCGATCGCGGCCACGCCCACCACCTTCGGCCTCAACCAGGGGATCAACGGCGCCTCGAGCGGGCGCGGCGGGCTGGTCAGCGGCGGCCTGTCGCTGTTCGCCGACCGCCCACTGTGGGGCTACGGATCGGCGTCGTTCGTCAAGGAGTACCGCCGCCATCATCGGCGCAGTGCGACCACCCTGTCGGCGTCGCACACGATCCCGGTGACGATCGCTGCTGAGCAGGGCCTGATCGGCGAGCTCGTCTACGTGGCGCTGGTGGCGGCGGCGCTCACCTCCCTGCTGGCGCATGCCCGTGGAGATCCGGTGCGATCCGCGATCGGCGCGGCGTTCGCGGCGCTCGTGTTCCACACGATGCTGTATGCCGACTTCCTCGAGGATCCGGTCACGTGGGTACTGCTCGGTATCGGCGTTGCGCTGGCGACCGCCCCCCGGGTCCGGGCGCGGACCGGAGCGGAGCCGGTCAGCCGGACGGAGGCCGCCCCGGCCTGACCCACGGCGGGGCGGGGGGCGGCTACAGCGGGGTCGTGTAAGCCCCGCTGATTCCCCCATCGACGACGAAGGTGCTCGCGTTGACGTAGGAGGACTCGTCCGAGGCGAGGAACAGGACAGCGTTGGCGATCTCATCGGCGTGCGCGAAGCGGCCCATCGGGACGTGCACCATCCGCCTCTGTGCCTCCACGGGATCGGCGGCGTAGAGCTCGCGCAGCAGCGGGGTGTCGACTGGGCCCGGGCACAGGGCGTTGACGCGCACCCCGCGCTTGGCGAACTCCACGCCCAGCTCCCGGGACAGTGCGAGCACGCCGCCCTTGGACGCGGTGTAGGCGATCTGCGAGGTGGCCGAGCCCATCACGGCAACGAACGAGGCGGTGTTGATCACCGCGCCGCGGATGGGTGGGTCGTTTTCCAAAAGGTGGGGCATCCCGTGCTTGCAGCAGAGGAACACGCTGCGCAGATTCGTCGCCTGGACGCGCTCGTAGGCCTCCAGCGACGTGTCGAGCACCGAGGCGTCGTCGGTCGGCGAGATCCCCGCGTTGTTGAAGAGCACGTCGATGCGCCCCAGCTCCGAGCGCACGCGTGCGTACAGGTCGGTCACCGCTTCCTCGGACGTCAGGTCGGCCTTGAGCGAGAGCTCCCCCACGTCATGCGAGCGCACGTCGACCCCGACGACCCGAGCTCCCTCGCGCTCGAACACCGACGCCGTGGCACCGCCGATCCCGCCGGCCGCGCCCGTGATGACGCACACCTTGCCGGTGAGTCTCATGAAACGGCGTAGAAGATCGATTTGACCTCGGTATAGGCGTCGAGCGCGTGCGGCCCCAATTCGCGCCCGTAGCCGGACTGCTTGAAGCCACCGAAGGGGCCGCGAAAGGCCACCGGAGAGCCGTTGTTCAGAAACGAGGCCACCTTCGAGCGGTGCGCCTCGGAGATCAGCGGCCCCATCTCGTCGGGCGTCGCTCGCGAAACCGAGTCCAGCACCTCACCCGTGGCGGGCTCGCGGACGTCCACCTTCGGCTCAGGCGAGCTGGGCATCAGGGTCGACAACGGTGACCCCGTCGTCGGCGAACTGGATCGTCTTCACCGGGCCCTTGAACGTGTTCTTCGCCGAGACGAGGTACCAGATGGTCACGGTCAGCATCACCGCGATCGTGACGATCGGCGCGTAGTTGACCGCGTTCCAGGTGAAGCC
>DATAUL010000182.1:0-5591 GCA_036268255.1 Solirubrobacteraceae bacterium | reverse complement strand
ATGATGGCGGTCGCCTCGGACCTGCCGCAGCTGGAGAACCGCCAGCAGTACAAGGAGGAGAAGAACTCCTACCTGTACGACGACATGTGGCGTCCGATCGGCATCTTCGCGCCGCCCAACCACGTCGTGATCGACACCTACAAGCAGCTCGGCGAGACGATGCCGGACGCGATCATCGCCGTCGAGGACAAGCGCTTCTGGTCAGACCCAGGCGTCGACATCCGCGGCATCGCGCGGGCTCTCGTGGCCGACGCCACCGGCGGCGCCACCCAGGGCGCGTCGACGATCGCCCAGCAGTTCGTCAAGAACGCGCTCTCCCAGGAGGGCAACCGGACGGTGCTCGAGAAGCTGCGCGAGGCGGCGCTCGCCTACCACCTGACGCACCGATGGACGAAGAGCAAGATCCTCACCGAGTACCTGAACTCGATCTACTTCGGCAACGGCGCGTACGGCGTCGAGTCGGCCGCGCGGGTCTATTTCGGCGACAAGCTCGGCTACAACGCGGACTCGGGCACCGACCAGAGCCCAACCGGCTGCGGTGACAGCACACCCCTCGTGCATCGCGATTCGTGCGCCTCGGCCCTCTCCCCCGCACAGGCCGCCCTGCTGGCCGGGATGGTCGCCAACCCCTCGGCCTTCGATCCGATCGCCCATCCTAAGGCCGCCGAAGCCCGGCGCAATCTCGTGCTGCGCGACATGCTCAATCAGGATCACATCTCCGAACTGCAATATCAGACGGGCATCAACGCAGAGATGCCCAAGGCGGCGGACATCGAGCAGCCGCAGGAGCCGCCGGCGGCGCCGTACTTCACCAGCTGGCTGCGACCGCAGATCCTGTCGGCGCTGGGGTTGGGCCACGGCGTCTCCCCCCAGGTCGCCGAGTACCGCGCGTACTACGGCGGCCTGAAGATCCGCACCACGATCGATCTGCCGATGCAGCAAGCTGCCGAGCACGCGGTCTCCGCCGAACTCCCGAGCGGTTCGGGGTATCCGACCGCCTCGCTGGTCGCGATCGACAACAAGACCGGCCAGGTGCGCGCGATGGTCGGCGGCCCGCTCGTCAACGGCGTCCAGGACTACCCGAAGTATCCCTTCAACCTGGCCACCGAGGGCCACCGCCAGCCTGGGTCGGCGTTCAAGCCGTTCACCCTCGCGGTGGGCATCGAGCACGGCTACGGCCCGTCCTCGGTGTTCGACTCCCATCCCTTCACGCTCACCGTCCCCAACAGCGGCGGCAAGGAGCATTACGATGTCAAGAACTTCGGCAACGCGTACTCGGGTCCGATCAGCCTGGCCGCCGCCACCGACGTCTCGGACAACACCGTGTTCACCCAGCTCGGTCTGAGCCCGGGCGTCGGCACCAAGCGCATCTCCAAGATGGCCCGCGCGATGGGAATCCGCTCACCGGTCTCGACCAACTACGCGATGATCATCGGCGGCCTCAAGGAGGGCGTCAGTCCGTTGGATATGGCCCACGCCTACGAGACGATCGCCGAGGGCGGCCGGCGGGTCTACACCCCGAAGCTGGGCGCGCCGTCCGAGGGCCCCACCGGGATCGCCCAGGTGCAGTGCCCGGTCATCAAATGCCACGGCAAGCGCGACGTGGTCGCCGTCCCACAGTTCAACCGGGTGATGCCGGTCAGCGTCGCCCAGACGATCCATGAACTGCTGCAGGGCGTCGTCCAGCACGGTACCGGCCAGTCGGCCGAGATCTCCGGCGTCGACGTGGCCGGCAAGACAGGCACCACCTCGAACTACGGCGACGCGTGGTTTGTGGGCTGGACGCCTGAGATCACGACGGCCGTGTGGGTCGGGTTCCCGAACAAGCTCGTCCCGATGACCACAATGTACAACGGAGCACCGGTCGAGGGCGGGACCTACCCCGCGATCATCTGGCAGAACTTCATGAGCTCGGCGCTGCAGATCGCAAACCAGGAGGCCGCGGAGCGGGCCGCCCGTCACCCCCACGCCACGACCAGCTCGACGAGCACCGATACGACCGGCTCGGGCGCCACCGGAACAACCGGCGGGTCGGTCGGCTCCACCGTCCCGAGCTCCCCGGGCACCGCCACGAACGGCGCCGCGCCAGCTGGGGGAGGCACGGGCACGACCGGCGCAGGGACGGGAGGAACCGGAGGTGGCGGGACCGGGACGACCGGCGGAGGGACGGGAGCAACCGGAGGCGGTGGTACCGGGACGACCGGCGGCGGAACCGGAGCCCCCGGCGGAGGCACGGGCGGCGGGACCGGTGGCGGCACCGGCGGGGACACCGGCGGCGGCGCGGGCTCGGGCGCGAGCGGCGGCGCTGGACTCGGCGGCGGCTAGGGCTAACCCGACCGAGCGGCGACCGGAGCGCGCCCCACCGGTCGAGAGAGATAGCGGCTGCCGGCCGCGCAGAAGCGCCACGGCAGCTCGGCGGCGCGGGTGATCCCGATCCGCCGGTCGGCCACGATCTTCACGTCGCGCCACTCGGGCGGGCGCTCGGAGATGACGATCGGTCCGGCGATCAGGTCGCTTTGATTGTGGTGCAGCTCGATGTCGAGCGCCTGAGTCAGCTTGCCCGGGCCCGAGCAGAGCAGCCGCTCGGCCTGGAGCCCGCGCCGGGCGCGCATCAGCTCGAGCCCGCTGTCGGGCTCGAGCGCCCGGATCAGCACGGCCGCGCCCACGCCCTCGTGATCGCACACGGCGTTGAACAGCGCGTGGATGCCATAGGACCGGTACACGTAGGCGACTCCCGGTGGACCGAACAGGGTGCTCGTCCGCTTGGTCAGCCCCACGTAGGCGTGGGAGGCCGCCTCTGACTCGTGGTAGGCCTCGGTCTCGACGATCACGCCCGCGGTCTCCCCGTGGTGCAGCACACAGCCCACCAGGTCAGGCGCGACCTGGAGCACAGGGCGGTCGTAGAAGCTGCGATTCACTGCAATGCCGCGCGTGCCCGTGCCAGCTGCTCGCGGACCCGCCGGAGGCTGGTCGCACCCTCTGAGACCTTCGTCTCCAGCCAGGCGCCGTCGCGCAGCAGCGCGTAGAACTCATCGTCGAGCAGCTCCGATTGGGCCGCCAGCTCCTCGCGCGTCAGCGACGACAGGGTCTTGCTCTGCTCGGTGGCGGTGCGCACCAATCCGGCGACGACGCCGTGGGCCTGTCGAAACGGCAGCCCCCGGCGCACCAGCAGATCGGCGATGTCGGTGGCGGCGAGGAACTGGTCGGAGGCGGCCTCGGCGAGGCGCTCGCGCCGGAAGCTGATCGAGCCGAGCATCCCGTCGGCGGCCTCCAGGCAGAGCTCGAGCGTGTCGCAGGAATCGAACAGCGGCTCCTTGTCCTCCTGCATGTCCTTGTTGTAGGTCAGCGGCAGGCCGTGCATGACCCCGTAGAGGGCACTGAGGTTGGCCGCCAGTCGCGGCGCCTTGGCGCGCAGCAGCTCGGCGGCGTCGGGGTTCTTCTTCTGGGGCATGATCGAGGAGCCCGAGGCCCACTCGTCGGAGACCTCGCAAAAGCCGAACTCCTCCGATGACCACAACACGATCTCCGCCCCGAGCCGTGATAGGTGGGTGGCGCAGGTGGCAGCGGCGGCCAGATAGTCGAGGACGAAGTCGCGGTTGGAGACGGCGTCGACCGAGTTCTCGGCCACCCCGGAGAAGCCCAGCGCGGCGGCCACCGCACGGCGGTCGGTGTCGAAGTTGACCCCGGCGAGCGCGCCCGCGCCGAGTGGCAGACGCCCACAGGCCTCGACGACGGCGGCGAAGCGCTGCCGGTCGCGCAGCAGCATCCACACATATGCCAGCAGGTGGTGACTGAGGTAGATGGGTTGGGCGCGCTGCAGGTGGGTGTAGCCCGGAAGCGGCCAGTCGAGGTGGCGTTCGGCCAGGTCGGTGAGGGTGCGCGCCAGCCGGCCAGTCCGCTCAATCGCCTCGTGCGCGTGCGCGCGCACGAACATCGCCACGTCGGTGGCGACCTGGTCGTTGCGCGAGCGGGCGGTGTGCAGCCGCCCGCCGACCGGCCCGACGATCTCAGTCAGCCGGCGCTCGATCGCCATGTGGATGTCCTCGTCGCCCTCGGCGAACGGGAACGTGCCGTCGCCCAGCTCGGCGCGGACGACCTCGAGGCCTCGCTGCAGCTCGGCGCCGTCCGCGGGCGAGATGATCCCCTGCGCGGCCAGCATCGCGGCGTGCGCCACCGACTGGTCCACGTCGTAGGGGCTCAGCCGCCAGTCGAACGAGATCGAGTCGTTCAGGCGGCGAAACGCGTCCGCCTGCGGTCCTGTGAAGCGGCCCGCACTGCGGCCGGTGCTCACTGTCCGAGGACCTCCCGCAGCGCCGCGACGACCCGCGCCACCTGGCCCTCCGCCATCCGGGGAAAGAACGGCAGCGCGATCGAGCGAGTGGCGACGTCCTCGCAGACGGGGAACTCGCCCTCGCGGTGGCCGAAGCGCTCGCGGTAGAAGCTCATCAGATGAATCGCCGGGAAGTACGGCTTGCTGGGTACGCCGTGCTGGGCGAGGGCGCGCACCGTCTCGTCGCGAGCGACCCCGCGCGGCAGCTGCACCACATAGACGAACCAGCCACGGCGGGCGCCGCCAGCCTCGGGGCCCGGCGGCGTGACGCCCTCCACGTCGGCCAGCGCCTCTGCGTACAGTCCGGCGACGCGGCGGCGCCCGGCGAGCAGTTCGTCCAGGCGCTCCAGCTGGGCCACCCCGAGCGCCGAGGCGACGTCGGACAGCCGGTAGTTGAAGCCGAGGCGATCGTGGTCAAGCCAATCCATGTTCGGCGCCCGGCCCTGGTTTCGCTCGGAGTCCAAGCGCTCCTTGATCGCCGCGTCGGCGGTCGTGATGAGCCCGCCCTCGCCGGTCGTCAGCTGCTTATTGGGATAGAAGCCGAACACCGCCATGTGGCCGCGGCCACCGACCGCGCCGCCGCCGGCGTACTCGGCGCCCAGCGCCTCGCAGGCGTCCTCGACGATCGGCAGCCCCAGCGATTCCAGCGCGGCGACGTCGGCGGGGTAGCCGAACACGTGAACCGGGAGCACGGCCGTGGTGCGGTCGGTGACCGCCGCGGCGACCGCGGCCGGGTCGAGGTTCAGCGTGACCGGGTCGATGTCGGCGAACACCGGCGTCGCGCGCTCGTAGACGGCGACGTTGGCGCTCGCGACGAACGAGAACGGAGTCGTGATCACCTCGTCGCCGTCGCTGACGCCCGCCGCGCGCAGCGCCAGGTGCAGCCCGGTGGTGCCGCTCGAGACCGCGACCCCGTGGACGGCGCCGACTCTCGCGGCGAATGCCCGCTCGAACTCGGCCGCGACCGGGCCCAGCGCCAGCCGCCCGGAGCGCAGCACCTCGAGCACCAGTTGCTGCTCGCGCTCGCCGATCACCGGCCGCGCGAGCGGGATCTCCCCGCTCACGCCTGCCGCGCCGACTCCGGTGCAGGCGCGACACGCTGCATGCCGTGCTCGAGCGAGTCGACGAGCGCCTGCCAGGAGGCCTCGATGATGTTCTCCGAGACGCCGATCGAGCCCCACGTGCTGTCGCCGTCGGTGGCGTCGATCAGCACCCGCGTCACCGAGGCGGTGCCGCTGTGCCCGTCGATCAGCCGGACCTT
>DATAUL010000181.1:0-2873 GCA_036268255.1 Solirubrobacteraceae bacterium | reverse complement strand
GCCTACTCGGACTCGGAGTCCGACCTGCCGATGCTGCAGGCGGTCGGCCACCCGGTCGTCGTCAACCCCGACGGCGCGCTCGCCCGGATCGCCCGCGAGCAGGGCTGGCAGGTGCTGCGCTTCGACCGGTTGGGGCGCCGGCTGACGACGGCGGGCGCCCTCGTCGGCGCCGCGGCGGCGGGCGGCGTGGCCAGCGCCGCGCTGCTCCGGCGCACCCGTCCGCAGCGGCCGTCCATCTATAGACTGCTGCCGGCGCGCTTGGCGGCGCGTACTCCATGAGCGCCACCTCCGAGAAGAAGATTCGCGTCGTCGTCGCCAAGCCGGGGCTCGACGGCCACGACCGCGGCGCCAAGATCATCGCCCGCGCCCTGCGCGACGCCGGCATGGAGGTCATCTACACCGGGCTTCACCAGACGCCCGAGCAGATCGTCGAGACGGTGATCCAGGAGGACGCCGACGCGGTCGGCCTGTCGATCCTGTCCGGCGCGCACATGACGCTCGTGCCGCGGATCATGCAGCTGATGGCCGAGCAGGGGATCGACGACGTCGTCGTCACCGTCGGCGGGACGATTCCGTCCGACGACGTGGCGGAGCTCAAGACCCTCGGCGTGGCCGAAGTGTTCACTCCCGGCGCCTCCGCCCAGCAGGCGATCGACTTCATTCGGGGCGCCGTCCGGGCCTGAGGGCCCGCGTGCGACCCGCCGACCCGGCCCCGCCGACCATGTCATCGCCCTGTGTCACGATTACCGATTGACTCGTCAGTCAACGCGGTAGTATTCGCCCACACTTCACAGCGACATCGCAGTACCGGCGGGGCAGGAATCCCCGCTCAGGACACCTAATAGGAGGCCACACTTGAAGATTTGCGTCCTGGTCAAAGAGGTTCCGGACGCCGCCGTCGAGAAGCGCATCGATCCCTCGACGGGGCGCATGGACCGATCCGGGGAGAGGAACCTCAACCCGTACGACACCCACGCCATCGAGGCTGCGATGCAGATTCGGGAGGGCGGCGCGGTGCAGGTCGACGAGATCATCGCCGTGACGATGGGCCCCACCACCGCCACCCGCGCGCTGCAGAAGGCCGTGTCGCTCGGTGCCGACCGCTCGCTGCATCTGACCGACGAGGCACTCGCCGGTTCAGACGTGTCGGCCACCGGCTACGCGCTGTCCAAGGCACTGGAGAAGGAATCGCCTGACCTGGTGCTCCTCGGCCAGCAGTCCGATGATGGCGAGTGCTACACGATCGGCGCCGTCGTCGCCGACCATCTGAAGATGCCGTCGCTCACGCAGGTGATCAAGATGGACGTCGATGACCAGTCCCCACCCACCCTGACGTGCGAGCGCCAGGCGGAGTACGGCTACGACACGGTGGAGGTCTCCTTGCCGGCGGTGATCTCCGTCGGTGACGCCATCAACGAGCCCCGCTATCCGTCGCTCAAGGCGATCATGGGCGCCAAGAAGAAGCCGCTGGAGACCGTCGGCGTCGGCGACGTCGGCATCGACACTGCGTTCGTCGGGGTCGAGGGGTCGCGCGTGCAGTGCGGCGAGTTCCACGATCCGCCCGCCAAGTCCGCCGGCCAGATCATCGAGGACGAGGACACCGACGAGACGGTCGAGAAGATCGTCGCGTGGCTGGACGAAAGGAAGCTGATTTAACGATGGCCGACGTTCTGACCTACGTTCTTCACTACGAGGGCGCGTTCAACAAGAACTCCCTCGGCGCCGTCTCCGAGGGTGCGGCTCGGGCCGCCGAGATCGGCGGCGAGTGCCACGCGGTCGTCGTCGGTGGCGATGATCTGACCGACGAGCTGTGCCAGGCGCTGGGCGCCTATGGGGCGACCAAGGTCTTCCGCGCCCGCGGTGACGAGGGCCTCGCTCAGCCGGTCGTCGACGTGATGGCCAAGGTCATCGACGAGTACGGCCACAGCTACGCGCTGTTCGGCGGCGGTCTGCTCGGCTTCGAGATCGGCGCCGGACTGGCCGCTCGCCGGCAGGCCGGGGTGACGATGGAGGTCATCGCGATCAAGGCCGTCGACGGCAAGCTCGTCGCCGAGCGTCCGATTCTGGGCGACTCGAAGATCTCCGACTCGCACTACCAGGGCGATCTTGGGATCATCATCGGGCGCATCAACGCCTTTGAGATTCGCCCCACCCACCCTGACGGCACGGCCGAGGTCGTCGACGTCGACATCGAGTACTCGCCGTGGTCCACACAGGCCAAGATGGTCCAGCGCGGCGAGCAGCGCGGCGCCGACGTCGACATCGAAGGTGCCGACATCCTCGTCGCCGGCGGCCGTGGACTGGGCAAGGCCGAGGGCTTTAAGCTGGCCGAGTCGCTGGCCGGCGCGTTCGGCGGCAACGCGGCCGTCGCCGCCACCCGCGCGGTGGTCGACGCCGGTTGGTATCCCTACGCCGCGCAGATCGGCCAGACCGGCAAGACAGTCTCGCCGAAGCTGTATCTGGCCGCCGGTATCTCCGGGGCGATCCAGCACAAGGTCGGGATGCAGTCCTCGGAGAACATCGTCGCCATCAACAAGGACGCCAACGCGCCGATCTTCGAGTTCTCCGACCTCGGGATCGTGGGCGACCTGAACAAGATCATGCCCAAGCTGACCGAGGCGATCAAGGCGAAGAAGGGGAGCTGATCGGTCTATGGCGGCGAACAACGGCCACCACGCGCCCTCGGAGTTTCCGCCGCCCGTCGACTCGGTCCGTGAGTTCATCAAGCGCGGGCTCGACGACGAGGACGAGCTGATCGAAGTCGGCGTGGCGATCGTCGGCGGCGGCACCGCCGGCCTGGCGTGCGCCAACCGGCTGCTCCAGCTGCTCGGCGACGACGAGGCACTGATGGAGCGCCTCGGCGAGGTGCCGGT
>DATAUL010000180.1:0-5382 GCA_036268255.1 Solirubrobacteraceae bacterium | reverse complement strand
CCGGCGGGGACGTTTGGCGGCGTTTCCGCGGGAACGTCCCCTAACGTCGCAAGCTGAGCTCGGCTCAGGTCTCGAAGGCTCGCCTGGCGTCTTGTGGGTCGGCTGCGCGCGCCGGTCGTCAGCACGGTGGTGTGTGCCTGGGGTGGGGGCGTTCGAGAACCAGAAACGTCCCGACGAAGGTCACCCGGGTTCTCGCGCGCGAGAAACGTCATCGAGCACGGACGCGAGGACTCCGGCGCCGCCCCGCTCAGAAGTCGCTGCTCGTGGTGTTCAGCGCGCCGCCGGCGATGATCACGGCCCAAACGACGGCAGCGACCACGCTGACGGCGATGACCCACGCTCCCTGCTTGGAGGCGGGTTTGTCGAAACGGATGGCGAGGATGAGCCCCAGAATGAACCCGATCGGCGGCATCGAGACCGCGATGATGTATGCCAGCACGACGACCCGGTAGGCACTCGCGCTCTGCCCGATCGGCGCGCGGCCGTTCTGTGAACCGAGGCGAGCAGTCCGGGGTGCATCGTCTGAAGGGGGGCTTGGAGCATGCACCGGCGATATCTCGTCCCGGATCCTAGTGAGTTGCCCGAGCCTTGCGACGCGGCCTGGAGCTTGGCCTGGGCGCCCCGCCCACGGGCTGAGCGCCGTGCCGCAGTGGCCAGCCCGCTGGGCCTTGATGGCAGAGCGGGCGATCAGCCGCCGGCTTCCTCGTTGAGTGCCATCACCTGCGCCTTGGCCTCGCCGGTCCGGCGAGCAAGCGTCTTGGAGATCGCGCGGGCTGTCTTGCCGATCGACCGCGACCGGTCGCGGACCCGCGCCCCGCACGAACATCTCCATTGCCACCGACAGGCGCCCGCGCTCCCGGTCGCTCTCCTGCCACTCGTCGGCGATCGGGAATAGCAACACGCGATCTGACCACACTCGATCCAGCCGGGCGAGATCATCGGGCGACTCTCGCACCTCGACCGGCAGCACCTCGTCCCAGAGACACTCGACCTGCCCGCCGCACAGCCGCAGCATCACACCTCCACCAGGTCAGAAAGCCACGCAGCAGAGCATTCCTCGTGAACGGGTCCGACGAAACAGCCGGTTCTGACCGGTGCGAGTGAGACCCTTACGCCACTCGAAACGAGGAGGCCCGAATGCCTGGACCCGGACGCAACCAGCCCTGCCCCTGCGGCTCGGGCCGCAAAGCCAAGCGCTGCTGCGGCCAGCAACGCGGACCCTCCGCCGAGCAGCTCGCCCGCGCTCACCTCGCCTCCCTGGCCCACGACGCGGTCCGTGATCTCGCCGGGCTCTCAGATGACGCGCTGGAGATCCTCTGGGAAGACCTGTTTGACCTGCCCACGATCGACCTCTGCCTGCACGTCAAGCTTCCCGAGTTGATCACCCCAGAGCTGGTCCGACTGCGCGACGCGGTCGCCGGCGACGACCCCGACCGCGGCTGGGAAGAGCTGCGCGCCGTGACCGAGCAGATTGACACTCCACAACAACGCGCCCGACTCGCCGACGCAATCCTCCACCTCCGCGTCCAACGCCGGCTAACCCGCACCCAGGCCGCCTACGCCATCTACCACCTCAACACCGCATCCCAGCACCTCCTCGCCGCCAGCCTCACCCACACCATCGCCGTCACCGCCGGTGCCAGCCGCACGCCCGGCGGGCTCCAAATCGCCGCGTAACTCCCGACCATTTATCCGGGGGAAGTAGTTAACGAGCGGTCTCCACCGTCACAGTGCGACGCGAGCACTCACGGCGCTGGGCTCGATCTCGCCCAAACTGGGACTGCCGAGGGCCCCGTCCGCGCCCACAGATCCGATGCAACAATTCTGCACAAACTTTTGCCCCTGCGGTAGATTGCTCGCGCCCGATCACAGACCGACGTTTTTAGATGCGACGCATCCTCAGCTCGATGAGCTACGCCAACGTCATCGCGACCGTGGCGCTGTTCCTCGCACTCGGCGGCGGCGGTGCCGTCGCCATCGCCTCATCCACGACCAGTCACCCGACGAGGCACAAGAACGCCAGTCCGAACCGCGGCCCACGCGGCCCACGAGGCCCCCGAGGATTCCGAGGCCCGGCAGGAGGACCGAAGGGCGCTAAGGGCAACACCGGACCAGCTGGACAGAAAGGTGCTACCGGAGCGACAGGCCCGGCGGGAGCACCTGGGCCAGCGGGGTCGGCTGTGGGCTTCGCCGACATCGCTCCTGGCGGCACCATCACCAACGGCAAGAATGTTCAGCTAGTGAGCCATATCGCAGGCTCAGGCGTGTACTGCCTGAAGCTCACCACCGGCGCCCCGCAGAACGTGAGCGCCATGATCGACAACTCGGGTGCCGACCCACGGTCGGCGTTCGTCGCTGGAACGATCAACGCCTCGGCGGTGGCCGGCGGTTGCCCGGCCGGAAGCCAGATCGACATCGCCACGGGTGACGTGGGCAATCCGGCGTCCAGTGGGGACTTCGCGGACCAAGCCTTCTTTGTCACGATCAACTAAGGCATAGGCGCATGTGCGGCGGGCGGGTTCCATCCGCCCGCCGCCGGACAGGAGCGGGCTCGCAGCCGGCGCCGACTCTTCACTTTGCCCCGGTGAGGCCCACCCCGCTGGCTTAGACGAGCCTGGCTGCAACCCCTCGGGCTGCAATGCAGGCGCGACCGGACAGGGGCTGACTGCTCAGTGGGATCCCGGCGGGTCAGTGGTAATCGATGAGCGCGGCCCAGACAGGGGCGCGGCGATTTTCGAGTAGGGTGCCGCCGTGGTCCGTTTCACAGCGCGCTCGCTGGTGCTGATCGTCGTCGTGCTGTTGGGCGCTGTGACGCAGGCGCTGGCCGCTTCACCGCCGGCCAACGACAATCGCGACTCGGCTCAGCCACTGGGCGCGATGCCCGTGGCCGTCACCGGCTCCACGGTCGGCGCGACTGTGGAGGTCAAGGAGCCGCCTTCGGGCTGCGCTCGCGCCGCTGGCTCGGTTTGGTATGCGATCTCGTTTGGATCATCCCCCGCGGGAGAGGTGGGCGTGAGGCTCCAGGCAAACGGCGATCTTGATGCCGCCGTCGACGTGTTCCAGCGCCAGCGGTCCCAGAATATCCCGGTCGTCTGCGCCCGCACCGATCAGAACGGTGTCGCTGACGCGACCTTCCAGCCGTCGGCGAACGCCACCTACCTGATCCGGATCGCCCAGCGCGCGAACTCGACCTCCGGCGCGTTCTCGCTGAAGGTGTTCGTCGTCCCGCCGCCACCATCACCTCCAGGACCGGCGTTGCCGGTCCGCGGCGGGCACGGCAATCTCGACAGTAGCTTCGACACCCAGGACGCGTACTCGCTTCACCTCCAGGCGGGGAGCACCTACAAGTTCAACCTGGTCAAGACCAACGACGGGTGTGTCCGCCTCGGGATCTTCCCGCCGGGGACGAGCTCTTTTCACGGGGACGCTGCCGCCGGCCTGAGCTGTGGCGGCTACCGGCTGTTCACCCCGATGGTCAGCGGGCGGTGGAGCTTCCTGGTCTCCGCCGCCCCCGGCATCGACGGCCCTCAGCCGTACTGGCTGCACGTCGCGCCCGCGACCTCGCTGGAGATGGCGCCGGGGGTCTTTCTGCCGAACTTCGCCCACATCACGGCGACGCTGCACGGCAATCTCGACAGCGACGTCCGCCTGTTCCGGTTCGATGTCACCACCTTCAGCGATCTGACGCTGTTTCTTCAGACGGCCTCGAACATGTCGTTTGACCTGAAGCTGCTCAACGACGAGGGCAAGTACCTGCAGTGCAACTGCGGGTCTGAGGGCGAGGAGACGCTCCGTCGCCAGATGCACCCCGGCCGGTACTTCGTCGTCGTGCAAGCGGAGGACTTCGAGTCCGGGCCGTTCACGCTCTCCCGGGAATCGCGCACGATCACTCACGTCCGGATCTCGTTCGACGGCTCGGGCTACAAGCAGATCAGCCCAGGCGCGTCGACCCGCGTCACCGCAGTCGTCTCCCCCGCGGTCGACGGCCCCGTCTCATTCGAGCTTGAGTACTTCGACCCGGTCGACCGCTGGCAGTTTCGAGGCTACTACCACGCAGAGGCCGTAAACGGGGTGGCGGTCCTGCCGTTCACACCACCCCACGAGGGACGGTGGCGGGCCACCGTCGTCTACAACGGCACCCACGCCGCAGCGCCGGCGACGAGCGGCTGGGCCAACCTGCTGGTCGCCGGACCGCTCACTCAATCGCCATGAACAAAGGCGGCCGGAGGTCGACCTACTCGCGTCTGACCAGTACATCGTCACGAGAGCCGTTGAGCGTCACGAGCCAGCGCTTCGCACAGCGAAACCCTCGCCGCGGCCAAGACACTGACACTGAACAGACAGTGAGACCTTCGCCGAGGGTAAAGACGGGCACCGTGCGGCGGCACTCGCCCCCATTTTGCCGTGACATCGCTGCCGCCGTTTGGCCGATTGTGAACTCGAGGGCGTCTCGATGTCGCACAAGCTGTGCGCGCTGGGCGGCCAATCTCTCCCGCTCTTGGCGTTCGGCGGCTCTCTGTCGCTCGAGCTCTCTGATCCTCTGCTCGAGCGCTCCGCGCCAGGTGTCCGCATCAGCCTGAAGGGTCTCGGCAAAGAACGCCAATGTTGCGAGCTCCGCCCGCAGCGCCCGCGGCTCTTCGCTCCCACACGGCGCCCGAGCCACACGATCGCGTAGAGCCGTAAGCTGCCGGCACAGCTCTTTGTGTTCCACCAACCGGCGAGCGTGGATCGCCGTCTCCAGACACGGGCAGACGCTCGGTCAGCGCTCTCTCAGTCGCCACCGCCGCGCGATCTATCGAGACTGTCAACCGGGCGATGTCGCAGAAGAGATCGGTCTGAGAGTCGATCCCCACGCGCCAATTCTGTCGCCCTACCGAATAGGCGTCAACGCCATCCGCGAACTAGGCGACAAGCCGGTCGGAGCACTCGTCGTGCCAGCCGGCTGCTCAGCTCCGGTGGTGTGGTGCGATCGCGTCGAGTGCCGGAACGAACCCTGCGACACTCTCGTGCGCTCGCGCTTCCAGCACGGTCGGGGGGAGGATCGCTGCCGCGGATCGTGTCGGAGAAGCGGCCGATGTCCTTGCGCCACAGCTCAGGCAGGTGGCTCGCCATCTCGGGCGAGATCTCGCCCCCGAGGAACTGCAGCAGCCGGGAGGCGGGTGCGCTACGCTGACAGGGTCAGATAGCGATGGCAACCAGAGGGCGAGACCTTCATCTGAACGTCCCCTTTCCGCGTAAGCAGCCTGATCTTCTGATGGCCGAGAGTCCACCTACGGGTGGGCTTTCCGCGTTAACCGGCCCCGCGGCCGTGCCCTGCGTTGCGTGGCGCCTCGCCAACCCTCCCACGCCGGCGCGCCCAGCTTGAGACTCCTCGGACGCGAC
>DATAUL010000179.1:0-17834 GCA_036268255.1 Solirubrobacteraceae bacterium | reverse complement strand
ACGAACCCGTGCGGGTCGAGCATCAGTGCCTCGTCGGCGCCGGCGGTGTAGGCCTGGATGCAGGCGGTGATGTCGTTGAGCTTGGAGTGCGCGTTGAGCTTGGGGTCAAGCGTGTCCGGCCCCGCGCGCCGCACGTGCGTCGTGAACAGCGTGATGCCGTTGGTCGCCGTCGCCGGCACCGGCGTCTTGTGCTCGGCGATGATCACCACGGTCGCGGGCCCGATCGTCAGGCGCGGATCCTGGTAAGGCGTGCGCTTGATGCCGCGGGTGACCATCAGCCGCACGTGCACGCCGTCGGTCATGTCGTTGGCCCGCAGCGTCGAGTAGATCGCCTCGGTCAGCTCGCGGCGGCCGCGACCGACGTCGAGCATGATCGCCCTCGCCCCCTCGAACAGGCGGTCGAGGTGGCGCTCCAGGAAGGCGGGATGGCCTGCCCGCACGCGCAGACCCTCCCACACCCCGTCACCGAGGACGAAGCCCGCGTCGAACACCGACACGACTGCCCGCTCGCGCGGCACGAGCTCGTCGTTGACCCAGATCAGGATGTGCTCGTTGCGGGCGTCGTCCTCGAAGTCGTGCGTCCCGTGGGCCACGGTGCGAGATCCTACGGGCCGCGTGCCCGTCGCAGGCGAGTCCTTAGCTCAGCGGCTCCGCGGCCGCACGGGATTCAGTGTGGGGTCTTGTTCCTCGTGCACCCACGGCGACAGCGCACGGCGGCGATCCGCAGCCGGGCGTGACCCTGCAGTCGTGCCTGGTGAGCCCGCCGCGCCATCGCGGCAGTCTGACCGGAGCCGGGGGAGAGGGTCGCGAACAGCGATATTACGGCCGTGTCCTGGCTGGTCGCGCCGAACGGGTCGCTCGGTCCGAGCGAGAACGCCCGGGAGCGGGTGTCGCGCGTGCCGGTGTCGTCATAGCGCCAGCCGACGACGTCGGGCTGTCCGCCGGTGATAACCCCGATCCAGTACTGCCCGACGGGCAGTGATGCTGGTCCGTCCAGGCTCAGGCGGTACCACCCCGCGGGGTCGGAGCTCTTGAACACCAGAGAACCGGTGCGGGCGAGGAGTTTTCCGGGCGCGCCGGCGGCGTCGGCGTACAGCATCAGCTGCACCGACTGTGACCCGCTGGTGGCGGTTGGCTGCAGATAGATGCTCAGCGACCGTGCCACGCCCGGCCAGTAGAGCTCGTAGGGGTTCACGCGCTCCAGGTCCGATTGGAAGCTGCTGACCTGATCGCCGACGGTGGCGTTGCCCAGCGTGGAGATCCCGCCCGACGACGGGGTCGCGAACCTCCGCTCAGCTCCGACGGTGGTCCCCGAGGGATTGGTGGCTCGTAGTCGGTACTCATACGAGCTCCCGGCGACCAGGTCCGTCAGCTTCAGCGAGACCGGCACCGACGTGGATGTGAAAGCGCACGGCGCCGACACCGAATGGGTGTACGGGCCGTCCGAGGCACCCCATTGAAAGACGCAGGACGTGGGCGCAGCATCCGAGTTGACGCTGCCGTGCAGGACCGTCGTGGTCGCCGCGACCTTGGTGGCGGCGCCGGTGACGACAGTCGGTGCGACGCCGGTCGAAGACGGTCCTGCAACCTGCACGAGCGGAACGTCCTGCGAGCTCGGAGTCTGATAGCCGCCGACGGCAACGCAATGCCCGCTCGGGCGACAACTCACCCCGGCGAGATAGGCCGACTGGCCGGGATTCGTCAGGGTGTCGGCGGTCCAGCTCGTGCCGTTCCACCCCTCGGCGCCAGCCGTACCGGTACCGGGTCCGATCGTGCCGACGCCGGCGCACTGGCCGACGCCGCTGCACGACACCCCAGAGATGTAATCGGCGGGGGTACCGGTTGCACTCCAGCTGGTGCCGTTCCACACCTCGGCCACCGGCGTATACGACGCCGGGTTGCCGGCCCCTGTCAAGCCGGCCGCCAAGCACTGACCGGAGCTGGGGCACGAGACCGAGCCCAGCGACCCGGCCAACCCGGAGTCCGCAGTCTGTCAGCGGCCCGATATCCCCGCCGGACGGCTTGCATGCGCGTTCTCACTCTGTCGGGGCCGTGGGCTACGTTCTGGCGAACCTATGTTCGTCAGCCTGGAGCACCCGTCTGAGCCCGCGTGGCTCACCGATCTCAATCCGGAGCAGCGGGTCGCCGCCGAGCACGAGCGAGGTCACCTGCTGATCCTGGCGGGGGCGGGGACCGGCAAGACGACGACGCTGTGCGCGCGGGTCGGACGTCTGATCGAGGACGGCGCGTCGCCCGAGCGCATTCTTCTGCTGACCTTTACCCGCCGGGCGGCCCGCGAGATGATCGCCCGGGCCGCGGCGCTGACCGGCGCGCACCCGGGCGGCGGCGCTCGGCGGATCGCCGGCGGGACGTTTCACGCGATGGCCCATCGCTTCGTGCGGGCCGACGCGGCGGCGCTGGGGCTCACCGCCGACTTCGGTCTCCTCGACGCCGGTGACGCGGCGGACCTGATCGACCTGGTTCGCCAGGAGCAGGGTCACGCCGATAGCGGGCGACGGTTCCCGCGCAAGCACACGCTGGCCGACGTCTATTCGCGGACGGTCAACGCACAGCGGCCGGTCAGGGAGGTGATCGAGAGCGCGTTTCCATGGTGCGCCGAGCACAGCGACGCCATGGCCGGCCTATTTCGCGCCTATACCGCTCGCAAGCGCGCGCTCGGCGTGATCGACCTCGACGATCTGCTCCTGTTCTGGCGCGCGCTCGCCCGCGACCCGGACGCGGGCGCCCGGCTGGCCGCCGGTTTCGATCACGTGCTCGTCGACGAGTATCAGGACGTCAACGAGCTGCAGGTGGAGGTGGTCGCCGCGCTCGCCGGACACGGCGCGACCGTCACCGCGGTCGGCGATGATTTTCAGGCGATCTACGGCTTCCGGTCGGCCAGCGCCGATCACCTGCTCGGCTTCACCGAACGCTTTTCGGGCGCCGCGACCGTGCTGCTGGAGCGCAACTACCGTGGCGGCCAGCCCCTGCTCGACCTCGCCAACGCCGTCGCCGCCGAGGCGGAGATCGGCTTCCCCAAGACGTTGCGGGCCGAGCGTTCGGGCGGCGAGCGCCCCGAGCTCGTGTTCTGCCGCGACCAGGCGCAGGAGGCCGCCGAGATCTGCGATCGCGTGCTCGCCGCCCGCGAGCGCGGAATGCTCCTGCGCGAGCAGGCGGTCCTTGCTCGCACCGGGCACGACACCGACCTCCTGGAGCTCGAGCTGTCACGGCGCCGGATCCCCTTCGTCAAATACGGCGGCCTGCGCTACCTCGAGGCCGCACACGTCAAGGACTTCCTGGCGCTGTTGCGGCTGACCGATCGGATCACCGACGAGATATCGTGGTTCCGGGTGCTGATGCTGCTGGAGGGGGTGGGGCCCTCCCGCGCTCGCCGGTGCCTGGACCAGCTGCTCGCCGGTGGATTGCTGTCGCTCACGCAGCTGCCGCAACGCTGGGCCGGCGCGCGAATGCAGCTGCCGACGGTGGCGCAGGAGCAGGGTGATGCCGTCGCGGCCGCGCTCGCCGCCGGCCCTGACGCTGAGCGGCTGCGCGACGCATTGGCTCCGATCGTCCGCGCTCACTATGTGGATGGAGCTGTACGGATCCAGGATCTCGACGCTCTGTGCGCGCTCGCGCTCGCGCGCGACGCCGGCGATCTGCGGACGTTCGTGGCCGAGCTGCTGCTCGATCCACCGGCCTCGTCCGCCGATCTGGCCGGGCCAGCCCTGGAGGATGAGGATTGGCTCGTGCTCTCCACGGTCCACTCCGCCAAGGGGCTGGAGTGGCAGGCCGTCCACGTCGTGGCGGCCTACGACGGCAACTTTCCATCAGACCTTGCCGCCGGCAGTCGCGAGTCGCTGGCCGAGGAGCGACGGCTGCTGTACGTCGCCCTGACCCGGGCGCGGCGCTCACTCACCGTCTACGTGCCTCGCCGGTACTACCACCGCCGAGACCGCAGCGACAACCACGGCTACGGCAAGGCCTCGCGCTTTCTCAGCGCCTCGGCTCAAGCGTGCTGCGACGTCGTGCACCTCGCCGACGACGCCCGCCTCACCGCGCCGGCCTCCGCGGCGGCGGGGCGGCGGATCGAGGTGTCGGTCGACCACCTCTTCACGTGAGCGCACGGCACCCGGCGCGAAACGCGTCGGTATCGTGGGGCCGGTGCCGTTCTTCGGCCACAAGTTCCGCCGGGAGCGTGAGTGGGACGAGGTCCGGGCCTCGGCCCAGGACGACCTCGTCGCGCTCGGCGAGGACATCCGCGGGCTTGACGTCGACATCTCGATGCCCAGTGTGTCCGAGGAGGCCAAGCAGCGATACGAGCAGGCGCTGCAGGCATATCAGCGGGCCAGCCAGATCTTCGACCGCGCGCGGCGACCGGAGGATCTCGCCCCGGTGAGCGAGACGCTCGAGGAAGGGCGGTACGCGATGTCGTACGCCAACGCGCTGCTCGAGGGACGACCGCCGCCTGAGCGCCGCCCGCCGTGCTTCTTCGATCCGCGTCACGGACCCTCTACCGAGGACGTCGAGTGGGCGCCACCAGGCGGCACCGCGCGGCTGGTTCCCGCCTGCGCTGCCGACGCGATCCGGATCCGGGAGGGCTTTGCTCCCCACGGCCGGCAGGTGAGCGTCAACGGGCGTCCAACCGACTACTGGAACGCCCCCGGCCACTTCGGACCGATGATGGGCGGTTACTTCAACGGCTTCGGCGGTGGCTCCCTGATGTCGACGCTCCTGATGGGCTCGGCGCTTGGTGCTGGACTTGGCCTCGGCGAGGGACTGGTGGGAGATCTCTTCGGCGACGGCGACGGCGGCGGCGACGGGGATCGCGGCGACGGGGACGGCGGGGACGGCGGCGGGTGGGGCGACGGCGGCGACGGTGGCGGCGACTTCGGCGGCGACGGCGGCGGAGATTTCTGAGACGCGGCCGGCCAGGGCGTGGGCGGCTCGCGGCGTGCCGCCTCGTTGACCGCCCAGTAACGATCAAGCCCTCGCGCGTAGCCGGCGGCGTAGCGATGCAGCCCGGCGAGGAGATGCACCTCGCTGCTCGACAGGGCGGGGTGCCACAGATCGACGATCAGGACGATCCGATCACCGCTCGTGTGGTTCCACGCCTCGTGCTCGAAGGAGTCGTCGAACACGAGGCACCGTCCCTCGCTCCAGCGCTCGAAGCGATTGCTCACCCGGATCCCACAGTCGCCATCGGGCACGGCGATCCCGAGATGGCAGCGCACCCGTAGGTTGGTGGGACCGCGATGGGCCTGGATATGCGTTCCCGGCCGCATGCGCGACACGTAGATGAGCCCGGCGGCGGTCCGCATCGCGCCCTCTCCCTCGATGACGCGGGTCGTCACCGGACAGGCGTCGCACGCCTCGGCGTGGCGACGCCCCCGCTCGTAGAGGAACACCACGTCCCAGTCGCCGCTTCGGGGAATCCGTTCGCTCTCGGGTGCGAACCGCGACGGATCGAGCGCGAGGATCTCCTGGCGGATCTCCACGCCGTGCGCCTCCAGGTCACGGGCGAGCGCGAACGCGGAGGCGTCATACCAAGGGCGGCTGCCCAGATCCGGGTACAGCAGCCGGCCGGCGGGCCTCGCCGCATCGGCGAGCATGCCCATGTAACGCTGGAAGCGCGCCGTGGACGTGGCGGGCTCCGGCCGCGCGGGAGGGAGGGAAGCGTTGGGCGCCGGGTCTCGGCCGCCGGCTGTGCGCACCACGTCGTCGCGCAGCGCGCGGGGATCGGACGCGGCGGCGGACCGGCGCCCGCCGGTTCGCGCCCCGAGCAGCCGCGCCAGCGTCAGCCACTCGTCGAAGCGCAGCCGCTTGTCCCAGGAGACGCCCAGCCCGAGCAGGCGTTGCTCGGCGGCCCGGGCCCACTCGCGTGCGGCGGCGAGGTCGCCACGGCGCTGCGCCTCGTCGGCCAGCCACACGCACGGCTCGCCGACGACAGGACACGCGGCCGCGGCCATCGCCAGTCGCTCGGCGCGTACCGCCGGGTCGCTGCTCGCCACGCCGTCCCGGTAGGCCCGGCGGCACGCGGTTTCGTCGTCGGCCGTGAAGCCGGCGAGCGTGGCGACGAACAGGGGGAGGGTCACGGCGGCGCTGTCGAACAGGACCTCGGCACGGTCGCGGAGACCCGAGAGCCATGAACCGGGGGATCCGTCCGGGGCCCGGGCCTGCTCGGCGACGTTCGCCAGGTGCAGGAGTACGAGCGCGTCGAGCTCGTCGGGCGTGGCCGGCGGGTCGGCGGGGGCTTCGCCCGTCAGCGCGTCCGGCGCCGCGAAGCGCGCCCACCGCTGGGTGCCGGCGAACAGCAGCCGGCGGGGGGTGGTGGCGAACAGATGGGCGAGGCGCTCGGCGCGCTCGCCCACCAGAGCGCGCACCGCATGCCGGCGCGTTGCCGCGATGAGCAGGTGCCGGTAGGCCTCGGTCCCGTAGACGCTGTGGATGAGCGCCGCATGCTGCAGCCACGGCGGCTGCTCCCAGCGAGCGGCGATCTCGAAGGTCCCGGTCAGGTGATCGAGCAGACTCCGCCCACCACCGTGACCGTGTGCGGCCGCTCCCTCCGTCTCCAGGAAACCGATCACCCGCTCCGCGATCAGGTCCCGGTGAGTCTCGCTGACGGGATGCGCGGTCACACCGGAGATGCTGGCACGCGCGGGGGGTGGTGCGGAACGTTGCCCGCACCACCCCAGGCGCGTCAGTGTGCCCGCGCGTGGCGGGGGAGCCAGAAGACCGCCGCGCCGGCGACGACGAGGAAGGCCACCGCCACCAGCAGAGCCTGATCGGCCGCCCCCACGAAGGCCGCGGGACCGTGACCGCCGCCGAGCCGGTCGAACAGCACCGTCCCCACGGCCGCGATCCCCAGTGACATGGCGAGCTGCTGGATCGACTCGAGCAGCCCCGAGGCCGACCCGAGCTCGGACGGGGCGACACCGGCGAGGATCACGTCGAACATGGGGACGAACACCATCCCCATCCCGAACCCGGTCACGAACAGAGGCGCGGCCACCACCCATGCGCTCAATCCGCCGCCCTGCTCCCGCAGGACGAGATCGACGGCCACCAGGCCGCCGGCCATCACGACGATGCCGATGTGCATCGTCGTGCGCCCCAGACGGGCCAACAGCATCGAAGAGGTGATCGAGCCACCGATCGCGGCCAGCGGGATCGATACCGTGGCTACGCCGCACTCCAGCGGAGAGAAGCCGAGACCCGTCTGGTACATCACGTTGAGCGCGATCACCATGCCGCCCATCGCGCCGATGAACCCGATCACGACCGCCAGTCCGGCGACGTACGGACGCCGGCGCAGGATCGAGGGCTCGACCAGAGGAGTGCGCCCCTGCCCGGCCCGTCTCGTCTGCAGCCTGCCGAACACGGCCAGCGTGATCAGCCCAGCTGCGATCAGAGCGAAGCACCACAGCGGCCAGCCGTGTTCGCGGCCCTGGATGAGCGGGTAGATCAGGGCCACGCCACCGGCCATGGCCAGGACGACGCTCGGAACGTCCAGCCGCTTGCCGGCGGCAGACGGCTCCACCCGTGGCAGATACCGCCGCCCGGCGGCGATCGCGGTCAGTCCGAGCGGTACGTTGACCAGGAAGATCGCTCGCCAGCCCGAGCCGGCCACGTTGAGGTCGATCAGCCCGCCGCCCACCAGCGGTCCGGCGACTGCCGCCAGGCCCATCACCGGACCGAAGACGGCGAAGGCGCGCTGCTGTCCCTCGTCGCCGAACAGCTCGCGGATCAGGCCGAACCCCTGGGGGACCATGAGGGCGGCCACCGCGCCCTGGAGCGCGCGGGCGGCGATCAGGGTGTTGGGATCCGGCGCCGCCGCACACAGAACCGACGCCGCGATGAAGCCGCCGAGGCTCACGAGCAGGACACGACGACGGCCGAAGAGGTCACCCAGGCGGCTGCCCAACAGGAGGGACACCGACATGGCCAGGGTGTAGGCGGCGGAGATCCATTCCAGCTGCGTGTAGGAACCGCCGAGCTCTCGACGGATCGCCGGCGCCGCCGTCTGGGCAATCGTCGAGTCCAGCAGATCCATCACGGCGGCAGCCAGAACGACGATGAAACCGAGCCACACCGTGCGGCTCGTCCGCGCGCTCACGGCGCGCGGCGGGGTGGTGGAGATGGTGGTTGTTGACATGCACGAACTCTCTCGGCAATTGCGGTCACTTCCGGTCCTCGTTCCGCCGTGCTGTCGGCAATTGCGGTCAGTGGCTGTCCGCATTGCACGTCACCCTGTGCACACCGTGATCCAGACATCCGCCCGCCTGCTGTCGCTGCTCTCCCTGCTCCAGATGCGCCGCGAGTGGACGGGCTCGGAACTCGCCGAGCGCCTGGACGTGGGAGCCAGGACGATTCGGCGCGACGTCGACAAGCTGCGCTCGCTCGGCTACCCAGTCGAGGCGGCGCCCGGAGTGGCCGGCGGCTACCGGCTCGGGGCCGGCGGGGAGCTGCCTCCGCTGCTCCTCGACGACGCCGAGGCGGTCGCCGTGGCGGTGGGTCTGCGCACCGCGGCCACCGGGTCCATCGCTGGAATCGAGGAGACCTCCGTGCGCGCGCTGGCCAAGCTCGAGCAGGTGCTCCCGTCGCGGTTGCGGCGCCGGGTGCGCGCCCTGGGCGACGCGACCACGTCGTTCGTATCCGAGGGCCCCCAGATCGACCCCGAGCTGCTCGCCGGAATCGCCGGCGCGTGTCGCGACGCGATCCGTGTGCGTTTTGCCTACATCGCGAAGGACCACAGCGCGACCCAGCGCCACACGGAGCCGGCCGCGGTCGTCCACACCGGGTACCGGTGGTACCTGGTCGCCTTCGACCTCGATCGCGACGACTGGCGTACCTTCCGGATCGATCGGATCCGTGGCCGCCTGCGCCTCGGCGGGCGCGGCCGGCGCCAGACCGTCCCCGGCGGGGACCCGGCGGCCTTCGTCAAACGCCAGATCCGCAGGAGCGGCGAGAGTGGCGCGCCCGCCGGCCAGATCCTGATCGAGGCGCCTCCCGAGGCGCTGCGCCGTCGAGTTCCCGAGCGCTATGCGACGATCGAGGCCGTCGGCGACGATGAGTCGCTGGTCACCACGCGCGGACCGTGGTCACCGTATTTCCTCGTGTGGATGTCGCTGCTCGACGAGCCGATCCACGTCGTCGGTCCACCCGAGCTGGTCGCGGCGGCCCGTTCGGCGGCCGCCCGGCTGAACGAGGCGGCGGTGGGCGCCGACCGCGCGGAGCAGTGAGTCTGGATACCGACTTGCCCGCGGCGTGCACGGGATTCTGCAGTTCAGCGGTGGACGGGGAGTAGGTTGCGCGCGCACGGACGCACCGCGCGTGCCCCCAAGCCCCTACTCGGCACGCGCCCGCGGCCCGCGACCCACCCCTCTGCGGCACGGGTCGCGGGTCGCCCCTCACCTCGTTGGCTGGAGGGCCCGCCCGCCTGCCCCGCGCGCGGGAGGCGGGCCCTCAGGACCACTGCGCCCCACCCAGGGCTCTGATACGAGCAATCCTCGTTGCTATTGGCCGGTTAGGTGAGAAAACTCGCGCTTTGCATGGTTTTTTTGCTGAGAACCTGAGCCGGTTGGGTGGTCGGGTCGCCGTAGTCGTTCAGTCGAGCGCCGTGGCGGCGGATCCGCCGGGGTCGCGTGACCCAGGCGCGTGACCGCGGCGAGCGAGCGGGCGATCGCCGGGATCGCCGATCTGCTGGTCGCGCCGTGAGCCTGGGCACCGGCCCGGGCCCTATCGTGAAGGGTGCTTGGGGCCGATACAGCAGTCACTCGGCGAAACCCTCCGCTGGAGAGAGCACGGCAGCGAAATGATGCGTGAAATCGATCCCGCCGGAACCTTTGACCGCGCGCGCACGCAGTTGCAGGTGACCGCCGCCCGAGGCTCGGAGATGATCGTGCCGCGGCTACGGGGCGTCTCGCACGCCGGGGCGTTCGTTCTGGCGATCGTGGGGGCCGTGGTGATCGTCCTGCTGGCGCCGGCCGGCGAGGCGACCGCAGCGGCGGCGATCTACGGCACCGCCCTGGCTGGCCTGTTCGGTGGCAGCGCGCTGTATCACCGCTGGCCGGGCCCGGCGCGCTTCAAGCCGGTGCTGCAGCGGATCGATCACAGCACGATCTTCGTCTTCATCGCCGCCAGCTACACCCCGATCGCCGTGATCGTGCTCCACGGGGTGCTCGTCTACGTGATCCTGGCCATCGCCTGGGTCGGCGCCGCCGCAGGGGTGGCCCTCTCGCTGGGATGGATCAGCGCTCCGCGGGCGGTGCACGCCGCAAGCTATCTCGTTCTCGGATGGCTGGCGCTGATCGCGGTGCCCCAGCTCGTCGGCGAGCTCGGCGTCACGCCGCTCGTGCTGCTCGGCGCCGGTGGCCTGCTCTACTCGATCGGCGCGATCATCTATGCCAGGCAGCGACCGGACCCGTGGCCGCGAACCTTCGGGTTCCACGAGATCTTCCACGCGCTCGTCATCGCCGCCGCGGCCGCGCAGTACGCCGCGGTCGTCGGCTGGGTGCTGCCCGGCGCCCACGCATGACGTCCGCCCGGCGCGGCGCGGTTCGCGAGATACTTCGGGCGATGAGCGAGCGCAACGTGCTCGGGGGGCCGCTGCAACTGTGCGGCAGCGATCCGGTGACCGGCTTCTACCGCGACGGGTGCTGCCACACCGGCCCGCAGGATCTCGGCAGCCACACGATCTGCGCGGTCGTGACCGCCGAGTTCCTTGAACACCAGCGGAGCATCGGCAACGACCTGGCCACGCCCGTGCCGCAGTTCGACTTCCCGGGCCTCGTCCCCGGGGACCGCTGGTGCGTGACGGCCGCCAACTGGCTACGCGCGCACGTAGACGGGGCGGCGGCGTTCGTGGTGCTCGCCTCGACCCACCAACGGGCACTGGACGTCGTCCCGCTCGAGGTTCTCCAGCAGCACGCGGTCGACGTTCCGGAGGACCCCGGGCAGCTGCACACCTGGGACTCCTGAGCGCGTCAGACCCCGCGCTACTGGCCGCGACCGCGCCTGAGGATCCGCACGAGCCCACCCGCGAGCACGGTCGCCACGAGCGCCCCCTGTGTCGCGTGCTCGCGCATCCACGTCAACCGGGACCGCTGCTGAGGCTGGGCCACAGGCTGGTGGTTCAGGGTCGGACCCTCAGGCTGGGGTTGCGGGGCGGGTGCTGGAGCGGTGTCCAGGGGCTTAGGCGGGGGTTGCGGGGCGGGTGCTGGAGCGGTGTCCAGGGGCTCGGTCGCCTGCTTGGGGGCGGGAGCCAGAGCCAGCCGGGCATCGGGGACCGTCGCCTCGGATGCAGGAATCTCCGGAGCGCGGCCGACATAGCCGTCGGCGGGCAGGGCCGCCAGTGCCGGCAGCACCCGGCGCCGGACCCCGGGCACGAGGACGAGCGAGACGGCCATCACGAGGAGTACGAGCAGGACGATCTCCGGCCAGGACACGGCGTCCTGTCCGGTCGAGGCCTGCTCGACGGTCCGGGTCGCCGTGGGGGTGATCACGACCGGTGCGGCCGAACGGCCCCCGGCCGCGCGCACCTGCTGCTGCGAGGCCGCGCCCGGGGACGCCGAGGCGGCAGAGGATGAGCCCGACGCGGTGGACACCGGTGTCGCGCTGGTTGCGGTGACCCACGGGGCGGTGCTGGTGAGCTGGGCCGGGCCCGAGACCGGCACCGTGGCGACCGCCGATGAGCCGCCGCATCCACCACGGCCCGCGGTCTGCAGTGTGAGCAACGACATGCGCTCGAGCAGTTGTTCGCGGCCCGCGCTGACGTGCAGGATCCGCGCGACCGCGCCGGCGCTGCGTGGTGAGCCGTGCAGACCGGCGCGCAGCGAGAGGAGACGCTGAGAGCGGCTGTCGAGCGAGCCAACGCACCCCTGGTAGCGCTCGACGACATTGCGCAGGCGACGGCTCTCGGCACGCTCCCGCGCTTGGCGGGAATGCCCGCTCACGGCGTCGCCGTGGCGGCTGCGGCGCTCGCTCACCGACGAGGTCGGGGAGGACGCGGAGTGTGCCCGCACGGCACCGCCCGAGGTCGAGCCCGCCGTCGTGCTCGCGGCTTGCTGGGCTCCGCTCCCGGCTGACGGCGTCGGGGTGCTCGCTGGGGAACTGCCGGAGCCGCCGGGCGGCGACGAGGACGAGGACGAGGATGAGGCCGAGGAGCGGGAGGGGGATGCGCCCGGAAGGTTCGGTGTCTTCACCAACGGAGTGGGGACCGGCGGGGTGCTGGTCGACGGGGGCGTGACCGACGGCGTGCTCGACGGCGTTGTCACCGACGGCGTCTTGACGACCGGCGTGGGGACCTTGGGGGTCGTCGCCGAGGGGGTCGTCACCGACGGCGTGCTCACGGTCGGCGCCGGGCCGACCGGCGTCGTCAACCGCGGGGTGGTCAGCGAGGGCACGGTGACCGACGGCACGGTGACCTGGGGCACGGTAACGGCGGGGAGGTTGGCGGCGGGCGTGCTGACGGTGGGCAACGCAACCTTGGGGAGCGTCGCCGCAGTGCCGGCGAGCGGCTGGCTGATGAGCAGGGCCAGCGCGGCGGCGATGCCGGCGAACGACGAGATCTTGCGCATGCCCCTGGAACGCCCGCCGTTGGCAAAACTTGCGGTTTCCGGGGCGAAGCGGCTGAAATAGGGCCGCGTCCCATCCTGGGCCGGCTCGAGCTCAGGCTCAACCAGAGCTTGAGGCTGTGGCGCGCTCCCGTTCCTCGGCCGCGACGGAAATGCTCCATGGAGCGGGGATCATTTTCCCGTGACAGCCGGTATGGTCGACGTAGACGATGGAATCGAGCCAAGACGAGTTCGCGGATCTCCACGTCCCGGATTCGCCGGGCGATGACGCGATCGCCCAGGACGAGGAATGGTTCGACGTCTCGGTCGACGGCGAGCAGCGCCGGATTCGGTTCCACGACTACGGGGCGATCTACGCGGTGCCCGGCCTTTACGAGCGCATCTTCTACGACGAGCTGGAATGCCGCTCTCCGAAGACGGTCGTCGGTCTGCTCAAGCGCGAGCTGAAGCTCGATGGCACGGACCCGGCGTCGCTGACAGCCCTGGATCTGGGCGCCGGCAACGGGATCGTCGGCGAGGAGCTGCGGGCGATCGGGGTGAGCTCGATCGTCGGCGTCGACCTGCTGCCGGAGGCCGCCGCCGCGGCGGCCCGCGACCGACCGGAGGTCTACGACGACTACCTCGTCGCTGACCTCACCCAGCTGAGCGCCGACGAGCGCCGGCGTCTGTCCGAACGGCACTTCAACTGCCTGATCAGCGTGGCGGCGCTCGGCTTCGACGACATCCCACCCGAGGCGCTGGCGACCGCCTATGACCAGGTCAGCGCGGGCGGGTGGATCGCCCTGACGATCAAGGAGGACTTCCTCACGACCGAGGATCCGTCCGGATTTCAGAAGCTGATCCGGCGGATGATCGACGAGAAGCTGCTCGACCTGCGCACGCACGAGCGCTATCGCCACCGGCTCTCCTCAAATGGCCAGCCGCTGTACTACGTGGCGCTGATCGCGGTCAAGAACGACGACCGCGCCGCCACCGAGCTCGTCTCGGACTGAGCCTCGGGCCGGCTGGACCGCGCACCCTAGCCCCACACCTCCTCGGCGACCTGGACGATGAGCTCCAGCTTCGCCTGCTCATCGTCGATCGAGAGCTTGTTTCCGTCCTCGGTGGAGGAGAAGCCGCACTGCGGCGAGAGGCAGAGCTGATCGATGTCGACGTACTGCGATGCCTCGTCGATACGGCGCTTGAGCAGGTCGCGATCCTCGAGCTCCGGGCGCTTGGTGGTGACCAGCCCGAGGACCACGTGCTTGCCCGCCGGCACGAACCGCAACGGCTCGAAGCCGCCCGAGCGGGCGTCGTCGAACTCCAGGAAGTAGCCGTTGACGGCGAGGTCGCCGAACAGCGCCTCGGCGACGAAGTCATAGCCACCCTCGGCCGCCCACATCGACTGGTTGTTGCCGCGGCACAGGTGCGTCGTGACCACCAGGTCGTCGGGCTTGTCGGCGAGGGCGCGGTTGAGGTTGGCGATGTACTGCTCGTGGAGGTGATCGGGATCGCCGCCGATCTCCTGGATGTGGGCTCGCTGCGTAGGATCGTTGACGTAGGCGAGGCTGGTGTCGTCGAGCTGGAGGTAGCGGCAGCCGAGCTCGTAGACGCCTCGCAGCTCGGCGGCATACGCGGCCGTCAGGTCATCCCAGAAGCTGTCCGGGTCCGGATAGACGGAGGAGTCCAGCGAGGAGTTGCCGCCCCGGTAGTGGACCATGCTGGGCGACGGGATCGTCAGCTTCGGCGTCTGCCCGGCCTTGGCGTTGTCACGCACGAAGCTGAAGGCGTCGGCGAAGATCGTCTCCGGCAGCGTGACCGTGGCGCCGACGCGCATCGCGGGGGGCGCGTAGTCGTACTCGCCGTCGTCGGAGCGGAACTGCACGTGGATCGACTCGCCGTCGACCTGCTCGATGCCGCCGAGCGCGTAGATGAAGTCCATGTGCCACGAGCTGCGGCGAAACTCGCCGTCGGTGACGGTCTGCAGGCCGACATCGCGCTGGAGCGCCATCACGTTGAGGATCGCGTCATCCTCGACCGCGCGGAGCTCGTCGCTGTCGATCCGCCCCGCCTTGAAATCGGCGCGGGCGCGCGTCAGATCGAGCGGCCGCAGCAGGCTTCCGACATGGTCGGCGCGGAACGGTGGGATTTCACGACTCGGCATCGGGTCTCTCCTTCAGGGGCGTCGAGATTGCTTTCGGAAGGGCGGGTGAGGGCCCGAGGCTAGTACGGCTACGCTGCCGCGATGGTTGCGAGGTATCGCTCAGTGCTCCTCATCCCCGGTTGTGCTCGACTGTTCGTGACCGCGCTGATCGGCCGTCTGCCGCAGGGGATGTCCTCGCTGGCGATCCTCCTGCTCGTGCGCGCGGCGACGCATTCCTATCCGGCGGCCGGTATCGCCGTCGGGGCATTCGCGTTCGCCACCGCCGGCGGCTCGCCGCTCCAGGGCCGGATGGTCGATCGCTATGGCCGCGCGCGCGTGCTGGTCCCCGCGGCGCTCGGCCAGGCCGGCCTGTTGGTCGCGCTCGTGCTGGCCGCCGCGGCGGGCGCCGGGGCGGCCGCGCTCGTGGTGCTGGCGGCGGCCGCCGGATCCGTGTCGCCGGCGATCGCCCCCTCGGTGCGCGCGCTCCTCGGCGAGGTGACCGGCGGACGCGAGGCGCGCGAGACCGCCTATGCCCTGGAGTCGGTGATCCAGGAGCTGATCTGGGTCAGCGGCCCGCTCGTCGTCGCGGTGGTCGTGGCGTTCGCCTCACCGTCGGGAGCGTTGCTGCTCGGCGCCGCGTTCTGTCTGCTGGGCACGACCCTGTTCGTGCGCTCGCCGCTGGCGCGGCGTCGCACACGGACCGAGCACCACGTGCGACCTCGGGCTGCCCTTGCGAGCGCCGAGTTGCGGGTTCTGCTCGCGCCGATGGTGCTGATGGGGGCCTCGCTGGGGGCGATCGACGTCGGCCTGCCATCGCTGGCTCTCAGCGCCGGTTCGCGCCCATCGTCGGGCCTGCTGCTGGCGCTGTGGAGCGTGGGCAGCCTGAGCGGCGGGCTGTGGTTCGGGTCGCGGTCGTGGCGGGCGCCGCTCGCCGAGCGCTACCGCGTGCTGACGGTCGCGACCGTGATCAGCACGGCGCCGCTGATCGCCGCGCGTACGATTCCCGAGGGGATGGCCTGCGCCCTGCTGGCCGGGGTGACGATCGCGCCGACGTTCTCCTGCCTGTACGCGCTCGTGGGGCGGGTCGTGAGTCCGGGGTCGGAGACCGAGGCGTTCACGTGGGCGGCCTCGGCGCTGATCGTCGGCCTCGCGATCGGCTCGGCGCTCGCCGGCGGAGCGATCGACGTCGCCGGCGTCAGCGGGCCGTTCGTCCTGTCCTGCGCAGCCTCGGGGCTGACGGCGCTGCTGGCGCTGCGCACGCGGGAGCGGGCCACGCGGGTGGCGGGCTAGCGGCCGGCCGGCGGACCGGGCGTGCGGGCGCGGCGCGTACCGACCTATGGGATCGGCCGCACCGGCCGGCAGGGGCTGCCGAAGCACAGATGGGCGGCAGGCATGTCTCTCGTCACCACGCTCCCGGCACCGATCACGCAGCCGGCGCCGATCGTCACCCCCGGGCAGACAATCACGCCGGTCGCCAGCCAGGCGTCGTCCTCGATCGTGATTGGCGCGCCCCACTCGAGGCCCGTGCGGCGCTCAGCGGGGTCGAGGGGGTGGGTGGGGGTGACCAGCTGCACCCCGGGGCCGACTGCACGTCGTCGCCGATCGACACCGGTGCGGAATCGAGGATCACAGCCCCGAAGTTGATGAACGTGCGCGCGCCGATCGAGATCTGGTAGCCGTAGTCGCAGGCAAAGGGGGACAGGACCTCGCTCTGCTCGCCGACGACGCCCAACAGCTCGGCGAGGATCGACCGCCGCCGGTCCGGCTCGTCGGCGTTCGTCGCGTTCAGGCGCTCGGTGAGCAGGCGCGCGTGCCGCCGGTCGGCGACGAGGTCCTCCGCGCCCGCCAGATACGGCTCGCCGCCGAGCAGGTGCTGCTTGTCGTTCGCCATCCGGCAGGGGCGCGGACCTAAACGGTCAGCTTGAGCGGACCGATGATCCGCGGCTGGGACTTCCTGGAGTAGGCGTGGCTGTCGTCGTACTGGATCGAGAAACTTGAGTGGTGAGGCGTCGCCGGGTACAGGCGCGCGCGCACCTTGAGCGTGCCGCAGGGAGGCTGGGCGCGGCCGAAACGGGCCAGCGCCACCTGCTTTCCGTTGTACAGGTAGTGCCCGAAGATCGGTTCACCGGGCTGAAATCCCGAGAAGGACCAGTTGGTCTTCTCGGTGAGGGCCCCGAGCCCGGGCCGCCGCTTGGTCGAGCCGTGCTGCCAGCCGAGCTCCGTGACGTTGACGATCGTCCGCGCGGTGATCGTCTTGCCGGTCGACGTCTGATCCTTGGCCGTCAGGACGATCTTCTTGGCACCTGGGGTTGAGAAGAAGGGGGTGGGGGCGTCGGCTCGGCCGGAGATGCGGCCCTGGCTGTCGGCCTTCGCGCTCGTATCGACGGTCCCCTCGTCGCTGGCGATGAGGATCCGGTCACCGGGCGTGAATCCGGAGCCGGTGAACGACATCGGTGGAGCATTCTTGCCGGCGATCACGTAGCAACCGGCGGTGACCGACAGATCGGCGGCCGATGCCTGGGCGGCCAGCGCGCCGGAGGCGAGCACCGCCACGGCGCCCAGCGACCACTTCGCGGTACGGCGGCGAACGTCAAGACGCACGGTGTCCCCCTTGTTCGGTGGGTGGCGAGCGGCGCAAGTCTACGGGCGACACGAAGCGCGGGCCACCCATGGTCCTCGCCGAACGCCGATCAGACCTTGTGGAACCCGTAGACGTAGCTCGGGATCGCATTCTTCTTGAACTTCTTGACGTTGTCGTAGTACACGGTCCACTTGTCCGGCTGCGCGTTGGACACCGGGTAGCCCGTCGCCTTGGCCTGGAGCGTTCCGCACGGCCCCTTGGCCCTCCCGAACCGCTTGCGGCCGGTCAGCCGCTTGCCGATCAGGTAATGGCCGTAGATCTGCCTGCCGGGACGAAAGCCCCCGAAGAAGTAGGTGATCCGCTTGCCGAAGCCGACGACGGTGTTGCTGAGGGCAAGGCCGGCGAGCGAGTAGTGGCCGGTCGTCGAGGCGGAGACCGTCTGACCCGTGGTGGGGTCATCGTTCGATGCCGTCACAGTGAACTTCTTCGCGCCGGGCCTGATCGTGTCGTTGGGCGCCCGGACCGTGGTCACGAAGTTCCCGGCGGCGTCGGCCGTGAT
>DATAUL010000178.1:0-5970 GCA_036268255.1 Solirubrobacteraceae bacterium | reverse complement strand
CCCTCGATGCGGGGCCAGCTCGGCGGCTACCGGTCGTTTCAGTCAGGCCAGGCGGGCGACCGCTCGATCACGTTCACCTCGGCCAGGACCGTCAGCCAGACACCATCGAGCGCCCGGGTGGCGATCACGACGACGTCGGTGCGCGCGAACGGCACTCAGCACTGCGCCGGGACGGTCGACCTGGTGTCCGGCGCGCAGTCCGGGCACTGGCAGCTGCACCAGATCGGCATCAATTGCCGCTAAGCCCGGCTGGCCCTGGGCGCGAGCCGCCTACCGGCGGTTGCCGCCGCCGAACAGCGACAGCAGCAGCAGGAACACGTTGAAGATGTCGAGGAAGATCGACGCCGCGATCGGCACCGCGCTGGCCATGTCGGCACGGCGCAGCCGGTTGAAGTCGAAGATCGTGAACGCCCCGAACAGGCCCAGCCCCAGCACGGCGTAAATGACATTGCTGCCCGGGATCGCGACGAACGTGGCGATCAACCCGAAGACGATCAGCGCCAGCAGCCCCCAGAACAGCGTCCGCGCCCACGACGAGAGGTCGCGCCGGGTGGCGTAGCCGTAGGTGCCCAACGCGCCCACGAACAGGGTCGTCGTGCCGGCGGCCTGGTACAGCGCGCTCGGATCGGCCTTGGCGTACACCGCCAGAACGGGGGCGACCGCCAGGCCGAGCAACAGCCCGACGCCGAACAGGAGCCCGATCGCCAGCTGCTCACGGCCACGGGCGGTGGCGAACTGCAGGCCGAAGATGCAGGCGAACGCGCCGAGGAAGAACACGAAGAAGCCGCCACCGCTCAGGTTGCGGCCGAGGTAGGCGCCGAGCGCCAGGAAACCGATCGTGGCCGCCACGAGCCCCATGACCTGGCCGAAGACGCCGCGCGTCTGATCGCGCGTAAGGGCCCGGCGGGGATAGGCGTAGTCCTGAGGACTGGGAATCGACGAGCGAAGTGGCATATAACAAAAGATAGTGCGTGGTTCCCCTGTTGGGGAGCGAAATTTGCAGTTCTTAAACAATTGTTCGGAATCGGATACCTGCCGATGCCGAGCCCGGCGAATCGCGATACTGATGACGTGCCTCATGCCACCGTGACCGCGCCTGCCGGCGCCGAGCCCGGCGCCAAATCGCCGATTCCACGCGCTGCGTGGACGCGCCTGGCGGCCTGTACCGCGGCAGCGGCCCTGCTGCAGCTCGACGGGACGCTGATCACGGTCGCGCTGCCCTCGGTGGCGCACGGCCTGCACGTCAGGGGCAGCGCCACCTCGGCCGTGCTGAGCGCCTACTTCGGCGCCTACGCGCTGCTGCTGATCCCGGGGGGTGAGCTCGTCGACCGGTTCGGCCCGCGGCGCCTGGCATTGACCGGGCTGGCGCTGTTCGCCGTCGGCGCGGCGGCGGGGGCGCTCGTCTCCAACTTCACCGACCTGATCATCGCGCGTGTGATCCAGGGCGCGGGCGCCGGACTGGTCTCGCCGGCGGCGCTCGCCGGGGCGGTCAGCGGCTTTCCGGCCGAGCGCCGGGGGTCGGCCCTGGGCATCTGGGGAGCCAGTGCCGGGATGTCGAACCTGCTCGGGCCGTTGCTCGGCGGGCTGCTGACGGTCGCGTTCGGGTGGCGCGCGGACTGGTGGGCACTGATCCCGTTGACGCTCGCGGCGGCGCTGGCGATCGCGAAGCTGGTGCCGAGCGTCGTACACGCCGACGACGAGGGCGGCAACCCATCGATGAACCGGATCGTGCTCGCCGCGACGCTGATCGCGGCGCTCACCTTCGCGGTGATGATCGGCGCGTTCTACATCGCCGAGCAGTATCTGCAGCGGGTCGCCGGCTTCTCGGCGCTCGGCGCGTCGGGCGCGCTCGTGATCGTCGCCCTGCTGGTGGGGGCGGCCGCGCCACTGGCCGGCAAGCTTGTCGACCGCCACGGCGAGCAGCTGCCCACCCTGCTCGGCTTCATCGGGGCCGGGATCGGTCTGGCGGTGCTCGGGATCCCGGGGGTGTCGCTGGACTCGCTGGTCACGATCCTGCCGCTGATCCCTGTCGGCCTCGGCCTGGGGATGCTGTTCGTGCCCACCTCACGAGCGGCTCTGAACGCCAGCCCACTGGCCTCGCACGGGCGCACCTCGGCGTTTCTGTCGGTCGGTCGCCTGCTCGGCGCCGCCGTGGGGGCGGGGCTGGCGGGCGTCGCGCTCTCGGGCACGCTGACGGCCAGCACGGTGCACCACGCGCTGTTGCTCGGAGCCGCGCTGTGTCTCGTCGTGGGCATCCCGGCCTCGACCTTCCTGCGCGCCCGGACGGCCTGACCCGGCTCAGGCCTGGCGCTTGCTCCGATAGGCGCGGACCTTGGTGCGGTTGCCGCAGACCGCCATGTCGCACCAGCGCGCCGAGCGGTTGCGTGACCGGTCATAGAACGCCCACCGGCAGTCGTCGGCCGCACATGCCTTGACACGCTCCCAGCTGCCGTCGCCCGCCGCCTGCGCGATCGGCACGAGCAGCTGCGCGAGCGCTCCGGCGAACCCGTCCGCGCGCGGCGCGAGCCGGACCGTCCCGTCCCCGGCGAAGCACACCGACAGACCGCCCCGCTCGGCGACCTCCTCCAGCGCCTGCACCCCGCCACCGGTGGGCGAGCCGTTGTGCTCCAGGAGCACCGCCCGCAACGCCTCGCGCAATCCGATCGCCTGCTCGAGCTCGGCCGTCCCGATCCGAGTGTCCGGAGTGATCAGCCGGCGCTCGCGCAGCCACGCCGCGACGCGGTCCGGTGTGGCGAGCTCGTCGGTGTCGCCATCGATGTCCCACGTATTGACGAACTCGACGACCAGGTCAAGGTCATGAGGCAGACCAAAATCCCTTGAAACCGTCATAGACGTTTAGTAGGTTACTAGACACCAGCAAAACCCGTTTGGAGGTGTTGAACGAAATGTTAAACGACACCACCGCCGACACCCTGCGCCGCCGGCAGCCAGATCTGGCCGGACGGCTGTTCAGTGCCTGCCTGCCGGCGCGCCTCTTCGGTCCCGGTCGGGGGACGCGCCTGGCCGCCCGGATCTGGGCCGCCTCACTTGACCAGGAGCTTGCCGATGGCGCCGATCCGGCCGATTGCCCGCAGCTGGCGGCCCGCGCCGCGTACCTGACCTGCCGGGATACGCGCACCCGGCTCGCCGCCACCATCGAGCGCTTCGTGACGGCGGCCGAGCTCCCCACCGGGGCGGGGAGGGTGCGTCCGGCCCGCGGCGGCGTGCGCGCCAACCGGTCGCGCTTGCTCGAGCTGGCCGCGCGGCTGCGCGATGATGCTCCCGTGTACGCGCGCGGAGTGGCCGAGGCCAAGCTGATGTTGAGCGACGGTGCCGGGCCGGCGTACCTCGACGGCTACGGGGAGGCGCTGGCTCGCCAGCTGACAGGGGTCTTGGCCGGCCTGCGCGGGTGAGCACACGCCGGGGGACGGCCCGTCCCGAGCTGGCGAAGGGCATGCGGGCCGGCGTGCCCTACGCGGCCGCCTCCGGGCTGGTCGGGGTCTCGTTCGGCGTGCTCGCGCGGCCGGTGATGGGCCCGGCGCCGGCGATCGTGATGTCGGTGATCGTGTTCGCCGGCTCGGCGCAGTTCGCGGCGCTCGCCGTCCTCGCGGCCGGTGGCGGAGCGCTGCCGGCGATCGTCGCCGGCGCGCTCTTGAACCTGCGCTTTGTGCCGATGGGTATCGCGATCGCTCCCTGGCTGCCGCACGGATCGCTGGGGCGGGCACTGCGCGGCCAAGCGCTCATCGATGCCTCCTGGGCGCTGGCCAACCGGGGCGACGGGCGCTTCGACACCGAGTTCCTGGTCGGCTCGACGCTCGTCCAGTATCCGGCGTGGGTGCTCGGCACGGCGCTCGGCGTCGTCGTCGGCGCCTCGATCGGCAACCCGGAGACGCTCGGGCTGGACGCGATCTTCCCGGCGTTCTTCCTCGGGCTGCTGCTCAACGAGATCCGCCGGCCCGGCGCCCCGCGGGTGTGCGCGCTCGGCGCTGTGATCGCGCTCGCCCTGATCCCGGTGGCTCCCGCCGGCGTGCCGATCATCGCCGCGTCCCTGGCGGTCCTCGCCGGGCTGCGCCGGGCGCCTGCGCCCCGGCCCGACGGGGACTCCCAGTGAGCGCCGCCTGGGCCACCGTCGCGGGACTGGCGATCGCGACGGCGGCGATCAAGGCGTTCGGGCCGGTCGTGTTCGGCGGTCGCGAGCTGCCGGCGGTGCTCGCCCGCGTGATCCCACTGCTGGCCCCGGCGCTGCTGGCCGCGTTGGTGATCACGGAGACCTTGAGCGGCCCGGGACGCTCGCTGGTGCTCGACGCCCGCGCCGGCGGTCTGGTCGTGGCCGGGATCGCCCTGTGGCGGCGGGCGCCGCTCTACGTGGTCGTGCTCGCCGCCGCCGCCGCGACCGCATTGCTGCGGGCGATCGGCTGACGGCCGCGAACGTGTCTCACGTGATCAGGAGCGCGGCGATCACGAGCATGACCGCGGCGGTGGTCCAGTGGATGCCGTAGGCGATGGCCTTGGGGCCGCCGCTGCGTACGCTGCGTAGGACGATCACGCCGTCGCCGATCGGAATCGCGGCGACGGCGAGCATCAGCCATCCGAGCAGGCGGGGTGCTCCGTTGATGAGGAGGATCGCGATCGCGATGTCTCGGGTGGCCTTGAGGGCCAGCCACGCCGGGCCATCGGCGGCCTCGGCGAGTTCGCCGGGGATGCCGAAGCCGGCTGCCGCTGGTCGTGGGTCGATCAGATAACGCGCCTGTCTAGTCGAACGAGGACCCTTCCGGCGTCGGGATCGCGTGTGCCGTGAGCCACTCGGTGTCCAGGACGAATACTTCGGGATAGGGATGGCGGGCGAAGCTCTGGGCCGGTGCCCCGGGGGGCGTTGACCAGGAACAGCGAAATCGGGATGTCGCCGTGGTCGGCGGGTGCGAGTCCACCTGACGCAATCGAGCCTGTCCAGTTCGATCCGCGCACTCGAACGAGAGCTGGGCAGCGACCTGTTCGTGCGCAGCACGCGCCGCGTCGAGCTGACCGAGGCCGGCCGGGCGCTGCTCCCAGCGGCCCGGCGCGCCGTCGCGGCGGCCGAAGACGGCCAGGACGCGGTCGCCGGAGTTCGCGGATTGGTGCGCGGGCAGCTGGCGATCGGCGTCATCCAGACCCAAACCGTGGGCGCGGTCGACGTCTCGGCGTTACTCGCTCGCTATCACCGCCGACATCCAGACGTGAGTCTGCGGCTGCATCACGCCGGCGTCGCGTCGCTGTGCACGAGACCGCCGACGGAGAGCTCGGGCTGGCGATCGTCGACCTGCCGCTGGGACCGCAATCCCACCGCATTCGGGCGCGGCCGATCGGTACCGAAGCGCTGCTGTGAGGGGTCGCCGCGGACGATCCGCTGGCCGCTCGCAGCCGCATTCGATTGATCGACCTCGCCGACGGCGACTTCGTCGAATACCGCTCTGACTCCTCGCTGCGGGCGAGCATCGACCGCGCTGCCAAGCCGTTGGATTGCGCCGGCGCGTCGCCTGCGAGGTCGACACGATTCCAGACCTTGTCGAACTGGTCGCTCTCGGTATCGGCGTCTCGCTCGTACCGCATGCCGCCATCCGGATGGCCGGCGGCCGCACCGTCGGGCTCGCCACCGACCCATCGATACCACGCGATCTCGTGCTCGTGACGCCGTTGGACCGCGAGCCCTCGCCGGCGGCCGTCGCATTCCGTAAGCTGCTCGAATCCGAGCTGCACGACGGCGGCCGGGGCTCAGCGCCCCAGCAGCCGGCCGGCTCGGACTACTGAGCGCGGACGCGGTTCGCCGGCGAGCCCGTGGCGGTCGAGCGGCTGCCGCCGGTTCCCGGATCGGCCAGCACGATCTGGATGAGCGCGTCGGGGGCGTCCCACACCGGGATGTGGCCGCTGTCTGACAGCACGACGTTGTCGATCCGGTCCGGCACCCACACCGGGCGCTGGATCAGGCGATCGTGG
>DATAUL010000177.1:0-3143 GCA_036268255.1 Solirubrobacteraceae bacterium | reverse complement strand
GCGCCCCTTCAGGCGCGCCGTGACCAGCAACCCGGCGAGCGAGCAGGCGAGCCAGGCCCCCTCGACGATGATCGGCTCGAGCTGCTGGTGGTTTTGGAAGTAGACGGCGTTGCGGAGCGTCTCCACGGTGGCCCCGTTGGGCAGGAAGCGGCCGACGAAGCGGTAGAACGCCGGCAGCAGGGGTGGCGCGACGGCGCCACCCGAGGCGGCGTTTCCGATCGCGATGAGCAGCCCCCACGTCGGCACCATCGCCCATCGGGGGATGAGCGCCAACATCCACGAGTTGAACAGCGCGGCCACGGCCACCTCGGCGGCCAGCGCCGCCCACAATTCGGCGAATGGGCCGCGGAGCGCTCCGAGCAGCGGATCGGTGATCAGGGCGAGGACCAGGCCGCCGGCCGCGGCGAGGATGGCGACGTACACCAGCCACGCGCGCAGCGACAGCCCGGGGGCGTTCGCCCGGAGCTGGAACATCGTCACGAAACCGAGGATCGTGGCGGCGATCGTCACATAGAACGCGACCAGGCCTTGGGGATCGCTCGGCGGGAGGGGGCGGAGATCGACGACCGAGAGCGGCCCGCCGGCGCGCGCGGGGATGCGCATCGCGATCTGCTCCAGCAGACGCGCGACCGAGACGCCCGCTGCGCTGGCCACGAACAGCCGCGGCGGCCCACCGTTGAGTAGCAGTGCGGCGTAGATCTGCTGGGCGTCGATGCCCTGCTTGGCGCGCGCGAGCGAGGCGTAGGGGTGCAGGTCCAGGCCGTCGTGCGTGGCGGCCTCGAGTGCTGCCACGAGGTTCGGGCGAGTGGACGGATCGCCGATCACGGCGGCGGGAATGTGGTGCGGCGCCGGACGACCGAGCGCCAGGCTGTAGGAGATGGCGAACGCCCCCGCCATGGCGATGGCGATCGTGATCACGATCAGGGCGTAGCGGTGGGGCGGCTGCGTGATGGTGCGCAGACGCCGCCGCGGGCCCGTCTGCGGCGCACCGTGGTCCGCCGTCGAAGTCGCCATCTCAACCTCCGCAGTTCGTCGTCTCCAGGCTCCGCGACGGAACCGCAGCGCGTGGTGCCTGGGCTAGGACGGTCCGAGCCGCAATCAAGGGACCCTCGCCTCCCGGCGGCGGTCCGCCGGCCGGAGCCTTGAAAGCCCGGCCCCACGGCATATCGAACGGACGCATGGGCTCGGACACCACCCCGGGGCACAGCGGGCGCCTCGGCTCGCGCCCGGCGACGTTCGAACGCCTTCGACGCCTGCCGCTCGTCGGGCGTGCGATGGACTGGGGTATGGGGCCGAGCGCCGTGTCACCACGGACGGAGCGCGCCGGCGCGCGGATCGCCGGCCTGAAGGCGACCGAGTCGGTCTGCCCCTACTGTGCGGTCGGCTGCGGACAGGTCGTGTATACCCGCGGGGGCGAGCTCGTCGACATCGAGGGCAACCCGCGGTCGCCGATCAATCAGGGCACGCTGTGTCCGAAGGGCTCGGCGTCGCGCCAGCTCGTCCGGCAGCCGGGGCGGGTGACCACGGTCCGCTACCGGCGCCCGGGCGCCACCGAGTTCGAGGAGATCGAGCTCGAGGAGGCGATGGACATGATCGCCGGCCGCGTGATCGCCGCCCGCGAAGCGGGATGGCAGGACGTCGACCATGACGGGCGGAGCGTCGATCGCACGCTCGGCTTCGCCCACCTCGGCGGGGCCACGCTCGACAACGAAGAGAACTATCTGATCAAGAAGCTCTTCACCGCCATGGGCGCGCTGCAGATCGAGAATCAGGCCCGTATATGACACAGCTCGACGGTCCCCGGTCTGGGGACCTCGTTCGGGCGCGGCGGTGCCACCGGATTCCTGCAGGACCTCCAGGACGCGGACTGCATCCTGATCGAGGGCTCATCGATGGCGGAGGCCCACCCGGTTGGGTTCCGCTGGGTGATGAAGGCCAAGGAGCGGGGGGCGCGGATCATCAACGTCGACCCGCGATATTCGCGCACGAGCGCGCTCGCCGACCATCACGTGCACATCCGGGCGGGGACCGACATCGCGTTTCTCGGAGGCCTGATTCACCACGTCCTCGAGACCGAGTCCTACTTCCGCGAGTACGTCGTCAACTACACCAACGCACCGACGATCATCAACGAGCGCTTTCGCGACACCGAGGACCTCGGGGGCGTGTTCTCCGGATTCAATCCGCGAACGGGGATGTACGACCGCTCCACCTGGAGCTATGAGGGCGACGAGACGGCTGCGCGAGGGGGCACTCGCGAGCACGCGACCCAGTCTTTCGAGGACCGGACCGGAGCCGGCATGTCCGTCGACAAGATGCACCGCGACGACACGCTCGAGCACCCACGGTGCGTGTTTCAGATCCTGCGCCGGCACTTCAGCCGGTACACGCCCGAGACGGTGCAGCGCATCTGCGGGATCGCACCCGAGGACCTCCATGCCGTCGCGCGGGCACTGATCGAGAACTCCGGCCGCGAGCGCACGAGCGCCATCTGCTACGCGGTCGGCTGGACGCAGCACGCAAACGGGGCGCAGCTGATCCGCACCGCTGCGATCCTCCAGCTCCTGCTCGGCAACATCGGGCGCCCGGGCGGCGGGATCATGGCGCTGCGCGGCCACGCCTCGATTCAGGGATCGACCGACATCCCCACGCTCTACGACCTGCTCCCCGGCTACCTGCACATGCCGCGCGCCAGCGACGGCGAGGTGGATTTGAAGAGCTACATCGAGACCGACGGCGCGGACCGCGGCTGGTGGTCGTTTTTCGACACCTACATCGTCTCCTTGCTCAAGGCGTGGTTCGGGGATGCGGCCACCGCGGAGAACGGCTACGGCTTCGCCGCGATCCCCCGCATCAGCGGCAATCACTCGCATTTCGCCACCACCCTCCGGATGCTCGACGGAGGCGTGGACGGGTTCTTCGTGATGGGCCAGAACCCGGCCGTCGGCTCCCAGCACGCCGGGGTGCAGCGGCGCGCGCTGGCCAAGCTCAAATGGCTCGTGGTCCGCGACATGGCCGAGATCGAGACGGCGACGTTCTGGCGAGACTCGCCCGAGGTGCAGTCCGGGGAGCTCAGGACCGAGGACATCCAGACGGAGGTGTTTCTCATGCCGGCCGCCTCGCATGTGGAGAAGGAGGGCTGC
>DATAUL010000176.1:0-6731 GCA_036268255.1 Solirubrobacteraceae bacterium | reverse complement strand
GGGGATCCACGTATACGTCCCTGGCGTCCGCCCCAGAAACCGCTCGGGCGCAAAGTCCTGGGGCCGCGGATAGACGTCGTCGCGGTGATGCAGGCCCAGGATGCTGACCGCCACCGGCGTGCGCGCCGGCAGGACGTACTCGCCCAGGCGCCACGGCCGCATCACCATCCGCACGATCATCGGGATCACCGGCCGCACGCGCATGCTCTCGTGGATCGTGGCCTCCACGTAGTCGGCACCGCCGCTGCCACGCACGCGATCGCGCAGCTCACGGTACGGGGCCGGGGCGCGCAGCAGCCGCTCAAACGTCCACGCCAGCGAGTTGGCCGTCGTCTCGTGTCCGGCGAGCACGAGGGACATCAGCTCGTCGCGCAACTCGTGGTCGGTGAGCGGCTCACCGGCTTCGTCGCGCGCCTGCAACAGCAGCGAGAGCACGTCGTCACGCCCGGTGGAGCCTGATTGGCGCCGCGCCCGGATGACGGCGTACATCCGGCGGTCGACGATCCGCAGAAGCGCCGCCAGGAGATCGCGCGGCTCCGTGCTGCCGGCGTTTCGCAGTTCCACCAGCTGGTAGACCGGGGTCGTCGAGGCGGCCAGCAGGCGGCGGATCGTCTCCCGCATGCGGCGCTCGGCACCGGAGCCGGATCCGCCCTCGCCGTCGATCCCGAAGACGCCGCGCATGATCACCTCAAGCGTGACCGCCTGCATCCGGGGGGCGAGGGAGAACGTCTCCCCCACCACCCAGCCGTCGATCTCCCGCTCTGCGACCTCAGTGATCATCGACACGTAGCGCTCGACGGCCTCGCCGTGAAACGGCGGCAGCAGCATTCGGCGCTGGCGCAGGTGACGCTCGCCGACGGAGGTCAGCACCGAGTTGGGGCCGAGGATGGGTCGCAGCGGCGACTCCCCGGTCAGCGATGGGGCATCGCCGGGTGACGCCTTGAGCAGGGACTCCAGATGGTCGGGATGGCAGGTGACGGCGAAGCCCTCGCGGCGCGTCGGGATGCGCAGCGTCCACACGTCGCCGAAGCGCCGGTGAGCGCCGATGTTGAAGCTCATCGGGCGGGCGCTGAACCGCAGTCCCTGCAGGAACGGCGAGATCCCGGGCCCGGGGGGCGGCGAGGTCGGCGGCTCCCCGTCGGCCGGGCCGGCACGCGAGGGCGAGAACGACTCCGGCCGGACTTCAGCAAGCCCTGGATCGGCGAGCGCGGTCACGGTACGTAAATGTACCCGCGCTGGGCCCACCTGTCCAGGCTCAGTACCCCGGCGGGTGGCGATCGGCCCACGGCGCCAGTCGCTCGAGCTCGCCGGCGAGCGCGTAGAGCACGTCCTCGGCCCCCGGCCGGCCCACGAGCTGAACGCTCAACGGGACTCCGTCGCTGTCCCATCCGGCCGGTACGGCGACCGCCGGCTGCCCGGTCAGGTTGAACACCGCGGTGAACGGCGTAAAGCGCCCCGCGGTGTTGACGGCGACGGCCGCGGATCGTCCGTAGGCGCCGTCAGCCGGGATCGGGGCCCGGGCTGTGGTGGGCGTCATCAGCACGTCGCATTCGTCCCACAGGGCCATGATCCGCGCCGCAGCGCGCTCGCGGCTCCGCAGCAGAGAAGCGCGGCGCCAATCGGGAACGACCACTCGCCCGGCGGCCGCCATCTGACGCGTCGAGCGCTCGAGGGTCTCAGGCGCGGCCAGCGCGGCCGCATCCTCGTGGACGCCGCGGACCCAGGTCTGGGCAAACACGAGTTGGGCCAGGCCATAGCTGGGATCGCGCTCCAGGATCTCGTGCCCGGCGTCGCAGAGCAGTGACGCCGTCCGCTTCCACGCCGTCCGCTGGTCGTCCGCGACGCGACCGAACAGCCCCGGAGGGAGCTTGGCTGAGATGGCGATTCGCAAGCGGGCCGGCGCCGTGGCGGCAGCCGCGACGAAGCTGCCCGCCGCCCGCCGCGGGAACGGCTGCTGTTCGCCCGGCGGCGAGCCGTGCATCACGTCGAGCAGGAGCGCGCTGTCTGACACCGTCCGCGCCAGTGCCCCGGCGGTCGACAACCCCAGCCACCCCGGCAGCCCAGGCGCTGACGAGACGCGCCCTCGCGAGGGCTTCATCCCGACCAGCCCGCAGCAGGCGGACGGGATCCGGATCGAACCGCCTCCGTCTGAGCCGGTGGCGGCTGCCACGAGCCCGCCGGCGACGGCCGCTGCCGAACCGCCCGAGGAGCCGCCGCACGTGCGGGCCGCGTCCCACGGATTGCGGGTGATGCCGTTGGCGGCCGTGGCCGTCCACGGGAAGATCATCAGCTCGGGGACGTTCGTGATCCCGATCGGGATCGCGCCGGCCGCGCGCAGGCGGCGCAGCGACTCGGCGTCCTGTGTGGCGGGACCGGGCCAGTTCGCGCCGCGCATGCCCCGCGTGGCCACGTGACCGGCGAAGGCCAGATCGTCCTTGACCGCGATCGGCACCCCGGCGAGCGCGCCGTCGGCGCCGACCGACAGGTCGGCCTGCGCCAGCGCCTCCTCCGCCATCACCGACCGAAACGCGTTGCAGCGCGGGTCCAGGCGCTCGATCCGGCTCAGGAACAGCTCGACGAGCTCACGCGGCGACACCTGCCGCGAGCGGACCAGCCGGCCCAGCTCAGCCGGGCCGGCGAACGCGAGATCGTCGGTCAACTACCTCAGCGCCTGGACGAGCTCGCGGATCGCGCCCGGATAACGGTAGGTGATGCCGCCATGGCGTCCGTCGAACAGCTCCAGCGAGTGATCCACACCGAGGCGGGAGAGCTCCTGCGCGAAGGCCTGGGCGCCGAGGTCGAGGTGCCACTCGTCGCTGCGCCCGGCGTCGAGGTAGATCCGGCGCATGCTGTGCAGCGCGTCGCCGTGCACGGAGGCGAGCCGCACCGGATCGAGCTCCAGCCAGCGCCGCCAGACGTCGTCGCGCAGGCGCCCAGTGGTCTCGAACGGCAGTAGCGCCTCGCCGGGACGATCGGGATCGGGCGAGTAGGCGCAGGCGTAGCCGTAGATCTCGAACGGCTTGCCGAACCGGTGGAAGTCAAACGCCGGCGCCTGGGCGAGACGCTCGTGAAAGACCTCCCAGGAGCCGTCGAACGAGTCGCGCAGCTCGCGGGCGACCGCCGGGAAGTCAGGCAGATAGCAGCACTCGAACAAGGCGTCTCCGGCATGCGAGGCGATGCCGGCGAACACGTCGGGGCGCAGCATCGGGACGACCATCGCGCCGTAGCCGCCGGATGACTTGCCGCTCAGGCCGCGGTGCTCGCGGTCGCCGTGGGTGGGATAACGCTGGTCGACGAACGGCACCACCTCGTCGCAGAGATAGTCCATGTAACGCCCGGTGCTGGTCGAGTTGAGAAACTGCGAGCCGCCGCGCCGCGTCCAGGCGTCGACGAATACGATCACCGCGTCCGGGCAGTCCCCGGCGGTGAACATCGCGTCCACGCGCTCGACGAACGTCGGTTCGAACGCCGACCGCGAGGTGACCATGTCCAGCTGCCCGGTGAAGCCCTGGATCACGTACACCGTGGGCACCGGGTTCCCACGCTGTGCAACCCCGGGCGGAAGGTAGACGTACAGCGGCCGGTCCGCGGGGTCGCCGAGCGGGTTGCCTTCCAGCAGCTCCGAATGCACCACGATCCGGTCGAGCGTGCCCGCCAGTGGATGCTCCCACGGCGGCCCGGGAGATCCCTCGATCTGGCGCAGGCTCATACCACGGACGCTACTCAATGGCCGCGCTTGTGACCTCCGTCACAGGGGTATATTCGACCCCGGGATGGCGGACCACACCAAGACCAACGGCGCGAATAGAAATGGATCCCACCCACCCGAGGTCGACCTCGACGCGGTCGAGACCACCGAGTGGCTGGAGGCGCTCGACGCGGTCGTCTCCAGCGATGGTCCAGATCGCGCGCGCGATCTGCTGACGCGCGTCATCGAGCGCGCCCAGCGCGCCGGCACGGGCCCCATCGCCAGCCTCAACACCGACTACGTCAACACGATCCCGGCCGACCAGGAGCCGCCGTTCCCCGGAGACGCCGCCGTGGAACGCCGGCTGCGCTCGATCGTGCGCTGGAACGCGATGGCGATGGTCGTGCGCGCCAACAAGACCTCGTCCGAGCTCGGCGGCCATATCGCCACCTTCCAGTCGCTGGCCACCCTGTACGAGGTCGGCTTCAACCACTTCTGGCACGCGCCGTCTGACGAGCACGGCGGCGACCTCGTCTACTTCCAGGGCCACTCCTCGCCGGGAAATTACGCGCGCGCGTACCTGGAGGGGCGGCTGAGCGAGCGCCAGCTCGACGGATTTCGCCAGGAGGTCGACGGCGAGGGCCTGTCCTCCTATCCCCACCCGTGGCTGATGCCGGAGTTCTGGCAGTTCCCCACGGTCTCGCTGGGGATCGGCGCGATCACGTCGATCTACCAGGCGCGCTTCATGAAGTACATGCAGGCGCGCGGGATGGCCGACACCGACGGCCGCAAGGTGTGGGCATTCCTCGGCGACGGAGAGATGGACGAGCCCGAGTCGATGGGCTCGATCGGCCTCGCCGGGCGCGAGCACCTGGACAACCTGATCTGGGTGGTCAACTGCAACCTGCAGCGCCTCGACGGGCCGGTGCGCGGCAACGGGAAGATCATCCAGGAGCTGGAGTCGGACTTCCGCGGCGCCGGCTGGAACGTGATCAAGGTGATCTGGGGCAGCCGCTGGGATCCGCTCCTCGCCGCCGACGTCGACGGCGCGCTCGTCCAGGTGATGGAGGACTGCGTCGACGGCGACTACCAGACGTTCAAGTCGCGTGACGGCGCCTACGTGCGCGAGAAGTTCTTCGGGCGCGATCCGCGCCTGCTCGAGCGCGTCGCCCACATGTCAGACGAGGAGATCTGGCTGCTCAACCGCGGCGGCCACGACCAGAGCAAGGTGTATGCCGCCTACGACGCGGCGGTCACGCACGCGGGCCAGCCGACGGTGATCCTCGCCAAGACGATCAAGGGCTACGGGATGGGCGTCTCGGGCGAGGGGCAGATGATCACCCACCAGGCCAAGAAGATGACCGAGGCGGCGCTGCTGGCCTTCCGGGATCGCTTCGAGCTGCCGCTGTCCGACGAGCAGGTCCGCGACGCCGAGTACTACAAGCCGCCTGAGGACTCGCCGGAGATGCAGTTCCTGCGTGAGCGCCGGGCCGAGCTGGGCGGTTCGATCCCGGTGCGCCGCCAGCGCGCGGAGGGGCCGAAGGCCCCCGATCTCGAGCTGTTCAAGTCGCAGCTCGAGGGCACCGGTGACCGCGAGGTCTCCACCACGATGGCGTTCGTCCGCGTGCTCTCCGCCCTGCTGCGCGACAAGCAGCTGGGGCGCCACATCGTGCCGATCGTCCCCGACGAGTCGCGCACCTTCGGGATGGAGGGCCTGTTTCGCCAGGTTGGGATCTACTCCCCCGTCGGCCAGCTGTATCAGCCCCAGGACTCCGAGCAGCTGATGTTCTACAAGGAGGACCAGCACGGTCAGATCCTCGAGGAGGGGATCACCGAGGCCGGGTCGATCTCGTCCTTCGTGGCCGCCGGCACCGCCTACAGCGCGCACGCCGTGCCGATGGTCCCGTTCTACATCTACTACTCGATGTTCGGCTACCAGCGCGTGGGCGACCTCATCTGGGCGGCCGGCGACAGCCGCACGCGGGGGTTCATGCTCGGCGGGACCGCGGGCCGCACGACGCTCAACGGCGAGGGACTGCAGCACGAGGACGGCCACAGCCACCTGCTGTTCTCGGTCGTGCCCAACTGCCGCGCATATGACCCGGCGTTCGGCTACGAGCTTGCCGTGATCATCCAGGAGGGCCTGCGCCGAATGCTCGACGAGCAGGAGGACGCCTTCTACTACATCACCCTGATGAACGAGAACTACCAGCACCCCGCGATGCCCGAGGGCGCGCGCGAGGGGATCCTGCGCGGGATGTACCTGCTGAGCGAGGCGCCCAAGCGAACCAAGAAGCCGGTCGTGCAGCTGCTGGGCTCGGGGACGATCCTGCGCGACGTGATGGCCGCCGCCGAGCTGCTGGCCGAGGACTGGGACGTGCTCGCCGACGTGTGGAGCGTGACCTCGTTCACCGAGCTGCGCCGCGACGGGATCGAGGCCGAGCGCTTCAACATGCTGCACCCGGGCGATCAGCCCCGCGAGGCCTACGTGACCGCGCAGCTGGGCAAGCGACGGGGGCCCGTCGTCGCCTCCACCGATTACCTGCGCGCCGTGCCTGACCAGATCCGCCAGTGGGTGCCGGGCCGGTATCGCTCGCTGGGAACCGACGGCTACGGGCGCTCGGACTTCCGGGCGGCGCTGCGGCGCTTCTTCGAGGTCGACCGCCACTACGTGGTCGTCGCCGCCCTGACCGAGCTGGCGGCCGAGGGCGCGATCGATGCCAAGGTCGTCGCCGAGGCGATCGCCAAGTACGACATCGACGTCGACGCGCCGATGCCGACCACCGTATGAGTGCCACCGCCTCGGCGAACGTCCAGGTCCCCGACATCGGAGACTTCGACGACGTACCGGTGATCGAGATCCTCGTCGCGGTCGGCGACAGCGTTGCCGCCGAAGACCCGCTGGTCACGCTGGAGTCCGACAAGGCGACGATGGACGTTCCCGCCCCGTTCGGCGGCGTGGTCAAGGAGATCCACGTGAGCGTCGGCGACAGCGTCGGCGAGGGCAGCCCGCTGATGACGATCGAGGCGACCGACGGCGACG
>DATAUL010000175.1:0-2440 GCA_036268255.1 Solirubrobacteraceae bacterium | reverse complement strand
AGGATGCCCAGCTGCGTCACGGATACGCGGACCTCTCGGAGGTACGCCTGCACTACGTCGAAGCCGGAGACGGGCCGCTGGTCGTGCTCCTGCACGGCTTTCCCGAGTTCTGGTACGGCTGGCGCGCGCAGATCCCGGCGCTGGCGGCTGCCGGGTTCCGGGTGGTCGCCCCCGATATGCGTGGCTACAACCTCTCCTCGCGCCCGCGCGGGGTGGATGCATATGCCATGCACCGGCTCACCGGAGACGTGCGCGAGCTAGTCGCCGAGCGCGGCGCTGAGCGTGCGCTGCTCGCAGGTCACGACTGGGGCGCGGCGGTTGCCTGGGCGACCGCAATCGGCCATCCGCAGGTGGTGGAGCGCCTGGCGATCCTCAACGTCCCCCATCCCCGTCGGATGCTGCAGGGGCTGCGCACGGCTCGTCAAGCGCGCAAGTCCTGGTACATGTTCTTCTTCCAGTTGCCGTGGCTGCCGGAGCGTTACGTGGGCCGCAATCGCTGGCAGGGCTTTCGTGACAACTTCGAGCGCGACGCGCGCCCCGGCGCGTTCTCGGCCGCCGACATCGAGCGTTACCTCGAAGCGTGGTCGCGCCCCGGCGCCGCCACCGCGATGATCAACTACTACCGAGCGGCGTTTCGCGCCCAGACGTCACGGCAATCCGGGGGCGGGATCCGCCCGGTGAACGCGCCGACACTCGTCATCTGGGGCGAGCGCGATCGCCACCTCGGCGCCGAGCTGGCCGAGCCCGAACGCCGGGACGTTCCACGCCTGGACCGCGTCGAGCGGCTCGACGCGTCGCACTGGGTCCAGCACGACGAGCCGGAGACCGTCAACCGGCTGCTGGCCGAGTTCTTCTCGGCGGCCTAGGACGGGCGGCCGTGCAGATCGCAGTTCTCGCCGACGTGCACGGGAATCTCCCCGCGCTCCGCGCGGTGCTCGCGGCACTCGACCGCGAGCCGGTCGACGCGATCGTCGTCGCCGGCGACGTGTGCGGCGGCCCGCTCGTCCGCGCCGCGCTCGAGCTGCTCGAGGCGCGCCCCGAGCCTCTGCACTGGATCGCCGGCAACAGCGAGCGCGAGACAGTGGCGGTGTTCGATGGCGGAGAGATCCCGGACGGCCCACCGGGGCGGGCCGACGCATGGAGCGCGGGCCAGTTGGATCGCCGCTGGCGTGACGCCCTCGCCGGCTGGCCGATCGCCGTCACGCTGGACGGGGTGTGCTTCTGCCACGGCTCCCCGCGGCGCGACGACGAGATCCTGACCCGTGGCACACCGGACCCCGCGCTCGCGGAGGCTCTCGCCGACGTGCCCGCAGCGCTCGTCGTCGGCGGCCATACCCATCAGCAGATGATCCGGCGGGTGCACGCGCGCCTGGTCTATGCCAATGCCGGCAGCGTCGGTCTCCCCTATGAGGGCAACGTCGGCGCGTTCTGGATGGTGGTCGCCGACGGCGTGCCCGGGCTGCGCGAGACGAGCTATGACCATGCGGCGGCCCTGGCCGAGCTGCGGGCCTCGGGATTCCCCGAGTTCGAGGACCACTTCGACGGATCGCTCGTCTCGACCGTCGACCCTGACTGGGTCACGGCGTTCTTCGAGCACAGGGCGGGGCGACGGCCGCACCCCGGCGAGCCCCGCCTGGCCGGGTGATCGCGGCGGTCAGGCGCGCGCGGTGAACGTGCACGGCATCCGCTTGACGCCGTGCATGAAGGCGCTGCGCAGCAGTTCGGGCTCGCCCGCCTCGAGATCCGGCATCACCCGCAGCAGCTCGCCGAAGATCGCACGCAGCTGGGTCTTGGCCAGCGAGGCGCCCAGGCAGTAGTGCGTGCCGCCCCCTCCGAAGCCGAGGTGACGGTTGGGATCGCGGCTGACGTCGAAGTCCCAGGGCCGGTCGATCGCCCGCTCGTCGCGGTTACCCGAGTGGTAGAAGAGGACCACCTTCTCCCCTGCCGGCAACGTCTGACCGTGCCGGTGCACCTCGCGCGTGGTCGTGCGCCGGAACGTGAGCACCGGGGTGGCCCAACGCACGAACTCCTCAACCGCGACGGGCAGCCGGGCGTTCAGGTCCTCAATCAGCCAGGCGCGCTGCCGAGGACTCAGCGTCAGCGCCCGCATGGCGTGTGACGTCGTGTGGCGCGAGGTGTCGTTCCCGGCCACCGACAGGCGCACGAGGAAGGCTGCGATCTCGGCGTGGGTCAGGCGGTCGCCATCGATCTCGGCCTGCACGAGGGCGGTCATCAGGTCGTCTCCGTCGCCGAGCCCGAGGATGTCCTCCGGCGGCTCGTGGCGTGAGATCGGCGCTTGGCGGCGCAGCATCTCGAAGTACCGGTCGCGTTCCTGCGCCGGCTGGCCCCAGAACTCCAGTGAGCCGAGGTCGGCGTCGCCGACTCCGCTGATCTCCGGGGCCGTCACGAGGCGCCACTGTACCGAGCCGGTGTGCGGCGC
>DATAUL010000174.1:0-4043 GCA_036268255.1 Solirubrobacteraceae bacterium | reverse complement strand
TCACGATCGCCCGCAGCGACGACTCCGTTGGCGAGGACGTCCGCTACGGGGTGCGCCACGTCGACGCCCAGCCGGGCCTGGATCTCGACACGATCGGCAACACGCTTGTGCACTTCGAGCCCGGGCAGTCGACCGCGACGTTCAACGTTAAGATCATCGACCGTGGCATGAACGCCACGCCGGTGCAGGCCATCGCCTACCTGTTCGGCTCCTCACCACAGGCACTCGGCGACGCGAGGGGCAAAACCTACGCACACGGTCCCATCGAGTCGCCGATCACGATCCTGCGCGATGACCCTCTGGACGCCCTCAACCCGCTGGATCCGGTCGGGTTCGGCTCGTCGATCGCCTCCCCCACCTCGTCGACCGTCGCCGCCCATCCCCTGGCCGAGAGCCCCTTCTACGTCGCCCGCGAACTGTCGCCTGCCGGCGCGGCCGCCGGTCGATATCGCCACAGCAACCCGAGTTCGTATCGGTCGCTGAAGTTCATCGCGTCCGAGCCGGGCGCGCACCGCTTCTACTTCTGGAACACGCCCGCGTGGCCGGCGCATACGGTCGCGCGGTACTTGGAGACGGTTGAGGCCCGGCATCCCGGCACCGTCCAGCAGCTGAGCACCTATTCACTCGTTCACGCACACTGCGGCGCTGACACCAGCTCGCCTGCCTTCATCCGTCGCTATCAGCGCTGGATGCAGGGCCTGTCGCGCGGGATTGGCAACTTTCACGTGGTGATGTTCCTCGAGCTCGACTCGCTGATCACCACTCAGTGCATGGCCCATCAGCCGGCGAAGCTCGCTGCGCGGGTAACCGAGGTTCGCGACGCGGTCAACATCCTGCAGGCCAATCCGCACGTCGCCGTTTACATCGACGGTGGGGCGGCCGACGCCATCTCGTGGCGGCGAACCGTCAGCCTTCTGCGCCGCGCCGGTGTCGGTGGCGCACGCGGATTCTTCCTGAACTCCACCCACTTCGACTGGACGACCAAAGAGGTCGCGTTCGGGCAGAAGATCGCCCGCGCGCTCGGCGGCGCCCACTTCGTCGTCAACACCGCCGAGAACGGCCAGGGCCCGCTCGTGCCCAAGGTCCGCTTCCGGCATGGCAACGAAGAGCTGTGCAACCCGGCCGGGCGTGGTCTCGGCCCCCTGTCCACGGCGACCGGCTACACCTACGTCGACGCGTTCCTGTGGTTCACCAACCCCGGGGGCTCGGCCGGCCAGGGCCCGGGCTGCGGCAAGGGCGCGCCACCCACGGCCGTGTTCTGGCCACAGTACGCCGCCGGACTGGCCCAGCGAGCGAACTTCCGCATCACCGGGCCCAGGGAGCACCTCCTGCACGACGGGCCCTACGTGGCCTACGACAAGCAGACTTCCCCCGGCGCCCCGGCGCCACGCTGAGCGCCGGGCTGCCCCGGCACGCAACCTTCGCCGAGAGGGCCGAGCGGCTCGCACCGTGCACCCTGTGCGCTTGGACACACGGGGGAAGATCGTCCTGCCGACATTCGTCTCTCAGGAAGACGACGATGACCGGCGCGCTGCCGACGGACGGACCGGAGGGACGAGATGTCAACCTGGATGCACGAGACCCGGCCGCCTGTCGCTCACGGCGTCCGGACCGATCGACATCGACGTCGAGTATGTGGCCCGGGCGTTGGATGAGGGCAGCGACGTGCGGGCACAGATCGCCGTGGCCGGACGCGGGGTGCGCGGGCGCCTGCTGGCGGCCGCGACCGATGCTCTGTTGGCGGCCGGCGCCCTGCGCGCCTCCATGGCGCGCATCGCTCGCGAGCTCGAGCCCGCCTTCGGCTGACGCGTAGGCGCATGTCTGTCCTCGGTGCTCGCGAGTACCGTGGTGGACGTGACACCATCCAGGCTCTATTACATGCCTCGGACTCGCTCGAGCCGGGTGCTGTGGCTGCTGGAGGAGATCGGCACTCCCTACCAGCTGACCGAGATCCCGGGTGCACAGCGCCGATCCGTTGAACATCTCGCCCGCCATCCCCTGGGCCGTGTTCCCGCGCTTGAGCTCGGTGAGGGCACGACGATGTTCGAGTCGGCGGCGATCTGCCTGCAGTTGGCAGATCTCAACCCGGATGCCGGGCTGATCCCCTCCATGGGCTCGCCAGAGCGAGCGCTCGTCTACCAATGGGTCGTGTTTGCGGTGACCGAGATCGAAGCGCCGCTGTTTCGATGGATCAGAGACATCGCTGACGGAGCGGCCGAGTCCCCCGAGCGCGATCGGTTCACGCAGGCCGCCGGCGCCCTCCAGTCGGCCCTCGGAGAACGTCCCTGGCTGCTCGGAGACACGTTCACGGTGGGTGATGTGATGTGTGCGAGCGTGCTCGAAGGAGCACACTCGCGAAACCTGCTGGGCGACCGGCCCGGACTGCAGGCCTACGTGGAGCGCAGCCGGGCCCGGCCCGCCTACGCAAGGGCCGCTGCGATCTCGGACCGACCCCGCAGTTAGTGAGCAGCTTGGAGCGAGGTTGACCTGGTTGCACGGACGGCGGTTTCACTACGTCTCGCCGAACACCGATCTGCTCGGCGTCGTCGTCGAGCGCGGCGCGTTATTGACGGTTGACGGCAGCGGGACCGCGGTCATCAGCGGCGGCTTCTTCGCCTGCCTGCGGGACTACGCTCGCCTGGGTCAGCTGATCGCCGACGCCGGCGCCGGGATCGGCATCACTGTCCTCTCCTCCCAGCCCGAGGCGCTCGACCCGTGTCCACCGGGACTTCGCGACCGCTGTGAACGACCGGCTCGCCCCGGGGCGATGGCTGCCCACCGGTTCGCGTCGGGGGGACACCCTGAACTTTCGGTATCGATGCGGAAAGGAGGCGTCGACTCCGGGCCGTGGGGTCAACGCCCCTGCGGTGCACCGGCGAGGTGACTCTCCCCGGCGGCAACGGCATTCCCCCGACACGAAGGCGTTCGACGTTGAGTTCGGCCAGACCTCCAAGTGCGACGGCGACCGGCTCATCGCGATCCCCGCCTTCTGGGACGCCGCTCTTCAGGCAAGGCAACTCGGCCTTGCCCAGTGAACTCACGCCATCGTTGCCGGCGGCGCGATCTCGCGCTTGACGATCTTTCCGGTCGGACCTTTGGGAAGTTCGTCGACGAACCAGACATGCCGGGGGTATTTGTAGGCCGCTACGCGTTGCTTGACGAAGTCGCGTAGCGCTTCCGGCGTGGACTCCGTGCCCCGCTTGAGCGCGATGGCGGCCGCGACCTCTTCACCGAGCTCGGCGTGCGGGACGCCGATCACCGCGGCCTCGCGCACGTCGGGGTGCTCGTAGAGGACCTCCTCGATCTCACGCGGGTAGATGTTGAATCCGCCCCGGATGATGAGCTCCTTCTTGCGGTCGACGATGAACAAGTAGCCGCCCTCGTCGATCCTGGCGATGTCGCCTGTGCTGAACCAGCCGTCAGGATCGATCGCTTCGGCGGTGGCCTCCGGGCGGCGCCAATAGCCCTTCATCACGTTGTGGCCGCGGATCTGGATCTCGCCGACGTCGTTGTCCGCGACGGGGGTGCCGGCGTCGTCGACGAGCCGCATCTCCACACCATCGATCGGGAGGCCGATCGACCCTGGCTTGCGTTCGCGGCCGCGGCGGTTGAACGAGGCCACCGGGGATGTCTCGGAGAGTCCGTACCCCTCGAGGATCTCGCAGCCGAACTTCGCCTCAAACGCGCGCATGATCTCCACGGGCATCGCCGCTCCACCCGACACGCACACCTCGAGCGCTGAAGTGTCGGTCGAATCACCGGCGTCATCGTGGAGCATCGCCGCATACATCGTCGGCACACCCTCGAAGACCGTGACGGCGTCTCGCTCGAGGATGGCGAGCGCCTTGCCGGCGTCGAAGCGGGGGATGAGGGTCAGGGTCCCGCCGACCGAGACGGTGGCGTTGAGCGCGCACGTCTGCCCGAAGGCGTGGAAGAACGGGAGCGCACCGAGGGCCACCGCCCGCTCGTCAAATCCGAACAGATCGACGGTGACCTCGATGTTGCGCAGGAGGTTCTCGTGGGTGAGCTCTGCGCCCTTGGGT
>DATAUL010000173.1:0-8851 GCA_036268255.1 Solirubrobacteraceae bacterium | reverse complement strand
GCTGCTGATGGTCGTGGGGCTGGCCGGCGCGGGGGTGCTGGCGGCCGTCCGCGAGCGCCTCGTACGCGAGCGCGACGCGCTGCGCACCTACGCGCTCACCGATCCCCTCACCCAGATCGCCAACCGCCGGTCATTGCTCTCGCGCGCGGAGTACGAGATCGAGCGCCATCGCCGCGCGGGGCGCAGCTTCGCGCTGGTGATCCTCGACCTCGACGGCTTCAAGCGGCTCAACGACCGCTTCGGCCATCCCGCCGGCGACAGCCTGCTGCGCGACGTCGCGAGTGCGCTGCAACGGGCGATGCGCGCCCAGGACACGGTCGCGCGGTTCGGTGGCGACGAGTTCTGCCTGCTCGCGCCGGAGACGGATGCGAACGGCACCGATCGGCTGGCCGGCCGGATCACTCAGGCGGTCCACGGGGTGACCGTCGGCCTGGAGACGATCCACGCCAGCCTGGGGGTAGCGCTGTTCCCGTTCGATGGCTCGGCGGCGTCGGAGCTGCTCGAGGTGGCCGACCAGCGGCTGCTGGAGGCCAAGCGCCGCCTCGGGTCCGGACGGCGCGCCCAGCGTCGCTCGGCCGCGTGAGCGACCGGCGCCCGACCCCCGTGGATAACCTCAGCCAGCAGACATGACCGAGCGTCGCTATGACCCCACCCTGATCGAGCCCAAGTGGCAGCACCTGTGGGAACGCGAGGGCACGTGGGAGGTCTCCAACGATCCGGAGGATGCCGAGGGCGAGGAGAAGGCCTACGTCCTGGAGATGCTGCCCTACCCAAGCGGCGAGCCGCACGTCGGACATCTGAAGAACTACGCGCTCGGCGACGCGATCGCCCACTTTCATCGCCGGACCGGCCAGCGGGTCCTGCACCCGATGGGCTATGACGCGTTCGGCCTGCCGGCCGAGAACAACGCGATCAAGACCGGCGTCCATCCCCGCGAGGCCACCGACAAGTCGATCGCCTCCTACCGCCACTGGTTTCATCGCTGGGGGATCTCGATCGATTGGTCGCGCGAGCTGGCCAGCCATCAGCCCAGCTACTACCGCTGGACGCAGTGGATCTTTCTGCAGCTGCTCGAGCGCGGCCTGGCCTATCGCAAGGAGGCGGCGGTCAAGTGGTGTCCCCACGACCAGACGGTGCTCGCCAACGAGCAGGTGATCGACGGCCGCTGCGAGCGCTGCGGCCACCTGGTCGAGCTGCGCCAGCTCGAGCAGTGGTTCTTTCGCATCACCGACTACGCCGACCGCCTGCTCGACGACCTGGACCGGATCGATTGGCCGACCCGCGTCAAGGCGATGCAGCGCAACTGGATCGGGCGCAGTGAGGGCGCCGAGGTGACGTTCCGCTGCGAGGATGTCGATCCCGCCCACCCGATTGACTACGCGGTCTTCACCACGCGGCCCGACACGTTGTTCGGGGCCACGTTCTTCGTGATGGCGCCCGAGCACCCCGACGTGCTCAAGCTGGTGGCCGGCACCGAGCAGGAGCAGGCGGTCCAGGACTACGTCAACCATGCGCTCACTGAATCGGCGGAGACCCGGGGCGACGTCGACAAGCCCAAGACCGGTGCTGCGCTGGGCCGCACGGTGATCAACCCCGTCAACGGCGAGCCGATCCCGATGTACGTCGCCGACTACGTCCTGATGGAGTACGGCACGGGCGCGGTCATGGGCGTGCCGGCCCACGACCAGCGCGACTACGACTTCGCCACCGCCTTTCACCTGCCGATCCGGCCGGTCGTCGCCCCCGCCGGCGAGGATGATCCCGACGTCTCAGATCAGGCGTTCACCGCCCACACCGACGACGAGCGGCTGATCAACTCCGGCGAGTTCACCGGGATGGACGCCCAAGCGGGCCGCGACGCGATCGTCACCTGGCTGGACAGGGAGGGAGCGGGCCACGCCTCGGTCAACTACCGCCTGCGCGACTGGCTGATCTCCCGCCAGCGCTACTGGGGCTGCCCGATCCCGGTCGTGTACTGCGAGAAGGACGGGATGGTCCCCGTTCCGATTCAGGACCTGCCGGTCGAGCTGCCTGAGGTCGAGGACTATCAGCCGCGCGGGCGCTCCCCGCTGGGCGCCGCCGAGGACTGGGTGAACACGTCGTGCCCGCGCTGCGGTGGCCCCGCCCGGCGCGAGACGGACACGATGGACACGTTCGTGGACTCCAGCTGGTATTTCCTGCGCTACTGCGACGCCCGCAACGACGAGGCGCCGTGGGACCGGCGGGTGCTCGACAGCTGGATGCCCGTCGACACCTACATCGGCGGCATCGAGCACGCGATCCTGCACCTGCTGTACGCCCGCTTCTTCGTCAAGGCGCTGCACGACATGGATCTGCTCGAGGCCGAGGAGCCGTTCAAGCAGCTGTTCACGCAGGGGATGATCCTCGGCGCCGACGGCAACAAGATGTCGAGCTCCAAGGGCAACGTCGTCGCTCCCAGCCAGATCGTCGAGCGCTTCGGGGCCGATGCGGCCCGGTGCTACGTGCTGTTCATCGGGCCGCCTGAGCAGGACGCGGCCTGGTCTGACAGCGGGGTCGAGGGCGTGCACCGGTTTCTCAACCGGCTCTGGCGCGCCGCCGACGAGCTGCTCGCGGCCGACGATCGCCCGCGGCCGGCGATCCAGCCCTCCGATCCGGAGGGCGACGGGCTCACGCTCGTGCGCAAGGCCAACTGGGCGATCGAGAAGGTGACGGGCGACATCCGCGGCCGCTTCGCGTTCAACACGGCGATCTCGGCCGTGATGGAGCTGGTCAACGAGGTCTACCGCCATCGCGATGCGGACCCCGAGGCGCGGCGGTTCGCGGTCGCGACCGCCGCCTCGCTGGTGTTCCCGTTCGCCCCGCACCTGTCGTGTGAGGTCTTCGAGCGGCTGACCGGCGAGCGGGTGTGGGAGCAACCGTGGCCCGACGCCGACCCGGACATGCTGACCGCGGAGACGTTCGAGCTCGTCTGTCAGGTCAACGGCAAGGTCCGCGACCGCGTGACCGCCCCCACCGGCGCACCCCGCGAGGAGCTCGAACGGCTGGCGATGGCCAGCCGTGGAGTCCAGGGACACCTCAACGGCGACCAGGTCGTCAAGGTGATCGTCGTTCCAAACAAGCTGGTCAACGTCGTCGTGCGCTGACTCTGTGGACGCCGGCGGGTCGTATGTGGCCGTGATCGGCGCCTCCGTCGCCACCGCCGAGCAGGAGAGAGTGGCCGAGGAGGTGGGCCGGCGCCTGGCGCAAGCCGGCGTGATCGTCATCACCGGCGGCGGCGGCGGAGTGATGGCCGCGGCCAGCCGGGGCGCGGCGCAGGCCGGCGGCACGGTGATCGGCATCCTGCCCGGCGCGGATCGCGACCACGCCAACCCATGGGTGAGCATCGCCCTGCCCACCGGGCTCGGCGAACTTCGCAACGGCCTGATCGTGCGGGCCGCCGACGTTGCGATCGCGGTCGGTGGGGCCTACGGCACGCTGTCGGAGATCGCGCTGGCGCTGGTCGGCAACGTTCCCGTGATCGGCATCGACAGCTGGGACGTGGAGGGCGTGCAGGCGGCGGGATCACCGCAGGAAGCGGTCCGCCGCGCGCTGGCGCTCGCTGCGGGCGGTGGCGTCGAGAGCCGCTCCTAGACTGGCTGGGGTGCCCACCTTCAAGTCCGCCTATCTGATCCACGGAGACGACCACGGGCGCATCGGCGAGCGCCGGGCGCGGCTGCGGGCGCTGGCCGAGTCGCTGAGCGGGACCGAGGGCCTGGAGTTGCTCGAGGGTGAGGACGCCACGCCGGATGCGGTGGCCCGCGCGCTGGACGCGATGACGCTCGCCCTCGGCCGGCGCTTCGTGATCGTCGAGGGGGTCGAACGCTGGAAGGACAAGGATCTCGACGCGCTCGATGCCGCCGTCCGCGGCATCGCTCCCGAGACCACGGTGGCGTTCTTCGCCCGGGAGGATGGCCGCAGCAGCCGCGCGCCCGATCGCCTGCACGCCGCCGTCAAGCACGTCAAGGGCGACATCAGCGCCGAGAACAGCGTCAAGCCGTGGGAGCTGCCCAAGTGGACGATCGCGCGCGCCGCCGAGCTGGGCATCGAACTGGAGCCCGACGCCGCCCGCGCGCTGATCGGCCACGTCGGCGAGCGTCAGCAGCGGCTGCTGCGCGAGCTGGAGAAGCTCGCACTGGGCGCCGACGGCGCCGACGGCGCGACGGTCGACGCCGACGACGTTGCCGAGCTGACCGCCTCCTCGGCCGAGCGCCGGGCGTGGACGGTGGCCGACGCGCTCGTCGCCGGTGACCGGGCGGCGGCGGTGCGTACCTACCTGCAGCTGCGTGAGCAGGGCGAGCGCCTGGCGGGGCTGCTCTACTGGATCTCCCAGCGGATGCGCCAGGCCCACGAGGTGGCCGCCGCCCTCGATGCCGGCGAGCCGGCGGCGCAGGTCAAGCGACGCCTCAGGATGCCCTCCCGAGCCGCCGATCGCCTGATCGCCGACGCCCGCCAGGCGGGCGCCGAGCGGCTGCGTCAGGCGACCTGCGAGATCGCCGACCTGGAGCTCGCGTCCCGCGGCGGAGGGCCGGGGGGCGGCGGAGAGGACACCGCTGCGCTGGTGTCGATCGCGCGGATCACCGCGTAGGGCTCAATGCAGGATCGTCGAGTGCAGCACGACCCACACGGCGACCGCGACGGCGACGATCACGAGCAGCGCGAGCACCCGCCACACCCAGTTGGGGCGCGGCTGCAGCGCCGGGTTGACGGGACGGTCGACCCGGTGCGGGGCGGCCGGCCGGGGGCGGATGTCGTGACCCCGCTCCTCGGCCCGCTCGTAGGCGAGGTCACGCTCGAGTCGCCGGTCGCGCCGGCGAGGCTCCTCGCGCGCGGGCTCGTCGATGCTGTCCGCCGCGGGCTTCGGTGCGGGCGGCATCTGCTTCGGCCCCGCCGCCCGGGCCTCGGCGCTGCGCAGGCGCTCGGCGCTGAGGGTCCGCTCCTGCTCGAGCGCGTCGCGGGCGGACTCCAGCGCGCCCGAGCGCTCGCGCAACTCCGCCTCGACGCTCGCGTGGACCTCGGTCGCGCGGTCGTGCTCGGCGACGAGCTCCGCGTGGCGGCGCTCGGCGGCGCGCAACTGGCCTCGGGTGGAGTCCAGCTCGGCCGACATCGCCTCGCTCTCGCGCTGCACGGTGCGGGCCAGGTCCAGTTCGGCGCGCGCGCGTCCCAGCTCGGCGCTCAGCCGGCGGCTCTCGGCACGCTGCTCCTCGAGCGCCTCCTCGACGCCGGCTCGGCGCTCGCGCTCGCGCTCCAGTGCGGCCTGGGCGGCGGACAGGCGGGTCGACAGGCGCTCGACGTCCTGCGCGCGGGCCGACGGCCGGCGGTGGCCCCGAGTGTCCTGCTTGGCCATTGGAGAACGGGCCTGCGCGGCGACGGGGCCGGCGGCTTCCGAGCCGGTTGCTCCCTCCGGAGCGCGAAGCATGATTTCGATGTCGGGAGCTACGGAGAGCTCGATCGACGACGCGCCGGCAAGCTCGACATCGACCGGGAATGCGGCCATCCACGGCTCGCCGTCCAACGCGGCCCATGGTTTGTGCTCCAGATCGGCCAGCCAGCGCCGCTGCGGACCGTCGTCACCCAGGGTGAGGGTCAGCGTGGGTCGCACGAACCGCCGGCCGCGCACCCCGAACCAGCGACCGGAGACCTCGACCCGCCCGTCTCCGGTCGCCGCCAGCCGCTCCACCTCGAAGGTGACGCGGTCCGGGTCGGCGGTCGGTGAGAGAGCGATCAGCCGATGGGTTCGGTGCCAGGAGTCCGGCCTGCCGGCGGCTAGACGCCGCGACGCAGGCGGGCGGCGCGAGACTTCTTGCGCGCGCCATTGTTGCGGTGCAGCGCGCCACTCTTCACGGCTTTATCGATCGTCCTGACCAAGTGGCGGTGCTCGGTCTCGGCCGTCTCGGCCTCGCCGTCGGTGATCGCCTTCTCCAGCCGACGGAAGTACGTCTTGACGGCCGATGTATAGCGGCGGTTCTCCAGGCGCTCGCGTTCGGCGCGCAGGATCCGCTTCTTCTGGGAGTGGATGTTGGCCATATCGAAAGTGGCCGCGGGAAACCGCTGGACCGGCGCGTACTATAGCGCCCTCCGTGTCCGCCGAGAGCCCAGACGCCGGGGTGCCGCCACCGCCCCCGCCGCGTCGGAGGCTGGCGATCAGCACCGCCATCTTCGCCGTTGCGACCGCGCTCTCGCGGATCGCCGGCCTCGGCCGCGAGGTCGTCCAGGCGAGCTTCTTCGCCACCAGCGGCGCAGGGTCGGCGTTCACGATCGCCTCGCAGATCCCGAACCTGTTCTCGAACCTGTTCTCGCAGGCCGCCCTCGGAGCCGCGTTCGTGCCGATCTTCACCGAGCTGCTGCAAGCGGGCAAGAAGAAGGAGGCGTTTCGGCTGGCCGCGTCGCTGTTCTGGCTGATCCTGGTGGCGCTCGGCCTGCTGACGATCGTCTACATGGGAATCGCCGGCCTGGTCATGCCGCTGTTCACCGGCACCCTCAGTCCGTCGGCGACCTCGCTGACCGTCGGGCTGTCGCGGGTCCTGTTCCCGGTCGTGCTGCTGCTCAGCCTCACCGGGTTGTTCGTGGGCATCCTGCAGTCCTACGACGAGTTCTCGATCCCGGCGCTCGCCCCGGCGGTGTGGAACGTCGTGATCGTCGTCCTGATGGTGATCCTCCACTCGCACTTCCACGGGGAGAACGCCGTCTACTCCTACGCGATCGCGTGGCTGGTGGCGACGGTCGTGCAGTTCCTCCTGATCGCGTGGGCGATGCGCCGGACCGAATTCCGTCTCGCGTTCGCTTTCGACTGGCGCGATCCGCGGGTGCGCCAGGTCCTGATCCTGTTCTTTCCGGTGACGCTGAGCATCGGGATCATCAACCTCGACATCTTCATCAACGCCGGGCTGGGTGCGCTCGTCTCGCAACACGTGCCGATCGCCATCAATGACGCGTTCCGGATCTACATGTTGCCCCAGGGGATCTTCAGCGTGGCGGTGGCCACCGTGCTGTTCCCGACGCTCAGCCGGATGGCCAGCGCCCGCAATCCGACGGGCATGCGGCGCACGCTGGGCAACGGCATCCGCCAGATCAACCTGCTGCTGATCCCGTCGGCGGCGCTGCTGGCGGTGCTGGCGGTCCCGATCACCCGGCTCGTCTACCAGCACGGCAGTTTTCACACCTTCTCGACGCACCTGGTGGCCAGGGCGCTGTTCTGGTTCGCCTTCAGCCTGCCGTTCGCCGGCGTCAACCTGCTGCTGAGCCGCACGTTCTTCGCCCTGCAGCGACCGTGGATTCCGACCAAGCTGGCCGCCGTCAACGTCGTCGTCGACATCATCGTGTCGCTGGCGCTGTACAAGCCGCTGGGCATTGCCGGCCCGGTGATTGGCACCGTGGTCGCGAACATCGTCATGACGTGGTTGCAGCTGCGCCGGCTGCGGATCGGGTTCAACGGCCGCCTGGAGATGGCCCAGACCACGATGGTCACCGTGCGGATCCTCGTCGCCACCGCGTTCATGACCGCGCTCGGCTACGGCGTGTGGAAGGGCCTGGACGTGCTGCTCGGCACGTCGCTGATCGCCCAGATCGTCACGATGGGAATCGCGTTCACCGCCGCCGGCGTGCTGTACGCGCGGCTGGTGCTGTTGATGCGGATCCCCGAGGCGCGGCAGATCGAGTCGCTGATCCTCGGCCGGCTGCGCGGCCGGTAGGCTCGACGGCGATGGGGCAGCCGAGTTTCTATGCGCGGCATTTCTCCCAGCCGCGGCAGGAGCGCGCCTTCCTGAGCGCGGTGGGGTTCACCACGGCGTTCGCCGTCGCCCGCGGGATCACCCACGCGATCCGCGCCGGCATCGGCCCGTTTGGCAACATCAGTGCCGGCGGCCGCCACATCCACCACAGCACGTTCGGGATCTTCGGCCTGCTGGGCATCGGCTACCTGTGGACGTATCGCTACGGAATCGGCGACAAGATGCCCGAGTGGGCCTCCCGCGTGACCGCCACCAGCTACGGGGTCGCGTCGGCGCTGACGCTCGACGAATTCGCCCTGTGGCTCGACCTTCAGGACGACTACTGGGACAAGCAGGGCCGCAAGTCGATCGACGCGGTTGCGATCTTCGGCGGCGTGCTGACGATGGGCGTCGCCGGCCGCGGCGCGCTGGCGGAGCTCGGGCTGCTACCGGAGTTCATCGCCGCCCGGGTGCGTCGCGAGGAACAGGACCGCGCCGCCGCCCGCGACCGTCGCCGGTGATCGTGCGGCGGCTTCTCGGCCGCTTCTAACCTAAATGGTGTGGCAGACCAGGCCCATATCCGTAATTTCTCGATCATCGCCCACATCGACCACGGCAAGTCGACGCTGGCCGATCGGATCCTCGAGCTGACCCACACCATCGGGCCCCGGTCGATGCGCGCCCAGGTGCTCGACTCGATGGATCTCGAGCGCGAGCGCGGGATCACGATCAAGGCCCAGGCGGTGCGTGTCTTCTACACCTCGCCACGCGACGGCGAGACCTACCAGCTGCAGCTGATCGACACCCCGGGCCACGTCGACTTCACCTACGAGGTGTCGCGGTCGCTGGCGGCGTGCGAAGGCGCGCTGCTCGTCGTCGACGCCTCCCAGGGCGTCGAGGCCCAGACGGTCGCCAACACCTACCTGGCGGTCGAGTCCGGCCTGGAGCTGATCCCGTGCCTGAACAAGGTCGATCTGCCCGGTGCCGAGCCCGAGCGCGTCGCCGGCGAGGTCGCCGACCTGCTGGGCGAGCCGGCCGACACGGTGCGGCGGATCAGCGCCAAGACGGGGGAGGGGATCACCGATGTCCTCGACGAGCTGATCGAGCGCGTACCGCCGCCCTCC
>DATAUL010000172.1:0-16916 GCA_036268255.1 Solirubrobacteraceae bacterium | reverse complement strand
GAGCTCCGGGCCAGCGCGCGGCGGCAGGTGGCCCGCGGCGACACGCGCGCCGGCGCCCACGGGCAGGCGCTGCAGCGTTCAGCCGACCGCTCGGCCGGGGCTGACCGGGCCACGCGCGTCCGCGACCTGGAGCGTCTCGCGCTGGCGCTCGGCGCCCATGATCCCCAGCGCACGATGGCCCGCGGCTATGCCCTGGTCGCCGACCGGACCGGCGCCCCGCTGGGCTCGGCGGCGGCCGCCCGCGACGCCGGTGAGCTGGAGCTGCGCTTCCACGACGGAGCGGTCCCCGCCCGGGTGAGCGAGGAGCCGGACGCATGAGTGACTCACGCACCTACGAGTCGGCGGTGGCGCGCGTGGAGGAGATCATCCGGCGGCTGGACTCCGGCGATGCCGGGCTGCGCGAGACGCTCGATCTCGTCCGCGAGGGCCGCGAGCTCGTCGAATACTGCGCCGGCGAGCTCGACGCGGTCTCCTCGGGCCTGCAGGAGCTCAAGCTCGACGAGCTGGTCGCCCGCCTCGAGACCGCGCAGGGCAGCCGATGAGCACGTTTGACCTGCTGGCCGACCTGCCGCTGCGCATCGACGACTACACGCTCGAGGGTCTGCGCGCGAACGTGTCCAGCGGCTTCGAGCGCCTCTCGACGGTGGTGCACCTCCAGGGAGACGGCGAGGAGGGCGTCGGCGAGGACGTCGTCTACGAGGCCGCCGACCATGTCGCCCTGCAGGAGGCCGGCCCGGTGCTAAGCCTCGCCGGCGACTATGCGCTGGGCGAGTTCTGCGCGCGCATCGACGCCCTGGACCTGTTCCCGGTGGCTCCCGAGCGCGGCGAGGTCTCGCGCCTGTATCGCCGCTGGACGTTTCACTCGGCGGCGCTGGACCTCGCCCTGCGCCAGGCCGGCCAACCGCTGCACGCCGCGCTTCACCGCGAGGCGCGGCCGGTCACATTCGTCGTCTCGCTGCGCCTCGGCGACCCGGCCACCCTCGAGCCGATCCACAGCCGGCTGGCCGCCTATCCCGGACTGCGCTTCAAGCTCGACGCGACGAACTCGTGGACGGCCGAGCTGATCGACGGGCTGGTGCACACCGGGGCCGTGGACTCGCTGGACTTCAAGGCGCTTTACAAGGGGACCGTCGTCGACGTGCAGCCCGACCCGGTGCTCTACCGGCGGGTGATCGCGGCGTTTCCCGCCGCGTGGCTGGAGGATCCCGACGTCGTCACCGAGTCGACCGCCGCCGAGCTCGCCGGCGTCCACGACCGGATTACGTGGGACGCGCCGATCCATTCGATCGACGACATCGAGGCGCTGCCGTTCGCTCCGCGAATGGTCAACCTCAAGCCGTCACGGATCGGCGGGCTACCGAAGCTCTGCGCGACCTATGACTACTGCGCCGAGCACGGGATCGGCGCCTACGGAGGCGGCCAGTTCGAGCTGGGGCCGGGCCGCGGCCAGGCTCAGTACCTGGCCTCGCTGTTTCACCCCGACACCCCGAACGACCTCGCGCCAGTCGGCTACAACCAGACAGAGCCGCAGCCCGGCCTGCCGTCAAGCCCGCTGCCGGCGACGCCGGAGCAGACCGGCTTTCGCTGGGCCGTCAGTGGGTAGTCCCCTGGGCGAGATGAGCACGAGCGATGAACTGACGGGCACGGTGGCGCTGGTCACCGGCGCCTCGAGCGGGATCGGCGAGGCGACCGCTCTCGCGCTCGCCGAGAAGGGCGCCACCGTGGCGATCGCCGCCCGGCGCAAGGACCGCCTCGACGAACTGGCGCGCCGGATCACCGACGCCGGCGGCCAGGCGCTGGCGATCGAGGCCGACGTCGGCGAGCGACAGCGGGCCGAGGCCCTGGTGCAGCGCACCGTCGACGAGCTCGGACGGCTGGACACGCTCGTCAACAACGCCGGCGTCATGCTCCTCGGACCCGCCGTCGACGCGCCCGTGGAGGAATGGGAGCGGATGCTGGCCGTCAACGTGGAGGGCCTGCTGTGGTGCGCGCGCGCCGCGCTGCCCCATCTGCTGAGCGCCGCCGAGGACGGACCCCGGCGGATCGCCGACATGGTCAACATCAGCTCGGTCGCCGGACGCACCACCCGCAACGGCTCGGCGGTCTACAACCTCACCAAGCACGGCGTGGGCGCCTTCAGCGAGGCCCTGCGCCAGGAGGTCACCGGGCGTCACGTGCGCGTCTCGCTCGTCGAGCCCGGCGCGGTCGACACCGAGTTGCGAATCCACAACCGGCCCGAGATCCAGGAGCAGATGCGCCAGCGCTTTGGCCAGATCGAGATCCTGCACTCCGAGGACATCGCCTCGGCGGTGCTGTACATCGTCACCCGCCCGTGGCGGATGGCGGTCAACGAGATGCTGATCCGCCCGACCGAGCAGGACAACTGACGAACCGCGTCCGGGTGGCGCCGCTCCACTGAACGGTCGCGTACCCTTGAGGCAGAATCGGGCCACTGGATGGGTCCGACGCACCTCGACCCAGGAGACCCCTTGGAAGAAAAGCTTGCCATCGCCGGCTCGGGCACGATCGCGGCCGGGCTGGCCTCTGTCGCCGCCGCCCACGGAGAGGTCCTGCTGTGGGCCCGCTCCGATGCGTCCGCCGACCGGGTACGGGCCGCCGTGGCCAAGCACTGCGACAAGCTGCCCGAGCTCAACGGCTGCGCCGACCGCGTCCAGGTGGTCTCAGACCTCGAGGCGCTGTCGGAGGCGACGTTCCTCGTCGAGGCCGTGGTCGAGGATCCTGAGCACAAGGGGCAGCTGCTGGCCGAGTTGGCGTCCTACACCGGGCCCGAGGAGATCCTGGCGACCACGACCTCGTCGCTGTCGATCGCCGAGCTGGCCCAGGCCAGCGGCCATCCCGACCGGTTCGTCGGCCTGCACGTCTTCAACCCGGTGCCGCGGATGGAGCTGATCGAGCTCGCCTACGGGCCCGAGACCCGCGCCGACGTCCGCCAGCGGACCCGAGCGTTGTGCGAGCTGCTCGGCAAGACGCCGGTCGAGGTACCCGACACCCCCGGGTTCGTCGTCAACCGCCTCCTGTTCCCGTACCTGTTCTCCGCGGTGGACCTGATGGTGCAGAGCGGCATGGAGGCGGCCGAGGTCGATCGCTGCATGACGCTCGGCGCCGGGATGCCGATGGGGCCGCTGGCCCTGCTGGACTTCGTCGGGCTCGACGTCTCGCAGGCGATCGGCGAGACGATCGGCGCGACGGTGCCGCCGCGGCTGCTGGAGTTGGTCCAGAGCGGTGCCCTGGGACGAAAATCGGGTCGCGGCTTCCACGTCTACGAGTGACCCGGACCCGCCTGGGACTTATCGGGGGGAATGGCTTTTTTAATCTCGCGTTCAGGTCAGAGCCCCAATATTCCTCACGCGACGTACCTCATAGCAGCACCTCCTCCCCAGAAGCACCGAACCGGCCCGTCCCCAGCGGGCCGGTTCTTTTTTGGTGCGGAGCTTCGCCGTCCGCACTGTCAATCGCCGTCCCGTCGCCGACATCCCCCCCGGTCGACTTCTCCTCGTTTGAGGAGGTGTCGGTGATCCGCGTCTAGACGGGGCCACACATTGCGAAGCCGGCCCCAGAAGGGCCGGCTTCATCTCTCCTCTCAACCGCCGGATGTGTCTCCGGCCGGCCCGATACCGGCAATGTAACGAATGCCGCGAACGAATGCACCTATGTGCTCGTGGTCACACGGCCGGCGTGACGCGGACCCGGGCCGATCCGGGGCGGCGTCAGGCGGGAGCGGTCTCGGCGGGCGCCTTGCGGCGGCGGATCCGCACCGCCTCGATCCGGTTCTGGCGCACTGACTCCACCCGGATCGAATAGCCGTCGGCCGTCACCTGGTCGCCGCGCTTGGGCAGCCGTCCGAGCTCGGCGAACACGAACCCCCCGACGGAGTTGTAGGCGTCGGTGTCGACGGGGAGGTGCAGGCCGTAGTCCTCCAGATCGGAGACGGCCACGTGCCCGCGCACGAACCAGTCGCCGTTGGCCAGTCGACGCACGGCGCCGCCCGCGGGGTCGGTCTCGTCATCGATCTCGCCGACGATCTCCTCGAGGATGTCCTCGGTGGTCACGATCCCGGTGGTGCGCCCGTACTCGTCGATGACGATCGCCATCTCGGTGCGCTCGCGCTGCAGGTCGGCGAGCAGGTCGTCCAGCGGCTTGGTCTCGGGGACGATCGGCGCCTGGCGCACGAGCGCTTGGAAGTGGGCTTCGTAGCCATCGGACATCATCAGCTTGACGAGCTGGTTGACGTGCACAATGCCCTTGACGCGGTCCTGGTTGTGGTCCTCGGTGACCACCAGGCGCGAGTGCCCGGTGTCCACGCACCGCTTCAGCGCGTCCTGGACGGTCTCAGACAGGTCGACGGTGACGACGGCGGGGATCGGCGTCATCACCTGACGGGCCTCCTGCTCGTGCAGATGAAACACGCCCGTCAGCATGTTGGCCTCGCCGACGTCGAGGCTCCCACCCCTGCGCGAGTCCGCGATCACCCGTTTGATCTCGTCCGGCGTGCCGCCCTCGGGCTCGGCGTCGGGATCGGTGCCGGTGGCCCGCAGCAGCGCGTTGGAGGCCGAGTTGAGCACGACGATAAACGGCGAGAACAGCACCCGGCTCATGCGCAGCGGGCGCGAGACGAGCCGGGCGAGATCCTCGGCGTGTTGGATCGTGTACAGCTTGGGGGCGATCTCGCCGACGATGCTCTGGGCGATCGTGATCAGCAGGTAGGCGATGATCACCGAGATGGCGACGGCCGCCGAGTGCCCGACCGGCCCCCCCAGCAGCGGCTCGATCAGGTGGGCGATGGCCGGCTCGCCGAGCGCACCGATGCCGATCGAGGCCATCGTGATCCCCACCTGGCAGGCGGCGATGTAGTCGCCGATCTCGTCCATCTCGACCAGCGCCAGACGAGCCCCGCGGCGCCCGGCCTCGGCCATCTCCTGAAGCCGCGCCCGGCGCGAGCGGACCAGCGAGTATTCGGCGACGACGAAGAACGCGTTGACCAGGATCAGCAGCCCGGTCAGGATGATGAAGAGGACCTTCACTGAGCGCGACGTTTCCGCCGCCGGCGGCGCGCGGCCGCGCTACTACTTCGGGGTCGTTCGTCGTCGTTCATTCAGCGACCCGGCCAACGGTAGCAGCCGGGCCCGGTGAAAAAAGCTGCAGCGCCGGCTCAGATCTCGTCGAAGCGGCCGGCCATCGCGAAGTCGACCTCCGTCAGTCCGCCGGCCGAATGGTTGGTGAGCGAGAGCTTCACCTTGTTCCACCCATGAACCAGGATGTCCGGATGATGGTTGGCGTCTTCGGCCACCTCGGCCACGCGATTGACAAACTGGATTGCCTCGCTGAAATCCTCGAAGCGCCACTCGCGGACGATTTCGTCGCCCTCCAGCTCCCACGGCAGCCGCCGCAGCCTGGCTCCGACCTCGTCCTCGTTGAGCACTTCCGCCATCTCGTCTCCTTTTGGCTAGCCCGGCCCGTTCTTTTCAATTGCCACCCAATCCGGCAGCGCAAACCGTGCCCTCAACTGTGAGACGATCCGCACATGGGACGCCTCGATGAGGTCAAGCTAGACGAGAAGCTGCCGCGCCGCGAGGCGGACGATCGTCTGGCGCACGCGCAGCGCAGGCTGACGGCGCTGCGGCTGCAGGCCGGCGGCTTGATCGGTACGCGGCACCTGGGGCCGCCTCTGGCCGTGCTGTTCGAGGGCTGGGACGCCTCCGGCAAGGGCGGGGCGATCCGGCGGCTGATCGCCCGGCTCGATCCACGTCACGTCACCGTCGCCGAGTTCGCCGCGCCGACCGAGCGCGAGCGCCGCCACCACTTCCTGTGGCGCTTTGTCCCATCGCTGCCCGGCTGGGGTGGGATGACGGTCTTTGACCGCACGTGGTATGGCCGGGTGCTCGTCGAGCGGGTGGAGGGGTTCGCCTCCGAGGCCGAGTGGGAACGGGCCTACGGCCAGATCGTCGAGTTCGAGCAGGCCCTGGCCGTGGAGGGCATGGTGCTCGTCAAGCTGTGGCTGCACATCTCCGCCGACGAGCAGCTGCGGCGCTTTCACGAGCGCGAGGCCGATCCGCTCAAGCGCTGGAAACTGACCGACGAGGATTGGCGCAACCGTGAGAAGCGCGCCGACTACGAACAGGCGATCGAGGAGATGCTGCGCCGCACGGACCACCCCGCCGCGCCCTGGCACGTGATCGCCGCCGAATCAAAGCCGCTAGCGCGGGTGACCGTGCTGGACACGGTGATCGCCGCGCTCGAGGGCGGGCTGCGGGCGGCCGGCGAGGAACCGGTCACGACCGAGCTGGACCTGTAGGCGGGCGCTCGTTCTAGCCTTCTGAAACGATGCGGATCGTCAGCCTCGTCCCCTCGGCCACCGAGATGCTCTACGCGCTCGGGCTCGGTCCGGACCTCGTCGCCGTCACCCACGAGTGCGACTACCCCGCCGACGCCCGCGAGCTGCCCAAGGTGACCCGTGACGTACTCCCCACCGGGCTGAACGCCGCCGAGATCGACGCCGCCGTCAAGGAGCGCACGCTCGCCGGCCAGTCGATCTACGAGCTCGACGAGGACGCCCTCAACGAGCTCGCCCCTGACCTGATCGTCACCCAGGCGCTGTGCTCGGTGTGCGCCGTCTCCTACGACGATGTGCGCGCGATCGCCGACGAGCTCGACAGCCAGCCGATGGTCGTCTCGCTTGATCCCCACACCGTGGGCGAGGTGCTCGGCGACGCTCGCACGCTCGCCCAGGCGACCAACCGCAAGGACGCCGCCGTCGACCTGATCGCGGAGGCGTCGGCCCGGATCGACCGTATCCGCGTCGCCACGCGCAACGTCCGACGGCCTCGCGTGGTGGCGCTCGAGTGGCTGGACCCACCGTTCGTCGCCGGTCACTGGACGCCTCAGCTGATCGCCTTCGCCGGCGGCGATGACCTGCTCGGCTTCCCGGGCGAGAACTCCGAGGAGCGCACCTGGGAGGAGCTGGGCGCCGTCTCCCCCGACATCGTGATCGTGATGCCGTGCGGCTATGACGCCGAGATCGCCCACCGCGAGGCCGAGATGCACCGCGACCAGCTGGCCGCGCTCGGTGCCGGCGAGATCGTCGCCGTCGATGCCTCGGCCTACTTCTCCCGTCCCGGGCCGCGGATCGTCGACGGGCTGGAGCTGCTGGCGCACATCCTGCACCCCGAGCTGTTCCCCGAAGCACCCGCGCAAGCGCTCACCGTGGCGCTCTGAGCGCCGTGAGTGGGCCCGCGCGGGTTCTGTACCTGCATTCCTCCAGCGGCCACTACGGCGCCGACCGCCAGCTGCAGCTGCTGGCCACCGGGATCGACCGCCGTCGCTATGAGCCGCTCGTCGTGCTGCCCGGACCGGGCGTCCTCGCCGACGCCCTGCGCCACGCCGGCGTCGAGGTGCTCGAGCGCCCACTGGCGGTCATCCGCCGCGGACTGGCCGACCCGAGCGGAGCGGCCGCGCTGGCGCGCGACCTCGCCCGCGACTCCATGGCGCTGGCCCGCGTGATCCGGCGCCGGCGGGTGGCGATCGTGCACTCCAACACCTCGGTCGTGCTCGGCGGCGCGTCGGCGGCGCGGCTGACCGGTATCCCCCACGTCTGGCACGTGCGGGAGATCTACGCGCGCTACGGCGCGGCGTGGCCCGCCCACCGGCGGCTGCTGGGCTCGGCGGCCGCGCTGCCGTGCGTGTCGAACGCCACCGCCGCGCAGTTCCGAGCAGGGGCGCCCGTGCGGGTGATCGGCGACGGTCTGGCCGTGGACGTCCGCCGCGCCCCGCGATCGGCCGCCCGCCGGGCCCTGGGCGTGGCCACCGACCGGCCGGTGATCGCCGTGCTCGGCCGGATCTCAGACTGGAAGGGCCAGGACCTGCTCGTGCGTGCGCTGGCCGAGCCGGCGCTGCGCGACCGGGGCACGATCGGGCTGATCGCCGGCGACGCCTGGCCGGGCGCCGAGGAGCGCGCCGAGCGCGTCGTGGCGCTGGCGAGCGAGCTCGGCGTCGGCGACCGGATCGCGATGGTCGGCTTTCGCGCCGACGTGGAGAACGTCTACGGCGCCGCCGACCTCGTGGCCATCCCCTCGACCGCGCCGGACCCGCTGCCGGGCGCGGCGATCGAGGCGGCCGCCGCCGGCTGCGCGGTGCTCGCCGCCGCCCACGGCGGGCTGCCGGAGATCATCGCCGACGGCACGACCGGGCGGTTGTTCGTCCCCGGCGATGCCCGCGCGCTGGCCCGCATCGCCGCCGAGCTGCTCGAGGACCCGCTCGCCCGCGGGCGCCTGGGCACCGCGGCCGCCGGCGACGTGCGGGCGCGGTTCGCGCCCGGGCTCCTGATCGAACGCGTCGGCGCCCTCTACGACGAGGTCCTCGCTAGATATTGATGCCGTTCGGCGTCAGCCCGGTCCCGCTGCTCACCGCGATCGCGGCGATCACGCTGATCACCGCCACCAGCAGGCAAGCGGCGATCGCCGCCGCCGGTTGTCGGCGTCTCTCCCCCAGCTGGACGATCAGCCAGCCGCAGATCGCCCCGCCGACGACACCGCCCAGGTGGCCGCCGATCGAGATCCCGGCGACGCTGAGCGAGAACACGATGTTGATCAGCAGGGTGATGCCCAAGCCGCTCTGCCAGATCGAGATGCCCCGGTAGTAGGCGACGACCATCAGCGCCCCGAGGACGCCGAAGCACGCTCCGGACGCGCCGACGGTCCCGACGTCGGGCTGGAACAGAAGCGCGCCGAACGAGCCGGCCAGCAGCGACACGAAGTACACGACGACGAAGTTCAGCCGACCGATCGCCGGCTCGAGCATCCGCCCCATGAACCACAGGAACACCATGTTGAAGAGGATGTGCAACAGCCCGTCGTGCAAAAAGCCGGCGGTCAGCAGCCGGTAATACTGATGGCTGTCGGCGATGTAGGGCCCGAACAGCGCACCCTTCAGATAGACGGTGCCCGGGCTGCTGCCTCCGATCCCGCCGAGCGATGAGCCCGACGCCGTCTCGGCCACGAACACCAGCACGTTGATCGCGATCAGGACCTGGGTGACCGTCGGAGTGGAGCCGATGCGCCCGCCCGAGCCGACGGTCTTGACCTTGGTGCGGTCGCGCGAGCACTCGGGGCAGCGCATCCCCACGGGGGTCGGGGTCATGCAGTCCGGGCAGATCGGCCGCCCGCAGGATGAGCAGGACACGCCGGTCTGGCGGGATGGATGTCGGTAGCAGGTCGCCATCGGGGTCGCTGACGGTATCAGCGCCGTCTGCAGGGAAAATAAGAGCCGCTTCAGCGGTCGGGCAGGACGCGCCGCGCCTCTTCGGCGAAGTCGTGCAGGGTGCTGCCGGCCAGCTCGAACAGATTCCCCGACTGCGCGCGGCGCGCGCGATGCCGACCGCGTACGCGCAGGACGACGAGCGCCGTCCCGGCGCCGGCCCCGATCAGCGCCGCCGCGGCCGGTCGGACCCAGTTGCGCGGGTCGCGCATCGCCGACAGCTCCCAGGTCTCGAGCTCCTCCTGGGCCAGTTCGGTCAGGTTGACGAGCGTCGCCTCCATCCGCGCCGCCAGGTCAGCGGGCGGGTCGACGGGCGCCAGGGCCTGGCGCAGCAGCGCTTCGAAATCGGTCGTCCCGGCGCTCATCAGTCGGCCGACCCGTTGTTCGAGGTGTCGGACACCATTCCCTCCAACTGGCGGATCGCACGGTGCAGCAGCACCTTCGTGGCGCCGTCGGTGCGGCCCAGCGCGCGGGCGATCTCGCGGTTATCCATGCCGAGCGCGAAACGCATGATCAGCGCCTCCCGCCGGTCGTCAGGCAGGCGCGCAACGCCCTCGAGGATGCCCTTGAGCTCCTCGCGGCCCTCGACCAGCGCCTCGGTGGTGTGAGGCGCGGAGATGAGACCGGCGTCCTCGATCGCGGACTCCGGCTTGCGCGAGCGGTCGCGGTAGAAGTTCGCCGCCAGGTTGTGGGCGATGCGGATGAGCCACGGCCGCAGCGGTCGCCCATCGGATTCGCGCAGCGCGCGCTCGAAGTGCCGGTAGGCCTGGAGGAACGTCTGCTCGGTGAGATCCTCGGCGTCGTGGTGGTTGCCGACTCGGTAATAGCTGTAGGAATAGACGTCACGCAGATGCCGCCGGTAGAGCTCGGTGAAGCGAGCGTCGAGCTCGGCCTTGGAGTCGGGCGTCTTGTCGACCAGCACATGATGAGCCTATCCGGGCTGGTTGCCTACGCGGCACGAATCGCCCCTGATCGCTTCGAGCCGGGTGGCTGGGTGACGGCCGCCGCCCACTGCTCGGGTTCGATCCGTCCGTCGAGCAGCGCGGCCAGACCGTCGAGGGCCGGCGCATCGAGCCGGGCCTCGCGCGCCGCGGTGGCAAGCAGCGGCACCGATTCGACGGCCTCGGCGCCCTGTCCCAGCGCGCGGCTGATCTCCGCCACCGACACCCCCTCGGCGAGCAGCTCGCCGGCTCGGCGGTGACTGGAGTCGCTGGAGACGACGCTCGCCACCAGGTCGCCGGCTCCGGCCAGGCCGGCGAAGGTCTCAGGGCGTCCCCCGCGGGCGCGCGCGAGCGCGTCAACCTCGGCGAACACCTTTCCGGCGGCCGCACCGGCGACCCCGGCTCCCGCCCCTGACGCGGCCGCCGCGGCCAGCACGGCGGCGTTCTTGGCGCACCCCGCGAGCTCGACGCCGGTGACGTCCGTCGTTGTCGAGATGTCCAGCCCGGCGGCGGTCAGCACCTCGGACAGCTGGCGGGAGAAGCCACGGTCCAGCGACGCGACGACCACCGAGGCTCCGTGCTCGAGCATCTCGGTGGCGTGCGCGGGGCCTCCCAGCACGGCGGTAGCCCGGGCGCCCGAGCGCTCGGCGGCGAATGCGGCCGGGAGCGTGCCGAGCGGCGACACGAGTCCCTTGGAGACGACGACGACGCCGGTGTCTCCGGTGATCTGACCGCCGTATGCGGCCAGCACCGCCGGCAACGCGCGGGCGGGCACCGCCAGGCACACGAGATCGATGCGCTCGAGGATCAGCTCGGAGGCGCGCATCACGCGCACGGCATCGGGCAGCGTGACGTCGGGGAGATACCGCGAATTGACGCGCGTCTCCTGCAGCACCGTGGCCTGCTCCGCCGTGCGGCAGCCGAGGTCGACCTCCATCCCGGCGCGCGCCAGGCAGACGGCCATGGCGGTCCCCCACTGCCCGGCGCCGATCACGGCGACGCGACGCACCGGCGCCAGCCCGCCCAGCCACTCCCACTGGAGCATCACGCACGGCCAGATGCGATCGGTGACCGCCGCGGCCAGCTGCTTGGAGGGGTGATCGACCTGCGGGAAGCGCAGGGGCGGCCCCGCCCGAAGGCGCACCCGGTGAGGGCGGATCCGCCAGCCGCGGCGAATCGCCTCGGTGCCGATCACGGCCACGGGCACGACGGGCACGCCGGTCTCCAGGGCCAGGCGCCCGACACCGCGCCGGGGCCGACCCAGAGCGCCCGGCCGGGTTCGGGTGCCCTCGGGGAAGATCAACACGATGTCGCCGCGCGCGAGGATCGCCTTGGCGGTGGTGATCATGTCGGCGTCCCCCGCGCCCCGCCGAACGGGGAACGCGCCGAGTGAGCTGAGCAGCCACGCGAGGACCCTGAACTTGAAGATCTCCTGCTTGGCGACGTAGTACATGGGGCGCCGGGCCATGCAGGCGATCACGAACGGGTCGAGGAAGCTGCGGTGGTTGGCGGCGATAATCACCGGGCCCCGGCGGGGAACGTGCTCGAGCCCGATTCGCCGCATCCGGAAGTAGACCCAGAAGAACGCCTGGAAGGTGACCCGCACGAAGCCGTAGATGAGCGGGTTGGCGCGCTTCTCGCGCGCCCGTCGATGCCAGCGATCCAGATCGTGATCCATCGCACATGGCGATACCCACCGTGGCCGGGGTCGTTACAGTTTGCGAGCAGTGAGCCTGGACATCGATCGCACGCGCACGCTCCGGGGGGCCGTCAGCGGGGCCGTGGCGGCCGCCGTCTGGGGTTTGCAGCAGCCGCTGGACAAGCGTGCGTTCTCCAGCCGCTACGACGACATCGAACTGCTCGGCCGGGCGGTCAGCCGCGGCGACGCCTGGTACCCCGTCGGTCTGGGGGTGCACATGGCCAACGGCGCCCTGTTCGGGGCGATCTACGCGAACGTCGCCCCGTCGGTGCCGATCTCCCCCGCGCTGCGCGGACCCGTGGCGGGCCTGCTGGAGCACGTGGCGCTGTGGCCGCTGGGAGCGCTGACCGACCGCCTGCACCCGGCCCGCGACGAGCTTCCGCGCCTCAGCGGCAACCGGTCGGCCTGGCTGCAGGCCGCCTGGCGCCATCTGCTGTTCGGGATCGTGCTCGGCGAGCTCGAACGGCGCATGAACGCCGAGCCCGAGCCCCCGCCCGACGAGCCCGAAGCCGACTACTCGTCCAACGGCCACGGCTCACTGGAGCACGCGGTCTCAGTCCAGCAGGGTCCCTGACAGCCGACGGCGCCGAGACGGGCAGGCGGGCGGGCCGACTGAGATGCGGGCGTTGATCACCGGAGCCTCGGGGTTCGCCGGGGCGTGGTTGTGCCGCGAGTGCGCCGCGGCCGGCGACGAGGTGCTCGCCCTCTCGCGCCGGGGCACCGTCCCCGCCGGCTGCGGACGCGGGGTCGCGGTCGATCTGTGCGACGCCGGCGCAGTCGACGAGGTGCTCCGGGCGGCGGCCCCGGAGGTCATCTACCACCTGGCGGCGCTCAGCTCGGTCGGGCGCTCGTGGCAGGCCCCCGCCCACACGCTCGGAGAGAACGTGGGCGCGGCCGTCAACCTCCTGGAGGCGATCCGGCTGCGCGCGCCCGGGGCCCGCGTCGTGTGGGTGAGCTCGTGCGAGGTGTACGGCGAGCCGCGGTCACTGCCGATCTCCGAGAGCGCCCCCGTGGCGCCCGCCAATCCCTATGCCGTCTCCAAGGCGGCCGGCGAGCAGCTGTGCGACGTCTACGCCTCCTCCTACGGACTGCGGATCGTGCGGGCGCGGCCGTTCAGTCACTCCGGTCCCGGCCAGCGGCCGATCTTCCTGCTGTCCTCGCTGGCCCGCCAGGCGGCCGAGGGCCGGCGCGACGGGGCCGCCCGGCTGCGGATCCTCACCGGCAACGGCGATACCCGGCGCGACTTCACCGACGTGCGCGACATCGTGCGCGCCTACCGTCTGCTGGCCGCCGGAACCGGCGGCGGCGTCTACAACGTCAGCTCCGGCCGCTCGGTGTCGGCGGCCGAGCAGGTTGCGCTGCTCGCTGAGCTGGTGGCCCCGATCGAGGTCCAGCACGTGGTCGATCCCGCCCAGGTACGGCCCCACGAGGTGATGGACCTGCGCGGCGACCACGCCCGGCTGACCGGCGCCACCGGCTGGCGGCCACGGATCGCGTTCGCGCAGACGATGGCCGACACCATGGCCTGGTGGGAGTCCGAGCTGGCTTAGCTCAGAAGAGGCTGGAGACGCCGTTGACGGCGGCGCTGCCGAGGACGATCTCCAGCGCGATCCCGGCGACGCCGAAGACGATCCCGAGCGCGACCACGATGATGTCCTCGAGCAGCACCCCGAGCGACAGGAATACGACGCCCAGCGAGGGCAGCGTGTCGAGGCCCGAGAACGGCGGTGCCACGAAGGCCGCCACCGACAGACCGATCACCAGCAGCCCGAAGACGACGTCGGTGAGACGATGCTCGAACAGGAACGTCAGCCGCGGGCGGGAGAAGTGCTCCAGCCGCCCGATCAGCTTCATCAGCCCGTTGAGGAACTTCTGCTGGCGCGGGCCGGCGAGCTGCAGCTGGCGCCAGCGCTTGGGCAGCCAGATCTCCTCGCGCCCGGCGACCAGCTGGAGGGCGAGCAGCACGGCGATCGCCTCGAACACGTGGGTCGCGCCACCGGTGGGCAGCGGCAGGGCCGATACACCGAGGAGGAGGATGAAGAGCAGCGCGAAGCTGCCGCGCCCGAACAGCGTGATCAGACCGTCGAGCGTCTTGTCGCCGTCCCCGTCCAGCCACCGATGAAGCTGGGCGCTCACCGTCTCGCGCACGCTGGGGTCCCGGCGGTCCACGAGCACAGGCTAGAGCGCCGCGCTGATGCTCGAGAACCGGCGCGCGATTCCGTCCAGGCTCGGCGGCTGAAGCGACACGGGCACACCAGGCCCCTAGTTCACGGCGCAGGAGCGCAGCCAGATCCGGGCCGGGATCTCACCGTCCTCGCAGACCTTTCCCCTGCCGGCGAGCGACCAGACGCGGGCCGCGACGCGGAAGACCACCGTGACGTCATCAGCCACGTGGCCGTGGACATCGATCAGATCGGCGCGGGCATAGTTCCCGGCGCATTGCCACCCTCGGGAGATGTAGCTGGGTGCCAGCGACCGCTTGCGGTAGGCGCGCTCCAGAGCGGCGGTCAAGGCTGCCCTTGTGCACGGGTGATGGGGTCCCGGCGAGATCTGGTTGACGCGGGCCACCTTCCCGGTGGTGATCCGGAAGCCCTTCCCGGTAGCGCTGACGGTGCAGACAGTTCCCGTGATACTCGCGGCAAAATTGCCGATCGGGATGCAGGCGAACCGGCCGACGGTGGGCTCTGGATTGGCGATGAAGACGTTGTCGTACATCGCTCCCGGCCAGAGAATGCACCCCGGTGAGGCGCCCTGAGGCTGGTGGCAGATCGCAGCGTTGCCGTCAGGCGTCAGGGTCGCCGAGATCGTGGACGATGCCGTCGCCGTCTGGCACGAGGCCGACGCCGCGGTCATGGCGCACGTCACGCCGGTGTTGGCAATCGTGAACCTGAGACTCGACGACGCAGCCGCGACGGCCGCCGGTGCGAAACCGGCTGCGCCCAGCGCAGCCATCAAAGCAAGCCTGAAGCGCATGCTGCCCCCCGGTCGGACGTCGTTGGTGACCGCGCGATCCTATGGCGCCGGGACAGCCTCTGTGTGGAGATTGCGTTGGGGTTCTCGGCCTCGGTCAGGCTGCCCGGGGGAGGACTGGGTGGCGTCCGTCGGAACGGTGCTGCATGAGGTGGTCGAGGCTGATGGGGGCCATCGGCCGACCGAAGTAGAAGCCCTGGCAGGCATCGCAACCCAGCTGGGCCAGCTCACGGTGTTGCTCGACTGTCTCGACGCCTTCGGAGACGACGGTCATGTTGAGGCCGTGGGCAAGCTGGACCACTGCGGTGACGATCGTGCGGCTGGCGGGGGTCTTGGCGAGCTTGGCGATGAACGTCTGGTCGACCTTGATCGTGTCGACCGGGTATTCCATGAGATAGCTCAGGGAGGAGTAGCCGGTCCCGAAGTCGTCGAGCGCGATCTTCACACCGATGTCCTTGAGGCTTTTGAGTACGACCAGCGCCCGTTCGCCGTCGCGGATAAAGACGCTCTCGGTCACCTCCAGTGTCATCAGGCGGGGATCGACCGACGCGCCGGCGAGCACGTCGGCGACCATGGCCGTGAAGCCGGCGGACATGAATTGATGAGCGGAGACGTTGACCGACATCGCGATCTGGTCGGCGAGCTTGGGCGACCAACGCTGACGCTCCGCCCACGCCTTCTCCAGGACCCAGCGGCCGATCTCGACGATCAGGCCGGACTGCTCGGCCAGCGGGATGAGGACGTTCGGGGACACCTCGCCACGGCTTGGGTGTATCCAGCGCAGAAGGGCCTCGACGCCGACGAGCCGGCGGTCGGCAGCATCCACGATCGGCTGATACACGAGGCGTAGTTCGCCGCGTTCGACTGCCCCCGGCAGAAAGTGCTCCAGGCCGGCCTGGTCCTCTGCCCGGTGCAGCTCGCGCAGATCGAACAGGTGGCGGTGCCCGGCGTTCTTGCGCTTGGAGCGGTACATCGCAAGATCCGCGTCGCGGATCAGGTCCTCGGGCACGTCGCTCCCACGCCCCGTGAACGCGATCCCGATGCTCGCCTTCACACGCACCTCCACTCCTCTGGTGAGCAGAAACGGTCGGGCGAGCGCAGCATCGACGCGGATGGCGATCGCATCGGCACGGACCGGGTCATCGAGGTCTTCGCACAGGATCACGAACTCGTCTCCGGACATCCGCGCCAACGTGTCGGCAGGGCGTAGCGCGGCGAGCAGGCGCGCGGCGACAGCGACCAGCAACGCGTCGCCGACCTGGTGGCCGTATGTGTCGTTGACCACCTTGAAGCGGTCGAGATCGACGAAGAACAGCGCACAGGTGTTACTCGAGCGAAGACCGCGGGTGAACGCGTGCTCAATACGCTCCATCATCAGCGCTCGGTTCGGGAGACCGGTCAGCGGATCGTGCAAAGCGGCCTCGTTGGAGCGAATCGATGAGTCCTGAAGCTCGGCGCGCGCCTGCGCGTTGAGGATGTAAGCGGCGGCGACGTCGGCCAGCGTCCGGGCGGTGTTCATCGACGCGGGCGAGAGCGGCCCGGGTGTGTCGCGGTAGAGATCGAGCGCTCCCAGCTGCGAAGCATCGTGGTGCAGCGGAAACGAGAACACCGCTGTCAGCCCGGCGTCCAGCGCGCGGGTCGCGAACCGCGGAAACCGCTCCTCTTCACGCAGATCCGGCACCGAGACCGCCGTACCGGCGTGATAGGCCGCCAGGCAGGGCCCCTCGTCCAACTCGGTTTGCAACTTCTCAAACCGCAACGCGGCATCGTTGGACGCGGCGACGTAGCGGGGCTCTGAGCCGGGAGCGATCAACGTCACCCCAGCCGCAGTAATCGGCATGATCTCCACGATCCGCTTGACCAGATGATCGAGGATCCCCTGGATCGGGAAATCGGTCACCATCGTTCGAGCGAACTCGCTCAGGACATCTGAGAGTTCCTCGACAGCCACGACTCAGTCCGCCGCACGGTTCAAGTTGACAGTTCGCCCATCGAACCCGAGCGCGAGATAGGCCTCGATAACCGCGTCGAGCAAG
>DATAUL010000171.1:0-2577 GCA_036268255.1 Solirubrobacteraceae bacterium | reverse complement strand
TCAAACACCGCCAGCACCTCCAGACGGCCGCCGCGCAGAAGGCCCTCGACCGCAACCTCGACGCCGGGCAGATAGCCCTCCACCAGGAGCGGCTTCCCGGCCGGCGCCTGCGCGGTCGCCAGAATGCCCCACACGCGCTCGGCGGTCCGTCGCGCCTGCTCGGCGTCATCGGCGCGGATCACCCCTCGACTGCCCGACAGCCCCAGCGGCTTGAGGACGCAGGGAAAGCCCACCTCGCGCGCCACGGCCGCGACATCGGCTTCCGGCGCCAGCAGCGCGAACCGCGGCTGCGGGACACCGGCCTGAGCCAGCGCCAGGCGCATCTCCGCCTTGTCGCGCGTGCGGGCGACGGCGGCCGGCGGGTTATGCGGGAGCCCGAGTCGCTCGGCGCCGAGCGCGGCGGCCATCACCCCCTGGTCATCGACCCCCACAACCGCGGCGAACGGAGTCTCCCGGGCACGCTCGGCGATCTGCTCGGCCGCCCGCGCCGGGTCTGACAGGCGAAGCGTGAGGGCACGTTCGCCCATCGCCGTCGCCATCGCCGCCCGGCGCTCGGACGCCACCGTGACCGCAACGCCGAGCTCCCGCGCCGCTGCCAGGAAATCCGGCGCGCGATAGGTGGCCGAGGGCAGGATCAGGAGGACGCGGTCCATGGGGAGTATCGTAGGTCGGTGACCGAATCAGCCTCACGCCCGCTCGCCATCACGGCGTCGGCCCTGCAGCGCATCGAGAACTTCCGCGCCGCCGACCCGGACCCGACCGATCGGGCGCTGTCCGTAAGGATCACCGGCGAGTCCGACGGCGAGTACGTCCACGCGCTGTCGCTCGAGCCGCTGACCAAGGTCAGCGACAGCGACATCGTCCAACACGAAGGAGATCTCGCCATCGTCGTCGCCGACCGCAGTGTCGAGAAGCTGCGCGGCGCGACGATCGACTGGAGCGAGGACCCGTTGCATGCCGGTTTCGTCGTCCTCAACCCCAACAAACCGCCACCCGCGCCCGTCTTTCTTCCCACCCTCCCGATGAGCCCGGGAGCCGGCCCCGCCGCCCCTGGTCAGGGTTCGTCGATGACACCGGGAATCGGCCTTGACACCGACGTCGCTCGTCACGTCATCGCCGTGCTCGACCACGAGGTCAACCCCAGCATCGCCAGCCACGGCGGCCACGCCGAGCTCGCGGGAATCGAAGGCGCCACCGCGTATCTACGCCTGGGCGGGGGATGCCAAGGCTGCGGCATGGCCACCGTCACTCTCAGCCAGGGGATCGAAGTGGCGATCACCCAGGCCGTGCCTGAGATCGACCGCGTCGTCGACGTCACCGACCACGCCTCGGGCACCAACCCATACTTCGAACAGGCCAAGAAGTAGCTCGTCAATCCGAGTCGGAGATCGACCGATTGCGCCGCTTCCACAGTCGCCGGGCGATGTAGACGAGGATGAGGACGCCGACGGCGACCGCCAGGTAGGTGTCATAGCGGGTCGCGTCGTTATAGATCGTGTTGATGTGGCTGCCGGAGAGGTAACCGATACTGGTCCAGACGGCGACCCACAGCGCCGCTCCAAGCGCGTTGAAGGCCAGGAACTTCGCCCAGTGCATGCCGGTGATGCCGGCGATGATCCCGTTGGCTTGGCGCAGGCCTTCGATGAACCGAGCGACCGCGACGATCTTGCCGCCGTGACGCTCGAAGAAGCCGGTGGCTCTGTCCAGACGCTCCGGGGTGAGCAGGATGTAGCGACCGAAGCGCTGAACCAGCCGTCGGCCGCCGATGTGGCCGATCGCGAAGCCGAGGTTGTCGCCGACTACGGCCGCGAGGAATCCGATGAGGCCGACCAGCAGGACGTTCAGGCGCCCGGTGCCCGCGTAGACGGCGCCCAGGATCAGGATCGTCTCGCCGGGGACCGGTACACCGAAGTCCTCGAGCAGAACAAAGCCGGCGACCGCGAGGTAGCCGTAGTTGTCCAACGTCGGCTCGAGCGTGTGGAGAACGCCCGGGAGATGCGGGGGGAGCACGACCCAATCATGCCTGGAGCCTCGATCGGCCGGCGCTGCCTCAGGCAGCCGGCTGCAAGCTCCCCGGCGGTCACGGACCGAAGGCGTCGCGTAGCGCGCGGTCTGTCGACCAGAAGGCGAGATCCTCCCACGGGATCTCGCTGATGGCGAACGCGCGAACCTCGATCGCCTCCGCCGTGGTCTGGGGACGGCCCAGCGAGCGCGCGCGGTAGACGATCAGCACCACGCGCTCCTCCGGGCGCGAGTAGACACCGACGAGCGGGCCGAGCTCGATCGCGACGCCTAGCTCCTCTTGGGTCTCGCGAACAGCGGCCTCCTCGACCGACTCGCCGAGATCGACAAACCCGCCGGGGAACGTCCACCGCCCCCGCCCAGGATCGAACCCGCGGCGCAGGAGGATCACCCGCCCGCGTTCGTCGACCGGAATGGCGCCGGCCACCGGCTTGGGGTTGTAATAGGCGGCGTACCCGCAATGCGGGCAGGTGATCCGCCGGGGAAACTGCACTTCGGCCGGTTGACCGCACCGGGGACAGAAGTGAGCGTCGGCCAGCGCGGGGTTCAGGGACG
>DATAUL010000170.1:0-2466 GCA_036268255.1 Solirubrobacteraceae bacterium | reverse complement strand
GCTCGATGCCGAGCTCGAAGCGCACTATGGGCTCACGCTCTCCAGCCTGGAGCTGCTGGCGCGCCTGGCCGCCGCCCCGGACCGCTGTCTGCGTCTCTCGGCGCTGGCCGGCGCGGCCGGACTCAGCCTCAGCCGGGTTTCACGGATCGCCGCGGCCCTCGAGTCCCGCGGGCTGATCACCCGCGACCCCTGCGCCGAAGACGCACGGGCGGTCGAAGCCCGCCTGACGGCGGACGGACTCCAGCTGATGCGCGGAGCCCAGCGCACGCACTTCGATTCCGTGCGGCGCGCGTTCTTCGACCAGCTCGGCGCCGAGGAACTCGAGACGCTGGGCTCGGTGTTCGGCCGCATGACACCGCGCGCGGCCGAGTCCTGCACCGAATAAGGACCCACGCCGCGGGCGCCCTCAGCTCCTGGCGGCAGCGGGTTCCGGGCGCCAGATGCTGGGGTCGGGCAGCGGCGTGAGCGTGGCCAGCTCGTAGAGGACGCCGCCCGGCTCCCGGAAGTAGACCGACTGAAACCAGAAGCGATCGATCACGGGGGTGGGGCGGGCGCCACTCGGTGAGCGGCGATCAGCGGAACATCCGAGACGGCGCTGACGACCAGCTCGTGGCCCATGCCCTCCGGATCGGCAAAGCGCAGGCGGCCGGGCTCGCGATCGACCACCACACCCTCGGCGGAAAGGCGGTCGGCCCAGAAGTCGAGCGCGTCCTCATCGGCGACCCGGTGGGCGATGCGATCGATCATGCCGGCGCCTGGCCGTCCCGGACGTGCGGACGGGTACTCGAAGAACGTGATGTCGGCCCCCGGCGATCCGTTCTCGTCGGCGTAGAACAGGTGATAACGCCAGGATCGTCCTGGTTGACGGTCTTCTTGACGATCCGCAGGCCCATCACCCGCGCGTAGAAATCGACGTTGCGGGGAGCGTCGCCGGTGATCAGGGAGATGTGGTGGATGCCTTCGATCGGCTGCCTGGCGGACGACCACACACGGTACGTTGATCGCCGTGCGTGCTTCGCTGTTCATCACCTGCTTCAACGACACGCTCTTCCCGGAGACGGGCCGGGCGGTGGTGGCACTGCTGGAGCGTCTCGGCGTCGAGGTCGACTTTCCGCTGGAGCAGACGTGCTGCGGCCAGATGCACTTCAACACAGGCTACGCCCAGGAGACCGTGCCCCTCGTGCGCCACTTCGTGCGGACATTCGGCGACAGCGAGGTGGTCGTCTCTCCCTCGGCGTCGTGCGTGGGGATGGTGCGCGATGCCTACCCGCGTGTGGCCGAGTTGGCGGGCGACGCTGCCCTGGAGCGCGAGGTGCGCGAGCTCATCCCGCGGGTCTTCGAGCTGACCGAGCTGCTCGTCGACCGCCTGGAGGTGGAGGACGTGGGGGCCGTCTTCCCCCACCGGGTCACGTATCACCCCACGTGTCACTCGCTGCGCATGCTGCACGTCGGCGACCGCCCGTTGCGGCTGCTGCGCGCGGTCAAGGGCATCGACCTGCGGGAGCTTCCGGAGGCCGCGGAGTGCTGCGGGTTCGGGGGCACGTTCTCGGTCAAGAACGCCGACACCTCGATCGCGATGCTGACCGACAAGGTCCGCACGATCCTCGACACCGGCGCGGAGGTGTGCGCCAGCGCCGACAACTCCTGCCTGATGCACATCGGCGGCGCGCTCTCGCGCCAGCGGGCGGGCGTTCGCACGATGCACATCGCCGAGATCCTCGCCCAGACCGACGACACCGAATCGGATTCCACCCGCCCGCGATGACCGACGCGCTCAAGCCGACGATCTCGTTTCCCGACGCCGCCCGAACCGCGCTGGCTGACAGCCAGCTGCGGCACAACCTCGGTCACGCCACGCACACGATCCGCGCCAAGCGCGCCGGCGTCGTCGCCGAGCTTCCCGACTGGGAGCGGTTGCGTGAGGCCGGCCGCGCGATCAAGGAGCGCACCCTGCGTCACCTCGACGAGTACCTGCTCGAGCTGGAGGAGTCGGTGACCAGGGCGGGTGGCGTCGTGCACTGGGCACGTGACGCCGACGAGTGCAATCGGATCGTCGGGGATCTGATCGCCGCGCACGGCGTCGACGAGGTGGTCAAGTCCAAGTCGCTGACGACCGAGGAGACCGGCCTCAACGAGGCGCTCCAGGCACGCGGGATCCACCCGTGGGAGACCGACCTCGCGCAGCTGATCATCCAGCTGAGCGACGACACGCCGTCGCACATCCTCGTGCCGGCCATCCACAAGAACCGAACGCAGATCCGCGACCTGTTCCGCCGTAAGCTCCCCGGTGCTCCGCCGGATCTCTCCGACGATCCCCGGGAGCTCGCCGAGACCGCCCGCCTGCACCTGCGCCGGCTGTTCCTGGAGGCCGAGGTGGGCATCAGCGGCGCCAACTTCGCCGTGGCACAGACGGGGTCGGTCGCGGTCGTGGAGTCCGAGGGCAACGGCCGCATGTGCACGACCCTG
>DATAUL010000169.1:0-1635 GCA_036268255.1 Solirubrobacteraceae bacterium | reverse complement strand
GAGCGCGCTGGCCTACATCTCCCGGCGGCTGGCCGAGGTTGTGAAGGAGCACCCGCCTGCCGGTCCGTACACGCTGACCAGCGCGGTTGCCTTCGACCAGGACGAGGGGCGGATGCGCACGTACTCGCTGTCGGAGCCGGGCGGGCACCCGGACCTGCCCTACGACCCGGCGGCGTACGACCCACACGCTGAGTAGCGCGCGGGGCTGGCGTCCCCGGATCGGGAACAGGCAGGGGGTCGGTGGGGCGCCTCACCCGATCATTACGTTGCACGGGTTCCAGCCGGGACGCAGGTGTGCTCGAAAGCGACCGGAATCCGACGTGTATCGGCCACACTCGGAGGACCGGCGTCGATCGCGCAACAGAATGATCGGTTTCGGGGCCCGAGCGCTCCAGATCCGCCGCCCTCTCCCGCACCGGGGCGTTCAGCCCCGGGACCAATGCCCCGCCCCATCACGCGGAGCGGCCGACGCCGTCAAACATCGCCACCAACGCCCAAGGGACCTCAAATCCGAACCTCGCTGCTTGATCACCGACGGCCGGCCGCGCCACCCAATCTCGCGCAAGAGGTAGGCTCGCCCCCATGACCGTCGCCCCGCTGAACCCACCCGAGCGCCTGCTCTGCGGGCCAGGCCCCGCCAGCATCTCCCCCGCCGTCCAGGACGCGATGCAGCGCCCGCTGCTCGGCCACATGGATCCTGACCTGGCCGACATCAACGCCGAGGTCGTCGACCTCCTGCGCGCCGCCTATCAGGCCCCCGACGCCGCGCTCGTGCTGCCGCTGCAGGCGACCGGTACCTCGGGCATGGAGGCGGGCCTGGCCCACCTGCTGGAGCCCGGAGACACCGCGATCATCGGCGTGAACGGGTTCTTCGGCAAGCGCATCGTGGAGATCGCGGGCCGACTGGGCGCTGAGATCGTGCCGGTCGAGGCCGACTGGGGACAGCCGGTGGCCAACGACGATCTCATGGCAGCGCTCGACGCACACCCGGAGGCCCGGCTGATGACCGTCGTGCACGCCGAGACCTCGAGCGGGGCCCTGCATCCGCTCAAGGAGCTGGGCGGTCTGGTGCGCGATCGCGACGTGCTGCTGATGGCCGACTGCGTTACCTCGCTCGGCGGCGTTGAGCTCGCCTTCGACGAGTGGGGCGTGGACTTCGCCTACTCGTGCACCCAGAAGTGCGTCGGCGCGCCTCCCGGGATGTCGCCGCTCGCGGTCTCCGAGCGCGCGCTGGAACGGATCGGCAATCGGACACACCCGGTGCCCTATTCCTTCGACCTGCACCTGCTCCAGGACTACTGGGTCAAGCGCCCGCCCGTGTATCACAACACGGTCCCGGTGCTGGTCATCTATGCGCTGCACGAGGCGCTGCGCGAGGTGGCCGCCGAGGGTCTGAACGCCCGCTGGGAGCGCCACGCCGAGGCCGGCGCCGCCCTCCAGGACGGCGCGCGCTCACGAGGTCTCGAGCTCCTCGCCAACCCCGAGCACCAGCTCCCGCAGCTGACCGCCGTGCTCGTCCCCGACGGGGTCGATGCCAAGCAGGTGCAGACCGCGCTGCTGCGCGAGCACGGGATCGAGATCGGCGGCGGGCTGGGCCCGTCGGCGCCCTCGATGTGGCGCATCGGGCTGATGGGC
>DATAUL010000168.1:0-2593 GCA_036268255.1 Solirubrobacteraceae bacterium | reverse complement strand
GGCATCCGCGTTGTTCTTGGTGAGGCGGTATTCGTATTCATTGGTGTGACGGAGCTTGTGTAGCGTTGGGCTTGTGGCGTCAGAGGTGGAGATACGGTTCATGCGGTTCAGGGGCGGGCGCATCGCGTATGCGGTGAGCGGGGAGGGGCCGCCGTTGGTCGTGCCGGCGTGGTGGGTCAGCCATCTCGAGCTCAATTGGCGCGATCAGGCGTTTCGATCGTTCTGGGAGTCCGTCGGCGAGAGGCACGTGCTCGTGCGTTACGACGCGCCGGGCGTCGGCATGTCTGACCGCGACGGGCAGCCGCGGGAGCGTACGCTGGAGACCGAGGTTGCGTTGTTGGGCGCGGTTCTGGACGAGCTCGGGCTGGAGCGAGTTACGTTGCTTGGCGGGTCGTCGGGCGGTTGCGCTGCGGTCGCGTTGGCCGCGCGTTTCCCGGACCGCGTCGAGCGACTGTTGCTCTACGGCGCATACGCGGATGGTCGCGCGATTGCGCCGTCTGAGGTTCGCGACGCGATCGTCACGACCTTTCACTCACACTGGGGCCTGGGCGCGCGCGTGCTCGCCGATATCTTTCTTGGTGATGCGGGCGCGGCTGAGCGGGAGCAGTTCGCGCGCCTCCAACGGGCGGCCGCAAGCGCCGAGACCGCCGTCGCGCTGCTCGAAGCGATCTACCGCTTCGATGTCCGGGGCGAGCTTGAGCGGGTGCGCGCACCGACGCTGGTGGTGCATCGTCGCGCCGATCGCGCGATTCCCTACGAGCAGGGTCGAGCGCTGGCCGCGGGGATCTCGGGGGCGACGCTGATCCCGCTTGAGGGAAGCGCTCATCTCCCCTGGGCCGGGGATGCACAGTCGGTCGCTCGCGCGTTGCGCTCGTTCCTTGAACCGAACGCCACGGCTGGAAGCGTCGCGGACGAGCCCGCGGAGGCGCTGCTTTCCCGGCGTGAGCGTGAGGTGCTGGGGCTCGTCGCGAGCGGTCTGAGCGAACGGGAGATCGCCGAGCAGCTCGTTCTCAGCCGGCACACGGTCCACCGCCACCTCGCGAACATCCGACGCAAGCTGGGCCGCGGCAATCGCGCCGCCGCGGTCGCGGAGGGGGCGCGGCTGGGCCTCATTTGATCCGGATCACCCATGCGGGCCATTGCGTGAAGATGGCCTGAGCGGGCGATGCGCAGCGCCAGCCGCCTGCGTACCTTCGTCGCTATGAGCAATGGCAACAGCGAAGCGCCGCAGTCGTCAGCCCCGGGTCTCTGGGCCCTGGCCTTCGCGGTTCTGTACGACCCTGTCCTGTGGGTTCGCGAGCGGCTCGGGATGTGTTCTCACCGCCGGGACCTACTTCAGCATGCGAGCGGGCAAACGGTTGAGCTCGGCAGTGGTACCGGAGTGAACCTGGCGCACTATCCCGATGACCTCGACAAGCTGATCCTCACCGAGCCCGAAGCGCCCATGCGCACCCGCCTGGAGCGGAAGCTCGGTCGCAGCGGGCGCTCGGCGCGCGTGCTCGGCGCAGCCGCATTGGTCGAGCATGTCCGGTCTGAGTCGGCGAGACTCGCGTCCTGGCAGGACCGCCTCGCTTGGCCCGGGCAGCGATTCGCTGAGGGTTGCCGTTGTAACCGCGCGACGATCGAGCTGATCAAGGCTTGTGAGCTCGAAGTCGACCAAGTCCGCACGGCTTCGTGGCGCGGAATGCCCCCGATCGTCAGACCGCTCGTTGCGGGCCGGGCGCGACCGAAGTCCCCGGCCCAATGAGCGCCGCAGCTGAGCGAATGCGTATCGGGATAGCGTTCACGCCGTTTGAGACGCGCACCGACGTCATCTTGCGGCTTGCTAGCCAGGCAGATGACTTGGGTGTTGATCGCGTGGACGTCGCTGAGGGGTGGACTCACGATTCGATGATTCTGCTGGCGGAGCTGGCTCTGCGGACGTCGCGCATTGATCTCGGGACATCGATCATTTCGGCGTGGGGACGCACGCCGGCGACGATCGCTCTTGGCGCGGCAGGCCTGCAGCGGTGCTCCGGAGGTCGATTTTCACTCGGTATCGGCGCCGGCAGCCCCCCGCTGACCGAGGGCTTTCACGGCATTGCGTGGGAGCGGCCACTCGTGCGGTTGCGCGAGACGTTGACGGCGGTTCGAGCACTTCTGAGTGGGGATCGGCTGCCCAACCCCGCGTCGGATGCCCGACCGCTGCGCCTGGGGGTGCTCCCGGATGTGTCGGTGCCAATCACGTTGGCGGCGCTGTCGCCGGGCTCGATCAGGCTCGCCGGCGAGCTGGCCGACGGGTGGGCGCCGTTCCTATGGGCACGAAGCCGCGTGCAGGAAGGTCGGGCTCTTCTGCGAGAAGGCGAGTCCCGTGTCGAGGTGCCTGCGCCGACGCGTGTCTCCCTCGGCGTCCCGGTAGCGCTCGGGCCTGACCAGGAGAGCGCCCGGCGACTCGCGGCGTGGTGGCTGTCGGCCTACACGACGCGCATGGGACCCCTGTATCCACGGATGCTTGGAGAGCGCTTCGAGATGGCCGCCGGAGTCAATGCGGTCATCGAGGCCGCGAACGGCAATCCCCGGCCCGAACTGCCCGCGGTCGCGGAGGATCTCGCGC
>DATAUL010000167.1:0-4401 GCA_036268255.1 Solirubrobacteraceae bacterium | reverse complement strand
GTCTTTCTCATCGGCGCGCGGTTCAACGACAAGTTGCAGTTCGCCCGCGCCCTGTTGGACCTCGGGGGCCGGCGCGGGATGAAGCACATGCTCGACTATCTCGTCGCCCACCCAGAGAAGGGACTGCTCGCCTACGAGCTGGGCATTCCGACGATCGTGCAGTACTGGCGCTCGTTCGAGCAGCTGGAGGCGTTCGCCAAGGACCGCGACGATCCTCACCTCGACGTCTGGCAGCAATACTGGCGCCGCGTCGGGCGCAGCGGCCGCACCGGCATCTGGCATGAGACCTACCTCGTCAAGGCGGGACAGTACGAAGCTGTCTACGGGAACATGCCAGCGCGCGGACTCGGCAAGGCAGGCCGGCTCGTGCCCGCCGCGGAGTCATCTACCGCCCGGGGTCGGCTCAAGCGCGTCACCGCCTGAGACCCCTCGAGGCCACTCGCCACCTAGCCGCCGCCGGTGCGGGCCCGCTGACGGGATCGCAGTAGCCAACCCCCAGCGGGCACACCACGCCGCGAACTCGATCACCTGCGTGGACTAGGCAGCGTCGCGTCCTCGTCAGCGGCTGAACTTCGTGATGGCCTCTTGGGTGACCGGCGTGAACAGGTTCACGAGGTTGCCGTCGGGGTCGCGAAACAGGATCGAGCGGTTGGCCCCAGGGCACTGCTCGGACCGCTGTTCTACCGCCGCTGGTTTCGCGCGAGCCGATCGACGACCGGTTCGTCAAGACCATCACCCAAGCCGTCATCGGCAGTCACCGAACCACCGGCGACCGTGGGACCGACCCTCCCCTCAGCCGATAGAAGATGTCGCCGAGGGGGGCGACCGCCGCTGCGCCGGTTTGCCCACGCTGGCGTCTCCTGAGCGAAACCAGCGGGTTACTGGCGGTGGTCTCTGAGCCCGCTGGGATCCCCGGTATGCGCTCCGAGCACCGATCCCAGCAACACACACGAACCTAAGATGACCAGGTAGCCGGCCACGGGTGGGAGCAGGCCAGAGACCACCACGAGCCCAAGCCCGAATAGCCAGGCAAGGACCGGCCACCGCCACTTGGATCGTGCGGGATGGCGGCCGAGCCACGCGCGCTGGCCGCCGCGATACTGGGCTTTGCCTGACCCAGCCGGGCTCATGAGGTGATGATTTCACCCGAATCCTGCTGCGGCAAGGGCCTATTCGTGCTCAGGACTTCTCGAGACTCGGCTTCGCCACCTCCTGGATCAGGCAGTTGCACCGCGGCGGCGACCGGAATCGCGACGAGCGCGCCGATGACACCCAGCAGTGCCCCGCCAATGACGGTCGTGGTGACGGTGGCCAGCGCCGGAAGCGCCACGGTGCGCGCCATGACGCGGGGCGCCAGCAGATAGTCCTCGAAGAAGCGATAAGAGACGTAGGAGATCCCGGTCGCGATCGCGACCGATAGCGACACGCTGAGGGCGACGAGCGAGACGATGATCCCGCCGATCGTCGACCCGACGACCGGGATCAGGTCCAACAGCGCCACCGGCAAGTCGAGAAACACCGGGTAAGGGACGCCGACGATCACCGCCCACGCCGACGTGCCGATGCCAGCGACCAGCGACGTGAACAGGTTCCCCAGGACGAAACCACCGACACGGTCGAGGAGGAGTCGGTCAGCAGCACCACGCGTGACCGGCGGCTCCTCCGAGCGAGCAGGTACAGGCCCCGTCGTCTTGCCTACCGTCCTGGTCGCTGAGCAGACCACCTTCAAAGATCCTGGTTTGCGGCGGGATCGGCGCGCTCGATGCCGGTCTGACTGGCGCCCTGTCGCTCTACGGCATCCCGGCGACGCATGCCGCCTCAGCCGTGGTGATCTACCACGCGATCATCGTGCTTCTCGCACTCAACCCCGTCACCTGGCTCGTCGTCGCGATCGTCGTGGTGGAGGTCGGCGCACTTGCGCTCGTCATCACCGGCCTGCTTGGAATGATGAGCGGCGACGGCGACGATCCTCCGTCCTGATGTTGGTCGCCGCCCGCGGACTCGCCCGGCGAACGCCTCCATCCCGATCGACGTGAACTGGTCGTGCGCGGCCCGCAGCTGCCCGCGTGTGTCAGCTACGTGAGCTCTGTCAGCAGTGCGGATACGCGGGTCGCGATCTCGTCCCGGATCCCGCGTACAGCCTCGATCGGCTGGCCTGAGGGATCCGGAAGCTTCCAGTCGATGTAGCGCTTGCCGGCAATGTAGGGGCATTGGTCGCCGCAGCCCATCGTGACGACGATCTCGGCCTGTTCGGCGAGTTCCCGGGTGAGCAGTTGCGGGGTGCGGTCGCTGAGGCCGATGTCGAGTTCGCGCATGACCTCGACGACCTCGGGGTGAACACGGGCGGCGGGGGTGGTGCCGCCCGACAGCGCCTGGTGGGCATCGCCGGCGGCGCGGGTGAACAGGGCCTGGGCCATCTGCGAGCGCCCGGCGTTGTGCAGACACACGAACAGGACGGTGGCCATGTACGGAAGTATTGCATTGACAGACATCACTTGAATTGATACTCGTATATCGATGAGCGTCGATCTGGAACTCAGCCCGAAGACCAAGCGCCCCGCTGGCGAGCCGTGCTGTCAGCCCGTGGTCTACCCCGATGTGGACCGCGCCCGGGCCGTGCGAATGGCCGAGGTCGGCAAAGCCCTCGGCGACCCCGTCCGCGTCCAGCTGATCGACGTGCTGCGCAACCACGCCGGCACGGTCTGCGTATGCGAGCTCGTCCCGCTGTTTGACCTCTCCCAGCCGACGGTCTCTCATCACCTCAAGGTGCTGCGCAACGCCGGTCTGGTCGGCTCAGAACGCCAAGGACTGTGGGCCTACTACTACGTGATCCCCGACACGCTCGCCGAGCTCGCCGGCTGGCTGACCTAACCCGAGCCGTCGACGAACGACCGTCCCGTACCAAGGAGACCAAGTCATGAGCATCCCAGCCGACCAGATCGAGCTGCGTCACGTCATCCGCGCGAAATACGCGGCGGCCGCGACGGTCAGCACCGACGTGAACGCCAGCGCAGCGAGCTGCTGCAGCGCCGGGGGCGCGATCATCGCCGAAGACCAGCGCGAACTGTTCGGCTCCCCGCTCTATGACCCGGCCGACCGCGAGCAACTTCCGCACGCCGCTGTGCTCGCCTCGTTGGGCTGCGGCAATCCAATCGCGATCGCCGAACTGCACGAGGGCGAGACCGTCCTTGACCTCGGGTCCGGCGGTGGGATCGACGTGCTGCTCTCCGCCAAGCGCGTCGGCCCGACCGGCCTCGCCTATGGCCTGGACATGACTGACGAGATGCTCGACCTCGCCCGGCGAAACCAGGCCGAAGCCGGCATCACCAACGTCCAATGGCTACGCGGGCACATCGAGGAGATCCCCCTCCCGCGAGACAGCGTCGACGCGATCATCTCCAACTGCGTCATCAACCTCTCAACCGACAAGCCGCAAGTCCTGCGCGAAGCCGCCCGCGTTCTCAAGCCGGGGGGCCGGTTCGCAGTCTCAGACGTCATCGCCGACCCCGACATGGACGACGCAACACGGTCAGACATGCAGGCCTACACCGGCTGTCTCGCGGGCGCCCTGACCCGTGACGAGTTCACTCACGCGCTACTGGCCGCCGGCCTCAATGACATCTCGATCACCGAGACCCACCGTGTCCACGCCTCCGCGGCCTCCGCGATCGTCCGCGCCAACAAGCCCAGCGGCCGAGTAGCCCCTAGCCAAGCGGTGGTCACCGATGCCCCGACCGACGAAACCGCCGCTGCGTGTTGCCCGAGCAGCGCGCGGGCGACATGCTGCGAACCGTCGGCCAAGAGCGAATGCTGCGACAGCGGCAAGCACCCCGCCGGCACATGCGGTTGCAGCGCCGGCGCCTGACCGCTCGCTTTCTGCGCCCCACACCGAACAGATGACGATCCGCGGGCCCGCCGACGATCTCGGCGCATTGGTGGCGGCCTGGCCACTGCCCGCGCGCTTTGACTCACAGCGACGGCGCGCTTCGAGGAGGTCCCGCCAAAAGCCATGCCGCGTTGACCGTGTTACGCAGGACCCAGAGATCAGTGATCGGCCCGACGCCACCGGGGACCGGCGAGACGGCTTGGGCAACAGGCTCAACACTTCTGATGTCGACGTCACCGAGCAGCTTGACCGTGCCGTCGGACTGCCGGATAGCGTTGATGCCGATGTCGATGACGATGGCGTCATCGCGGACCATGTCGCCGGTGATCAGCCCTGCGACGCCGACAGCGACGATGAGAATGTCGGCGTTGCGGGTGTGTTGTGCCAAGCGGCCGGCATCGTAGGTGTGGCGATGGCAGGAGATGACGGTCGCGTTGCGCTGCAGGCCCAGGATCGCTGCGGGCTTGCCGACGTTGTTGGAACGGCCTACCAGCACCAGATCGACGCCGTCATAC